>PMDS01000064.1 GCA_003155655.1 Melioribacter sp.
ATAAATTTTTATAGTGTCACGCAAATCAAAAACGGTATAATTTATTGGATCGTTTTTGTATTTGTATACAAAATATTTAACAGTTTCTATCGAATCCCATTTGGCATAAATAAACAATTGATCTTCTGCCCTAAAATTGCGCACAGGGAAAATATCTTTTGCTGTTTTTTCAATTTCATTAATTCTTTTTTGAGATACACTATGTGGAGTTAATATGTCTGAAAGAGTTTGATTAACTTGAATTGTATCAATCACTTCTATCAAATCTGCTACTGGAAGGGCAAATTGGTTCTGTTTTTTAACTTCTGAATTTTGTTCTGTTTTTTTTGTACAGCTTAAAAACAACAAAACTAAAAATAGAAAACGGATATAAATAATAACTTTGTTGTTTATATGCATTAACATCATCCTGGATTTATTTAAAACCTACATGTACTAACTGTTTTTCTTTCTTAAAATTTTTTATGGAATATATTACCAAATATTAAAATGTACTCTGTTTTACCAGTTAAATTAACTTTTTGATAATCTCTAAAGAATTAATTCCTTCAGCTTCAGCAGAAAAGTTTGGAATTATTCTATGGCGCAGAACGGGAATAAGAAAAGCTTTAACATCATCAATTGATGGAGTAAATCTTCCTTCTACAACTGCTTTTGTTTTTGCCGCTAGAATTAAATATTGAGATGCGCGAGGACCGGCACCCCAGGCTACACTTTCTTTTATAAATCCATTCGCGTTATTGGCAGGACGTGTCGAATTAACAAATTTAACTGCAAATTCTATTACATTTTCTGCTACAGGAACTCGCTTTATTAAATTTTGGAATTTAATTAGTTCTTCCGATGTTAAAACCTTTTTAAGTTCAGCTTTATAATCACTTGTTGTAGATTTGATAATTTCTATTTCTTCGTTAAATCCCGGGTAATCTAACCAAAGATTAAACATAAACCGGTCTAGCTGAGCTTCCGGCAATGGATATGTTCCCTCTTGTTCTATAGGGTTTTGAGTTGCCAAGACAAAAAATGGTTCTTCAAGTGTGCGGGTAACTCCTGCTGCTGTAACCTTATGTTCCTGCATTGCTTCAAGCAGGGCACTTTGTGTTTTGGGGGGTGTGCGATTAATCTCATCAGCAAGTATTATGTTCGCAAATACCGGACCATTTATAAAACGGAAAATTCTTTTCTTTGTAACGGAATCTTCATCAATTATTTCTGTACCTGTAATGTCACTTGGCATCAGATCGGGAGTAAATTGTATCCTATTAAACTTCAGATCTAAAACCTCGGCAAGTGTTTTAATCAGCAGGGTTTTTGCAAGACCTGGAACACCTACAAGTAAACAATGACCACGTGCTAATAAACTAACCAGTAGGTCATTTACTATTTGTTCCTGTCCAATAATTACTTTGCTTATTTCCTGTTTTATTTTCTTAATCGAATAAGCTAATTCTTCAACTGTCTGTACGTCGCTAGAAAGTTTTTTTTCCGTCAATGTTGTTCCATTATATTAGCTGGTATAAAATTTAAATTAATATTTAAACAGGCAATATGTTATAAACGAATTTCCCAAAAAATCCTATTCTTAATTTCTTTCATCCAGGTAGAATAAAGCTTCTGTTTCTTTGATACTTCAGTTACTCGTTTAATTTCAGGAAAATCCAATTCAAGGTTCGCTTTGTGCGTTGGCACTCTTTTATCCAATCTCACAAGGTGATAACCGTATGTATTCCTATCAACTTCAAGGCGTTTAGGATAGCTTATATCCCCCTCTTTTAGTTTATAAATAATGTCAAGAAGAGTTTTGTCCAACTGGCTCGCTTCAAAAGATCCTAATTCGCCTCCATATTTTGCGTTCTCTTTATCGTCACTATACTTTTTTGCATAATACTCAAACGTGTTAACCTTCTTCGTTATACTGTCGCGTAAATCAGTTAAGAATTCAATTGATTTAAGATCAGACTCATCATCACCTCGTACTTTAATCAAAATATGCCTTGCATGAACTGATTCACCGCGTCTTTCAAGCAGCTGAATGATATGAAATCCAAATATTGATTCTACTACGCCTGATATTTGATTCGGTGCCAATGCAAATGTAGCAGCTTCCACTTCCGAAACAAACTGGCCACGCTTTACAGTTCCAAGATCGCCGCCTAACGATGCGCTGCCGGGATCTTCAGAATATTTTTTTGCCAGCTTCGCAAAATCTGAGCCATGCTTTAATGAATCCAATAAAGAAATTGCAAGTTCTTTAGCTTTCTTTTTTACGCGCTCACCTGTTTTAGGATTCTGGAAAATGTGCGATATAGTAAATTTTTCCTGTACAACTCCTAGTGAATCTTTATAACTGTCATAAAATTCTTCCACTTCTTTTCTTGTGGCTTCAACTGTTGCGAACTTTTTTTGTTGAAGCATGTATGCCATTATCTCTTTTCGCGTATCATCAAGAAGCGAACGTTTTAGTTTCTCGAATTGCATACCGTAAACCTGCTCTACTCTTTCACGCGAACCATACTGTTGGACTATATAATTCATCTTGCTTTCAAGCTGCTGTTTTACCTGATCATCAGTTACTGTAACCGAATCAAGTTCTGCCTGTGCATATAGAAGTTTTTCTTCAATCATTCCATTGAGAACATTTCTTCGCACTGTAGAATCAGCCGGATTTACATTCCTTTGAGCAGCTTCAATACTAACCCGCAAATCTAATTCTGATTGAAGAATAATTTCATTATCTACAACTGCAATTATTTTATCTAAAACCTTCTGTGCACTTAATGTGCTTGCTATTAGTATAAAAAGAAATATTATTTTTTTCATTCTGAATACCTCACTACCTCTGTATTATGTTCTGCGATTAATTTGTCAATATAATTTTTTAAAAATTCTTTCTTCTTAATTATTGTCAGCCTTTCTTTTACTCTTTCCTTAATAACCTCGATAGGAGGTATACTGTTATTATCATATTTTGAAATTAACTGAACAATAGCATATTTCATTGGTTCAGTTTCAAGTATTATACTTGTTTCACTATCTTCCAGATTATTTACAATACGCAGCAATGTAATTGGCTGAATCTGATATTGGAAATATAATTTCTGTAATGATGATTCAACTAATGACTGTTCGCTGTTAAAAACATTAAGGGCCCTATTCCAGTCAGTGTTAAGAACATTATTTCTAAATTGAACTGCTTTATCAAAATTATTAAAATAAATCCTGTTCAAAAGGTAAGCATTATCTGTTAGTCTAAAGTCTTCTTTATTGCTTTCAAAATAGCTTTTTATTTCATCATCGGTAATTTCAATATTATTTTCATCCAGTATTTTGTTAATAAACATTGCAACAGTTAATTCTTTTTTATTCTGATCGGCAATAAATTTGAATTGTGCATCATCTTGAATTCCTTTTTTTGATGCCTGTTGTGATAACACTTCCTTTTCTATCCAATTTTGAATGTACTCTTCTCTATACTTTCCGCTATTTCTTTCCTGGGAAAGTGCTACATTCAAGTCATCTTCAGTCAGGATTGAATCATTTACTTTAGCTACAATTGAATTTGATTTTTCTTTTTTTGAACATGCTGCTGCCAAAAATAAAAAGCAAACTACTGCTGCAATACTAATTAGTATTTTACTTAAAAGCTTTTTCAAGTTCATTATAATACATTTTAGGATGATAAATATCTTTTAAACGGTTAATATACTCATCTTCAAGCCGTTTGCTTTCATTTTCCTGCAATATGCTTGCAGCCTCGGCTTTTGCTTCATCATATGTTTTAAGTTTTACACTATCGCGTTTAAGCAGTTTTACAATTGACCATCCGTCATCCATTTTAAATGGTTTAGATATATCACCAATATTTTTTAAAGCGTTTGCCTGCTTTGCAAGCTCATTTGCATCAATATTTACAAGACCTGTATAACCGGGTTTATTTGCCGCCCCTGCTCTTTGATTAATTTTCACATAAACTGAATCGTAGTTCATACCTGATACTGCCATCGAATAACCTTTATTAATTGTAGAATCGCTAAGCGCATATATTTCTTTAAACTCCACGCGGTCTTTCCATTTAAAGTTTTCTTTATTCTGCTTCCAAAATTCTTCAACTTTTGTTGAATCTAACTTTATCTTCGACCATACTTCCTCATCCAATAATTTGAAAAGATACATTCCCTTTTCATATTCATTAATCAGGTCAGCAAATTCAGGATTATCTTTATCATAAGAGAACGCTTTCATTTGTAAAAGAAGATCTGAAGAATAATTTTTTACACCATACCCAATTATTTTAGAATCAATTTTCATATCAATGCTGGCATTTTTTTTAAGCAGTGCACTTATTAAACTATCTACAATATAATCTTTTCCATTAATTGAGAATATTGGGCTGCTGCCAAAATCTTTTTGGAAATCACTATTCCAATAATGTACGTTAACTTTTGCTGTATCTGTAGTTTTTTGTGCAATTTTATCAAAAGTATTTTGGTTGAATTTATAATTGTAGTCTGTTCTGTATTTATTAATCAATCTTTCATAATCCCTGCTGTAGCCGGTATGCTGGTAGATAGTTTTTAAATTTTCCTTCTCTGCTTCATAATCCGGATATTTTGCAATATCTGTAACTCGAATTAGATGGAAACCAAATTGTGTTTGAACTATGTCAGATATTTGCCCTTTTGCTAATCTAAAAACGACTTCTTCAAAAGGACGAATCAACTGACCTCTGCTGATGAAATTTAAATCTCCGCCATTTTTACCACTTTGAGTGTCGTCAGAATACTTTTTAGCCAATTCCGAAAAATCGGCGCCATGTTTTAATTCTTCCTGAATTCCTTTAATCTTTGCAAGCGCTTTTGCTGTGTCTGCAATATTGGAAGAATCGGCATATTTTATTAAAATATGCTGTGCACGTATTGATATATTACGAGGATGTCTTTCTGTTATTTTTATTATGTGGTACCCATTGTTAAATTTAAAAGGAGTTTGAGTAATCTGTCCTACATCCAAACCATATAATATATCTTCAAGCTCCACGGAATTTATTTGTCCTGCTGTAAAATAATAAAAATCACCACCGTTATTATTTGTGTTTGCATCTTTGGAATATTCCTTTGCTAGTTTAGCAAAATCTTCACCTTTATTAATTCTATCAATTATTTTTTGGGCAAGCTCTGTAACTTGGGCTTCTGTTGTATTTGAATCCGACAGAAGCATAATATGACTTGCACGTATTTCGGTTTTTCTGCGCTCATAAAGTTTATGCAAATTAGGCTCATAAATTTCCTTTTCAAGAATTATTGTTGAGCCTAGATTCTCTTTATAATCTTTTAATTCCTTCTGCATATCCAGATTAGTTTTATAACCTCTAACATCAGCATTTCTAAGCTTCATCCTGTAATTCACATAAAGATCAAGATAATTTTTAAGTGCAGAAAGAGAATCCTTTTTTGCTTTTTCAAGTCCTCCTGAATTTTTAACATAAGAATTTTCAAACTCATCCAGGTAAATTTTATAATCTCCAAATTCTGCAACTACAACTTTTGAACTTTGAGCTTTGCAGGTAATAGAAATTAATAAAGGAAGAATTAAGAAAATTAATTTTGTTACACGCATTCGAAAACCTCCATTATAGTGATTTTTTGGTTTGCTATTTTACCCATTGAGGGTCTGAAAATCAAGAAATGAAGCTCTAACTTTGCTGCCCCTTTTGCTTATTTCTTGTGGTTTTTATACTAACTGGCATTGTATTGCGTTCCCAAAAAACGCCAAATTCATAGCCCTGGATAGATTTATCCTTTTCTGCCAAATCCAGACGTTTTTCAGCTAGACACGCATAATATCTATCAGATTCCACCCCGACATATTTTCGGCCCAGTTTTTTAGCTACTACTGATGTAGTTCCACTTCCTAAAAATGGGTCTAGTACAACCTGTCCTTTTTTGCTGCTTGCTAATATAATTTTTGCTAACAGCTTTTCAGGTTTTTGGGTTGAATGCTCTGTATTTTCCGGCATAGACCAAAATGGAATGGATATATCATTCCATATATTGGATGGATGTGTTAAGCGAAAGTTTCCTTTCTTTGATGATTGCCAATCCTTGGGCTTTCCATTGGAGTCCCGGTAGGGAGCAATCACTTTTCTATTCAGTTTAACCTGTTTCGTATTGAAAATAAATTTCTTTGATACTGTACAAAACCAAATATCTTCCGAACTATTCTTCCAATTCCTTTTTGCGCCTCTTCCCTTTTCCCGTTCCCAGGTTATCCTGTTCTGAATAATAAAATATTTTTGAAGGATGAGAGGAATTGAGATTGATGTATGCCAATCTCCGCAAAAATAAATTGATGCATTAGTCTTTAAAATCCTTCTCAACTTAATAATGAAACTTTCTATCCAAGCTGCATAATCGTCAACTGATCTTTCCTTGAATGAATTTGTATTAAATGTTCTTGAAAGGTTATATGGCGGATCGATAATAAGAAGATCAACAAAGTTACCGGGCAGTAAATCTGCTGCTTTAAATAAATCCTGATGAATTGTTTTGTTTATTACATCCCGGACAGAAGCCTTCTCTTTAAGATCTAAAAGGCGTTTAGAATATTTTTCCAATTCAATTTTACTTAATGTAATAGTTCTGTTCCTTGGAGATTTTTTGATAGACTTCATAAGAAAATTATTAGTTGCGAAAAAATCATTTGGCTGTTTTACCGGGTTCAATAGATTCATCAATTTCAATAATTTTTACCTTGCCGTCTTCTGATGTATCAAGTGCTAGAATCATTCCTTGGGATTCAATTCCGAATAATTTAGCTGCTTTAAGATTAGCAACTACCAGAACCTTTTTTCCGACAAGTTCATCCGGACTGTAACTTTTAGCGATGCCGGCAACCAGCTGGCGTTTTTCCGAGCCAAGATCAATTTGCAGTTTTAGCAGCTTATCGCTCTTTTTTACGTTTTCTGCTGCTGTAATTTTTGCAACTTGTAATTTCACCCGTTTAAATTCATCAATTGTAATTTCTTCCGGCACTTCTTTGGGTTTGTCTTCAGTTTGTCCAAGTTTGGTTACAAGATCTTCAATCACTTTATCTTCAATTTTTGCAAATAAAATTTCAGCCTGGTTTAGTTTATGCCCTGAAGAAAGAGTTGCAGCACCGCACTTTAACCATTCAGTCGGTCTTGCATTTAACATTTTAAAGATCTTTACACTCGAAAATGGAATTACCGGTTCAAAGATTTCTGCAAGTGTAAAAATAATATTTAAACAAATGTTGATTGTAGTAGCACACTGTTCTTTATTTTTTTTCAGGCTTACCCACGGTTCAGAATCATTGAAATATTTATTCCCGGCGCGAGCAAGATTCATCATTTCAAATACTGCATCTTTAACCTTGTAGCGTTCCAAAAGATCTGCAATCTTTTGTGGAGATGCATTAAGAAGTTCAAGCATTTCAATATCAATTTTTTCTAACTTGCCTCTTTCCGGAACAACTCCGTCAAAATGCTTATGCACAAATGTGAACGTTCTATTCACAAAATTGCCAAGTATATCAGCAAGTTCCCCATTTGTTCTTCCCTGGAATTCCTTCCAATAAAAATCTGTGTCCTTATTTTCGGGCAGATTTGCAGCAAGTGTATAGCGCAGGGTATCGGCTGGAAAAAGATTAAGAAATTCATCAACGTCAATTCCCCATCCCCGGCTTTTTGAAAATTTCTTGCCTTCAAAATTCAGGAACTCGTTGGCAGGAACATTTTGCGGCAGTATATATTTATCTTTGTTGTTGTCATTCCAGGCCATTAACATTGCAGGAAATATTATTGTATGAAATACAACATTGTCTTTACCTATAAATGCAATGTATTTTGTATTTGCCTGTTGCCAATAGCTTTTCCAAAGATCGGGTTCGCCGCGCATCTGAAATAATTCTTTAGTTGCTGAAATGTACCCAAGCACTGCTTCAAACCAAACATATAAAACTTTATTTTGAACTCCATCAAGAGGAACTTTGACTCCCCAATCAAGATCGCGTGTAACTGCCCTGTCTTTCAAACCATCAATAAACCAGCTTTTACAATATTGAAGAACATTATCCTTCCATCCATATTTTTCATTCATCTCGTTTACATATTTTTCCAAACGCTGCTGGTATTTCCCTAAAGGAAAGAACCAATGAGACGTTTCTTTCAATACAGGCGTCTGTCCTGTAATTTTACTTTTTGGATTCTTTAGCTCAGACGGATCGTATAGAGAGCCGCATTTTTCACATTCATCACTTCTGGCTTCTTCGTTGCCGCATTTAGGACATGTTCCCTCTACATATCGGTCGGGTAAAAACATTTTAGCTTTTTCATCATAAAACTGCATCGATTTTTTTTCAACCAGCAATCCCTGGTCATAAAATGACTTGAAGAACTCCTGAGAAGTTTTATGATGAACGGGCAGGCTCGTACGCGAATATATGTCAAAACTCATCCCAAACTTTTCGAACGCATTTTTATTTGCATTATGATACCGGTCAATAATTTCTTTTGGCGTTACTTTTTCTTTATCAGCGGTTATAGTAATTGGAACACCATGTTCATCTGAACCACAGATATAAATGATATCGTCTCCTTTTAAACGTTTGTAACGCACATAAATATCTGCCGGAAGATAAGCTCCGCTGAGATGACCTAAATGTATATTACCATTTGCATATGGAAGTGCAGAAGTTACAAGAATTTTTTCTTTGGTCAAGCAAACTCCATAATTTTCAATTGGTAATATAAGAAATTTCTATGTCCGAATTAAAAACTATGGAATTTGAGGAAAAAGAGAATTAGTTATTCGTATTCAATTTTTGCTTAATCGCTTTCAAAAGTATCTCTTTTGTATATGGTTTGGGAATGTATCCGTCAAAACCAAGCTCAATAAATTTCTCTTTGTCGTTTGCCATTACATAGGCTGTAACAGCAATTATTGGCGTGTTTTTATAATTGGGAATGTTCCTCATTCTTTGCATTGTGTTAATTCCATCAAGTCCTTTTCCCAAATTAATATCCATCAATACTATGTCGAAGTGGATATTTGATGCAACAGCCAGGGCAGTTACTCCATCAGCCGCCTCAGCAGTTTCAAAATTATCTTTAAGATATAATTTAGCCACTTCTCTATTCAAAATATTGTCTTCTACAATAAGAATAGTTGGTTTTTTTTTCCACAGAGAGGGTTTTTGAACGCTGGTAGTTTTTCTTTTTTCACGTATCTCCCTGGTAATTTGTGTTTCACTAAGTCCTAGTGCGAAAGAAATGAAAAATGTAGTGCCTTTACCAAGCTTGCTTTCCACCCAAATTTCTCCGTTAAGCATCTCAATAATTTTTTTTGCAATGGTTAAACCAACACCAACTCCTTCGTGGTCTCTGCTGAACCCCTCGCTAGCCTGTCTGAATTCACTAAATATATTTCCGAGGTCAGCATCAGAAATTCCGATTCCTGTATCAATCACTTTAATAACAAGCCTTGGCTCATCTTTAATTTTTTGGATTTTAGCCTGAACAACAACGCCCCCTTGATTCGTAAACTTTAAACTATTCTCTAATATATGAAGGAGAGCATTGCCGAATAGGTCCGGGTCAATTTCTATTGCAATTGTACGATCCGGTATTTCAGTTCTTAGATATAAATTTTTCCTTTTGGCTAAATTGGCAAGGGAGCCAATTTTCTTTTCTATCTCATCAGCTATGTTGCATAATTTAAGATTTAGTTCTGATTGCGAGGCTTCAACTTTCGATAACTCAAGAATACTGTTTAGTGTTGCACTAAGTCTATGGCTTCCTTCAATAAGGTGTTCAATCAATTCAAGCTGTTCCGGGTTACTTAGTTCGGCTCTTAACAACTCTGCAAATCCAAGTATAGAAACCATTGGGGTTCGTAACTCATGGCTCATATTCGAAAGAAAGTAACTTTTTAGCCTGCTCATTTCCTCTGCTTTGTCTTTGGCTTTTAATACTTCTTCTTCTGCAACCTTTCGTTCAGTTATATCCCTGCAGCTTCCGTGAACCATTCCATTAGGCAGAACAACCGCATTTAAATCTACAGGTAGTAATTGTCCGTCCTTTTTTTTAAGTTTTATTTCTATAAAAATGTGGCCTATTTGAAAGAGTTTTTTAAAAAATTCTAAATACTCTTCCTTTTTATCATCTGGTGAAAGGTCGCCAATTGTAAATTTCAAAATTTCTTCTTTTGAATAACCCAGCATTTTAACTGCGCTGAAATTGATATAAGTATATCTTCCATTTTTATCGGTAATAAATATTGCATCGGCAGAGTTTTCTGTAATTACTCTATATTTATCTTCACTCTCTCTAATTTTTATATTTGCCAATTCAAGTTCTTCTTTTTGATCAGATTCTTGAATTACCCTTCTGACTGCTACCCCAAGCTTGGACAGCTTTTGCTTAAGTACGTAATCAGAAGCACCCCAGCGCATTGCCTCTATAGCTACTTCTTCATTGATAGTCCCGGATAAGAAAATAAATGGTGTGTCCGGCTGTATTTTTTTTGCAAGACGTAAGGCATCTATGCCGTCAAAATCAGGCATAGTGTTATCAGAAAGGATTATATCGAATTTCTCTTTTTCGATAAGATTTATAAATTCATTTTTTCTGAAAACCCGGGTCATTGTACATTTTATTTTTTCGGCTTCTAGCTGGGATACCAATAATTCAGCATCAAGATCACTATCCTCAAGATGCAATATTTTTATAACTCTATCCATATCTTTAGACAAAATTGATCACAAAAATATTTTTTATAAAACTATATTCTTGTTAATTTCGTTACTTGGGTCTTTTATTATCCGCCGTTCAAAGAACAGGGAGAGGGAGAGATGCCGGTCAGGAAGAAAATGTTTTCAAAAAAAAATAACCTTTTGAAACCCCTCTTTTACTATGAAATTTTAGCACAAAAATATATTTTATTAATACTAAAAGTCACATACATTAGTTCATTTGAACGACACACAAATTTAACTTGTACCTAATCAAAAAACAATATGTATTCCCTTATATTTTAATATGGGATATTATATCAAGATTTACCAAAATACCTTGAAGTTGCAAATATAAATTGTAAAGTTATTAATAATTCACATCTCAAATTTCAATTGCACATTTTCTCAAAATTTATCCTTCCAATCCTCTATACATATCTTCAATCAAATCTTTGTAACGCTCTTCAATAAATTTACGCTTTACTTTTAGAGACGGAGTTAGTTCGCCTCCTTCAATTGTAAATGGTTTTTCAAGAATTGCAAACTTGCGCACGCGTTCAAAGTTGGCAAGTTTTTTCTGGAATTGGTCTAGTTCTTTATCAAGCAATTCATAAATCTGCTTTAGTTCAACAAGCTCTTCAACTGAATTGTAGTGAATCCTGTTAGCATCTGCATACTCTTTAAGTGCTTCATAATCAGGAACAATTAATGCACTCACAAACATTCTCCGGTCACCTATCAATATAAACTGATCAATATATTTGCTGGCAAGGAACATATTTTCAATTGGTGTTGGTGCAATATATTTACCGCCGGATGTCTTGAAGAGATGTTTTTTCCTATCAGTGATTATTAAAAAACCCTCGGCATCAAAAACGCCAATATCGCCGGTATGCAGCCATCCATCTTTAATGGATTCTTCAGTCTCTTTCCTGTTTTTATAATAACCCTGCATTATATTTGGACCATACGCAAGAATTTCTCCATCCTTCGCAATTTTTATTTCTACGCCGGGTAGCGGTTTTCCTACAGTGCCAAACTTGTAATCATTGCACCTGTTTATAGAAATTACAGGAGATGATTCAGTTAAGCCATAACCTTCAATAACAAGTATGCCCACAGCTTCAAAAAATAGTCCCAGTTCCCGGGAAAGTGCGGCTCCGCCGGAAATAAAAAATCTTATTCTTCCTCCTGTTTTTTCTTTCAACTTGTGGAACACAAGTTTTTCCGCAAGTTTATGTTTGAGAGCTAAAAATATGGGTACTGGGCTGCCCGATTTTTTTGCAATCTGGTATTCCTTGCCAATTTCAACTCCCCAGTTAAAAATTTTCTGCTTCTTTTCGGGCATGCTTTCAACATTGCGTTTAATTTTGCTGTACATCCTCTCAAACAATCTTGGTACTGCTGTAACTATTGTCGGTTTGATATCTTCCATATTATTGGAAATTTTTTCTATGCTTTCTGCGTAAGCAATTGTTCCACCGCAAGAAAAAGCTGTGTAGTAGCCTCCCATTCTTTCAAAGATATGACAAAGAGGCAGGAAGGAAAGGAATACATCATTTTCATTAATATCAAATAGCTCGTGAGCGCCTTTAATATTTGTACAGATGTTCTTATGAGTAAGCATTACTCCTTTTGGCTCACCTGTTGTTCCGGATGTATAAATAATTGTGCAAAGATCATTTTCCTGGTTAAGTTTGCAACTATCCGTAAAATATCTTGAATGATCTTTTTTATACTCTATGCCTTTATCCTGTATTTCCGAGAATGAATAAACATCTCCCTCTTTTCCTTTATCTTCATTATTCATTATAATTATAAAACGTAAACTGCGGCATTCATTTCTAATTTTTAGAACTTTGTTAAGCTGGAATTTATTTGAGACAATAATTCCTACTGATTCTGAATTATTCATAATAAACCCAATTGTTTCAGAAGTTGATATTGGATATAATGGAACGTCAACACAGCCAATACCAAGAATTGCCATGTCTGAATAAAGCCATTCGGGACGGTTCTCTGCAATTATTGCAACACGGTCACCTCTTTTAACCCCAAGCGAAACTAAACCTAAGGCTAAATTCTCGGTATCTTTATATACCTCATCATATTTGTAGTCCCTCCACCGATCATTAACTTTGTGTTTAAGAAGCGGTCTTTCTTTACCAGCACCAAAATCTCTTGTTATAATCTGGAACAATTGAGATATTGTTTTAAAATCCTTATAAATTGGCATGCATACACCCTTAGAAGTTTCGTTTTAAAATACGTTTGATTGATTTGAGATGCAATATGGAGAATTAAAAAAATAGGAAATGCCAATTCCCGGCTAAAACTAACAGAAGCAATAATTTAACACTAACTTTCAAATGTAAGATTTGACAAAATAACAATTGGGGACTGAATAATATCAGTCCCGTTAAATAATTAAAAGCAGCTTAATCGCTTTTTTGAAGTGTGATAACTATATATTCGTTCACATAGTCTGCGAAATCTTTTTTAGAATCGAGATGCAGTAGTTCGCCGTCAATTACTTCAGTGTTACGGATTAAACCCCCGGCAGAATCCAACTCGATCCGCAAAGGCTTATCAATCTCTAATCCTATCTTCTTTGAATAAGTCACTCCGCCGCCACCCCAGAATTTCCTTGTAATTATTACATTGAATGTATATTTCCCATCTTTTACATCAAGGGGAATTGCATAAATCGAATATTCTATTTCAGAATTCTTGTATTCTTTTGATTTTGCAAATAATTTTTGCTTCGTCGGATTGAACATTCTAAATGGAATATGGACAAACCCTTTGCATACATTTAAAAGAAACATCGGATATTTTTTCCGGTCATGAAATACTCTATGGGTGATCGTTGGGCAAGTAAATTTTTTATCTGCAAATATTTCGTCCCCCTTTTTATTACTTTGAATGTATTCTGCATCTATTCTAAAAGAGATTTTCCTTAAATCTTCATTAATATCTTCTGGTTTTAAACCATACCATGATAAATAAAGAACCGGACTGGAATCCTTTTTAATTCCGGAGACATTAAAAACAACATTGTTAATTTCCGCTTCAGGAAATATTTCTTTTAGGAATTCTAAAGTAGTTTCCCGGTTTGCCGGTACAGTATAGAATCGTTCATTAAAAGAAATATCGTAATTATTTTTATTTGCAGTAATACTCTTTTTCTTTTCATATAAAATATATTTGCAATAAATATTCAAACTATCACTTGATTGTTTCTCTTCCGGAAAAATGCTGTACTGAACTATCCTGTCGGCATTAGCATAAAATGAATCAAAAGGATCGTCTTTTGAATACAACTTTGCATACAATTCGTCGCTAATTTTAATTTGCGGATTTTCCTTATGATATGAGTAGACTTTTGAGAAACTGCCAAGAAAATTAAAATCAGTCGCATTGCCGATAAAATTGACAGATTTCAAATAATATAGTGTACCGTTAATAAAACCTTCTTCATTTTGTCCGGGCGCCGATTCTGTTATGTTATTACCTGCAGAAACTTTAAGCAGCATATTTATCTCATTTGATCCCTTTTCTTGAGCATATATGCACGCGCCAAGAAGCGCAAGAAAAAATATTATCTTTTTCATTTCTTGTCACCATTCTTAGTTTTTATTAGATCCGCTTCCGTAATCTTAACGGACTTCAAACTCATTATATAGCGGAGGTATTCGGTTTGTGTTGATTGATAAAGAGGACTGTTTATATCATGCTTTATTTTATCCGGCTCATTCTTTTTATTATTATCGGGAAAAGCATTATTGCAGTCCGTTTCAAGGGATAATATTAAATAGTCTTGTTTGTCTTTAAAATAATCATCGTTGCTGGAGAATTTAACTTTCTGTCCGTCAATAACACTCCAGATAGTCCAATTATCTTCAGCATCACTGTTAATTGATTCCACATGTGATCCTGTTGGAAAAGCGATCCCTCTGGTTGCATACTTGGAGGAGTCATTAACTGTTGAAACATAATTTAATCCCGGCCTAACTAAAAATTGTCCGGGACCTATAGCTATTTTAATTCGTTCTCCAACTGACATTTTTATGTTCATTCCAACGTTACATGTGTGTGCAATTTCGCCAAATAGTTTTATATCAGTGACTAAAGTTAGATTCAATGTATAAACGTTTCCTTGCTTTTTCAAAGGAAGAATAAGAAGTCCATAAAGTACTTCCGATTCCTTTTGTTCTTGATCAAATTTTTCTAAAATATTTACCGGTAGATCAAACTGTGTAATTGGAATTGCAAATAAACCGGCAAAAAGTTTAACATTAATATCTTTGATAAAATCATTCTTTGTAAGTTCTTGCTTAATGTCAGGTAATGGATATTTATATTGTCTCAATAATATCTCATCTTTCTTACCATTAATTCGTAAAAATTCAAGACTGAATTTCGGATTAGCTTTATCAATACTTTGTGAATTTACCTGCGTCTCAATCATTTCCCAGATAAAATATTCTCTAAAATTTCTTTTGGTTGAGTCATTATCAAATGTTTTCTGCATTTCTTTGATGAATTGTTTAGTCTTTTCGTCAGTCCTAAAAATATCGTTCCATCCTTTATCCATTTTTACCTGGGCATAACATATACTGCTAATTAGAATTATTATAACCGCCATTATATTTTTCATAAACTGCCCTCATTATTATTCTTATTAGATTTCGAGAATACTATTGATCTTAGACCTTTTACATAATTAACATATGCCTTTTGAGATAGTTCTTCGGGCAATACTTTTTTCCCAACAGTAAAAGGGTTGATCCTGGTAGTTTTGTTTTTAGAACTCGGAGATTCTTTCTGAACAAAGACAGTGTCGACCCTGACTTCGTTCTTAGTTATATATTGTGTTTTCGGTTTTCCGTTTAATAACAACATAACGAAAATGATTGATGCAGCTGCAGCCGTATAGAATGCATACTTATAGAAACGGTTGTGCCCGGAAGGTTTATTTTTAAGATGTGTAATATTCCCAGCAAAATAGTTCCGTGTTTTTTCTTTCAGACTAAGATAATCCAAAAAAATATTTGTACACTCCTCACATTCTGCCAGGTGTGCAAATAATTCCTTTCTATTTTCCTCCTGCAATTCACCGTCTAAAAAAAGATTTATTTCATAGTCAAAATGTTTCATGATTTACCTCGTTTTAAATATTTCCTTAAATGCTCTCTTACCCGGAAAAGTTTAACTTTTACATTATCAACCGAGATATCTAATATTTCTGCTATCTCCCGGTAAGAATGTCCTGCATATTCTCGCAGATAAATAAGTTCAGTATCTTCTTCATTCAGTTTATCTAATGCATCTTTGAGGGAAATTATGCCGTCAATATCCGGTTCATATATTTTTATAAAGTTATCATCGATTCGTTCCGGCTGCCTTCCTTTTCCATTCATCTTACCGAAACAATAATTACGGGTTATAGTTAATAGCCATGTTTTGTAACTGCATTCCCCGCGGAATGAATCCTGACTTTTTATGAATCTTATAAATACTTCCTGAACGGCATCTTTTGCATCGTCATAATTTTTGAGTAAACTCAATGAATAATTCAAAATATCATCCGAGTAGTCTTCAAATAATTCTTTTACATTATTAGCTTTCAAATTCATATTAACTCAAAAATTCGACTCTCTAAATAGATTCAATTTTGAATAAAATGTTACAAAAATAATTGGTCGGATTTAATATAAACCGGTTCTACCCTGTGAATTGCCTGTTTGGTTTTGAAATTAACTTGTTGTCTTCGATTGTCATTAGTTCTACCCCGAAATAAAACCGTGTCTCTGAGGCTAAATTATTCTATTCTAGAGTTGGTTTTTGAAACTTTTTAGCAGATTTAATGGATTTTTCTAAGTTCCTTAATTATCTATTTAGCCCAAACTTCTCCATCAACAACCGGTGTAACGCAAATGAGGGGTTTTTCCGGTACTTTAAGTTTTTCAAATATTTCCTCAAAAAGCTTATACTGCAAACCCTGAGATTCTATCTTGGAAAATTTTTTGTAGGACATAAATTCACCGCTTTTGTTCTGCGGAGCATCAAATTGGTATGCACTTGCAAAATCAATTTTTGCGTGTTCTTTTAGAAATTTTATTTTTTCTTCGTCACTGCCGTCCTGTTCGTATGCCTTAGCTTTAAAGGCTGTAACATAATTTTTATCGATTATTAGAAATATATTAAGGATAGTTTCTATCAAAGTATTTCCTGCTTTTTTGTTGTTTTGTTTTTAAGCACAAAAATAAATAAGAACGTTGCAAATACAAATGCAAGTTTACATAACAAACTTTCAACTGCTGACATAAAAGATGGTATTAATATTGCGATTATCATTGCCGGAAGAAATGTAAATAAGTATCCGAAGAAAAATAATCGCGTATTTTTCTTTTGCAGGACGTCTGTATCGGACCCCCATTTTTTATTGAGTATTATCATCGAACCTAAAATTGGCAAATAATATAAAATCCCATATACCTCTCCCAGAGGGTAATTGTAAGAAGCATACAATACTGTACATTTTGTAACTGCAAATTGCTCCAGTACAAAAGGATAATAAATAATAAAAAACAATGCAGGAATAAAAATGTATTTATGGTGACTCTTCAGTTTGCCGCTGTATTTAAGTACTGTATATAATCCAAATGGCGGAAGAAGGGTTATATCCAGAAATGCAAAGTAAATCATAAGCTGATTATGCAGCCCAACAAAGCAAATTAAGAACTCAATAAATTGGTAGATAAATAATACTGCAACAATTCCAAGAACAAGTTTATTGGTTGTATTCTTTTCAGTAAAAATTAAAAGATTGATTATAAATACAAACTCGATACAAGCAATCAAAAGGGAAATAATACCATCATAATTATTCATAAAAGTTCCAATGTAATTTAATTAGCTAATTCAGAATGCATCACCGTCAGCACCTTACCTTTTGTTTCCGGGAATGTCCAGATCCAAATACCCGTTAGCAGCGCAAATAAAGCCGCCAATGAAATTCCCCCTCCTAATCCGTATTTCTGTGCAATCACCGCAATAATTACCGGCGTAAAAAATTGAACGCCGCGTGCTAGATTAAACGCCGTTCCCATTGCTGTATTCCTAATTGACGTAGGAAATATTTCAGAAAATAGTGAACCAAATCCTCCGAACATTCCGGTTCCAAAACCAACCAGGAACATGAATACTAAAACAATTACCGGGTAAATAACTATTGTATCCCACATCAATGTAATCATTATTAATCCTAATGCCATGATAACCGAATAAATTGAATAAGCCGGTCTCCTGCCAAGATGGTCGGCAATGTAACCAAAAATAAAGTAACCCAGAAATCCTCCGCTTTGAGTAACTAAAATCCACATTGCCGATTTAGAGAGAGAAAAATTTCTTTGCTGAACCAGGTAACCTGGCATCCAGGAATAAGTAAACCAATATGCCGACATATCAAAAACTGCCAATATTAATGCTTTTGAAAAAAGTCCCCGGTGCTGTTTTGATAATAGCATTACAATTTTACTAACAGTTTCATTTTCTAAAACTGATTTGGAACTGGTTTCATCAGTAATTATTTTTTTCCTTTGTTCCCATAAATCTGATTCAGGTAAATTCTTTCTTATAAAGATTACTAGAAGAGCCGGCAGGACTGATACAAAAAAGCAATACCGCCAGCCTATCATTGGAAGAAGTAATCCGCCCACTACAGAAGCTAACGCAACTCCAATAGGCGCGCCGGTTTGCATAAATCCGCAATATTTTCCCCGCACATTCGGGGGGAATGTTTCACCAACATAAGTTTGTCCGGTAGCCCATTCGCCCCCAACTCCCAATCCTGTAATTACTCTGAAAATAAGCAAAGAAAGAATGTTAAAAGAGAAGCCGCTTAGAAACGTTCCGATACTATAAACAAGAATAGTTGACTGCAATACAATCTTTCGTCCATACCTATCAGATAGGACACCGAATATTACCCCGCCCAATGCTGTAGCTGCAAGTGATGAGCCAAGCACAAATGAAAGCATTACATCATCAAAATGTAATTCTTTGCCTATAGGAATTAAAAGAAAAGTATAGAGGATCAAATCATAAAAATCAAATACCCACCCGGCCCAGCTCATTATAAGGATCTTATAATGTGTTTTGGTCGGACGTTCGCATTGATTTAACAATGTACTCTCCATCCCGTCACCTATATATTTAGATGCTTGAAAATGCTTGTATTGAGATTTTTATTCATTAACCATTAGCAGGAACAATTATTGTCCCTGCTAATATTTATTATAACTATTTATTTCCGTAATCCAATCATCTTTTCCGGGCGGACAACTTCATCAAATTTTTCAGCAGTTAACAAACCAAGTTCCAGTGCAGCTTCTTTTAAAGTTTTATTTTCCTTATGGGCTTTTTTGGCAACTTTGGCTGCATTATCATAACCAATAACTGGATTCAAGGATGTAACAAGCATCAAAGAATTTTCAAGATGCTTTTTAATATTATCCATATTTGCTGTAATTCCAACTACACAATTATCAGAGAAACTTTCGCAAGCATCTGCAAGTAGTTTTATTGACTGTAAAACATTAAAAGCAATTACAGGCATAAAAACATTCAGTTCAAAATTACCGCTTGAGCCTGCAATGTTTATTGTTACATCATTTCCAAAAACCTGGGCACAAACCATTGTCATTGCCTCAGATTGCGTCGGATTAACCTTGCCCGGCATTATAGAACTGCCCGGTTCATTTTCCGGAAGTGAAATTTCTCCAATTCCGCAGCGTGGACCGGAACCAAGCCAGCGGATATCATTTGAAATTTTCAGCAATGATGCGCCTAAAGTTTTCAATGTTCCGCTCATCTCAACAAGCGCGTCTTTAGCCGCCATAGCTTCATATTTATTTGGCGCCGTCTTAAATGGCTTACCTGTAATTTCAGAAATCTTTGCAGCAACTTTTACTGCAAAATCCGGGTGTGCGTTTAATCCTGTTCCAACTGCTGTTCCGCCAAGTGGAATTTCGTATAACCTTTTTAAGCTGTCGTTGATTCGGTCTAATCCATTTGTTAATTGCTGGGTATATCCTGAAAATTCATCACCAAGAGTTAACGGTGTAGCATCCATTAAATGTGTACGTCCAATTTTTATAATGTCTTTAAATTCTTTTGCTTTGGCGCCTAATGAGTCTCTTAGTTTGGTAACCATAGGAATTAAACGGCGGTGGATTTCTTCTACAGCAGCAACATGAATTGATGTTGGAAAAGCATCATTTGTCGATTGAGCTTTGTTCACATCATCATTAGGGTGTATCGGCTTTTTACTTCCCATTACCCCGCCGGCAATTTCAATAGCACGGTTGGAAATAACTTCATTTGTGTTCATGTTTGTTTGTGTGCCGCTGCCGGTCTGCCAGACTACAAGTGGAAAATGATCATTCAATTTTCCATCAATCACTTCATCGGCAGCTTTAAGAATTAGGTCAAGTTTCTCTTTTGGTAAAGAACCAAGTTCATTGTTAATTATTGCTGCGGCTTTCTTAACTATTCCTAGAGCTCTAATTAGCTCTGCTGGAAATCTTTCACCCCCAATTTTAAAATTCATTAATGATCTTGCTGTTTGCGCTCCATAATACTTATCAACAGGTACCTTCATTTCTCCCATGGTATCAGTTTCAATCCTGTATTCCATTGTTTACTCCGAAATGTTTTGTTATTGATTAAAAATTAAGGCAAACCATCCTTAATTTCAATTTGGTTTATTTCTTATAAAAATTTAGAGTTGCTTTTTATGAGGGATTAATTCTCAAAATTCTCAATTCTGCGGGCGCCGACAAACCTTTTTTTATAATAGGTATCATCTATTGAAGACACTGTTACTCCCATCGAACGGCTGGCATGGGCAAATTTGCTTTCACCTAGATATATTCCAACATGTCCGGGAAAGCTTCTTTTGCGGGTGTTAAAAAATACAAGATCACCAAATTTCAGTTCTTCCTTATCAATTTCGTCACCAATCTTATACTGCTGGCTTGTCGAACGGGGAATATCAACTTCAAGTGAATTTTTATATACCTGAAGAGTAAATGCGGAGCAGTCTATCCCTTTTTGTGTGTTGCCGCCATATTTGTAAGGTGTTTCTAAAAATCTTATTACTTCTATCAAAACTTTTTCACGGGGTGTAAGAACCAGGTTAAAATCTTTTAGCTTTTCTATATGCTCAACATATTTTGCCTTATCAACCGGGTTCTCTTCAACAGGCATTTCATCAAACTCATTTGTTGTATCAGGCGGTTCATCATTAAATATTATTTTTTCTGATTTGTTTGATGAGTCTTGTGTTTTTTTAGGTGTTTCAAATCTTGAGTTTGGCTTGCTTCTATCGCTCTTTGACTGTTTAAATCTCTGCGAACTTGATGATGCTGAACATCCAAGAAAAAGCAGTAATACAATTATTCCGCTGATCGTGTTTCTTATTATTTTATTCAATATTGTCAATCCGGTTAATTATCCAAGATAAGACCTTAAATTTTTACTGCGGGATGCATGGCGTAACCTTCTAATTGCCTTTTCTTTTATCTGTCTAACACGTTCTCTTGTTAGATTAAATTTCTCTCCAATTTCTTCTAATGTTAAAGAATGCTCCTTGTTCAATCCAAAATAAAGTTTTACAACTTCTGCTTCTCTTTCAGTAAGTGTATTTAGAGCGCGTTCTATTTCACTTCTTAAAGATTCAGACATCAAAGTGAAATCCGGTGAGGGCTGCTCTTCATTTTCCAAAATATCCAACAAACGGTTTTCTTCGCCTGTTGTAAATGGGGCATCCATCGATACAGCTCGGCCCGATATTTTAAGCGTGTCTGATACCTCGTTAATATCCATATCAAGTTCTTGAGCAAGCTCATGGGCGCTTGGTTCACGCTCATATTCTTGTTCTAAATTGCTGTATGCCTTCCCAATTTTATTTAAAGCGCCTACCCTGTTCAGAGGTAAACGCACAATCCTGGATTGTTCTGCAATTGCCTGCAATATGGACTGCCGGATCCACCATACTGCATAAGATATAAATTTGAATCCGCGTGTCTCATCAAAACGTCTTGCAGCTTTTATAAGACCAAGATTGCCTTCATTGATTAAATCTCCCAATGACAAACCTTGGTTTTGATATTGTTTTGCAACAGATACAACAAATCTTAAATTTGCTTTAACTAATTTTTCAAGAGCAAGATGATCATTTTTCTTAATTCTTATTGCAAGTTCAATTTCTTCATCAGGGGTAAGTAGATCTACCTTTCCTATTTCTTGTAAATATTTATCTAACGATTGACTTTCTCGGTTAGTAAATTGCTTTGTTATCTTCAAGATTATTTATCCCTCTTGGATTCAATGTTAATAGAATCAACAATTCCAACAATCGAAGCATCAACAGGTGCCATATCAACATCAAGAGGAATTACTGCTTCACTTGAGGTAATATAAAAAATAATTTCTCCGGGACCTGCGCCTACTGTATCCAATGCTATCAAGGGCTCACCAATTTTTTTATTATCAGCATTGATGGGCTGAACAAGCTGCATTTTATAACCATTGATTGATTCATACTTTCTTGTCGCCCAGATTGTTCCTAAAACCTTTCCAAGGTACATTATACCGAAACCTTTTCTTGTTGCTTCTCTTTAGCAGAAATATCAAGTTTATCAACAATAGCCATAATTACTGCATCGATCGGTTTGTTCTTTGTAAAGGTTGTCTGCCTTGCAGAACTTCCCTGCGCTACAAGAACAACTTCACCAACACCTGCGCCAACCGAATCAACAGCAATTACTGTTGCTTCTTTTGGTTTATATTCTAGATCAATCTGGCGGACAATTAAAAACTTTGCGCCAACAAGGTTTTCATCTTTTCTTGTAGACCAGACAGTGCCGATTACTTTTCCTAATAACAAACTATCCTCACATTTTTTTTGAGTGGTACTTTCCTCTACAACTCACATATATTATTTAAAATTGATGTGTAAGAATATGTAAATTTAACTCTTTAGCAAAAGGACATATTATTTCTTCTTGTGCGGTTGCAACTTTATTAAAAAATTTCGAAATGTTCAAACTATATATTGTAAGATTTCACAGTCGGAAAAAGTATATATTTCAAAAAAACTTGCATTTGGGGAAATTAAAATTCATTGGGTTTGGATTAATAACGAAAAAGTTTCCAAGATTTATTTTTATTGAATGCGGTGAAATATTTTTCTCACCATTCATTCAAAAAACTTGTTCCTTTCAGATTATTATTTAACTTAAAGAAGTGTGCGGCAGTCTGGGCAACATCCGAAAAAGTTTTTCGAATGCCAAGGTTTTTCCCGGGTGCGTTCTTTCTATAAAACAACAGAGGGATATATTCCCTTGTATGGTCTGTGCTTATATCCGTAGGATCATTGCCGTGATCTGCTGTAAATATTAAGCAGTCTGTTTCATCAAGACCGTCTAATATTTCCGGTAATCTTGCGTCAACTTCTTTAAGCGCTTGATGAAATCCCGGAGGGTCATTTCTGTGACCATAATAAACATCAAAATCTACAAGGTTGGTGAAAATAAGTGAATTTTGCACCTTCCTGCTTACTTCAATTATTTTATCAACACCTTCCATGTTTGATTTCGTTTTAAGCTGGTATTTAATGCCCTGGTAATTAAAAAGGTCATTTACCTTTCCAATCGCATAAGTTTCAATACCTGCGTTCAGGCAAAAATCGAGTATGGTTGGTGCCGGAGGAGCTAAGGAATAATCTTTGCGGTTTGTTGTGCGTATAAATTTTCCTACAGTTCCGATAAAAGGACGGGCAATAATTCTTCCTACCGCATCTTTACCAATCAAAACTTTCTCGCGTGCAATTTTGCAAATTTCATACNNGCTTTTCTATTGGGATTATAACTTCGTGTGCAGCAATTTGAAAAACTGAATCAGCAGACGTATAAATAATTGGAAAGCCGGTGCGCACATGTTCTTCACCTAGTACTTTTATAATTTCAGTACCCGAGGATGCATAATTTCCTAAAACTCCTTTTATGCCAGTCTCTAATATAAATTTATCTACTAATTCTTTTGGAAAGCCATTTGGGTAAAATGGAAATTCAATCTCAACTTTTAATCCTCCAAGTTCCCAATGACCCGTGATAGAATCCTTGCCCAATGAGATTTCAGCAAGTTTTCCGAAGGAAGCTAAAGGATTTTTTTGCGGTTCTATTCCTTCAATTGGAATGATATTACCAAGTCCAATTTTTTCAAAGTTGGGTAAATTCAAACCGCCTAGAACCTTCGCCATATTTCCAAGGGTGTTGCTTCCCTCATCAGAATAATTTTTGGCGTCCGGCAATTCTCCAACGCCAACACCATCAAGAACAGTAATATAAAAGTTGTTCACAGATTTGCCTTTCAATTAACTTATACTTTTAACTGAATTGCCCCCTTTTTCAACTGCTTTCTTAAGCGCCAATTCTGCATGCGTTAAAATTTCTTGAACGTCAACCTTGTTAGTTGTTGCTGCAACACCAATTGAAACAGTAAATGTGGTTTGTTTGGATACAACAGCAATAGGCTTGCGGGCAATTTTAACTCTCAATTTCTCGGCCCACAAAAAAACATCCTTGGGGGTTGAATTAAAGAAATAAACGGCAAAAACTTTTTGACTTAATCGTCCGAATAAATTTAAAGGCGTCATTTCTTCTCGGATTATCTGACTTATTGCCCGCAAAACCTTAGGGAACGGGTCTCCCTCAAATAATGAATCCTGTTCCAAAAATTCATCAATCTGAATTAATGCTAGCGCCCCTTCAATTCCAAGTTCCTTACTTCTTACAAGATCAACAGTAAATTGTTCAATAAATGAATTATAGTTCAAGGCTTTGGATTCAACATCAACAGAAAGAAGATTTTTCAATATGTTTATTGTTGAGTATGAATGAAGCATAAATGCAAATATCTTTGTAGCATTTTTTATAAAAGATACCTCATTGTTTGAATAAACACTTTTCTTCAAACTCTCAAAACACAAAACGCCATAATTATTATCATCATATACAAGGGGTATAGCCAGAAACGAACCGTCAAATCTAACATCTTCTTTTTTTGCATATCTTGGAATATCCGATGTCGAAGTGTCGTCAATTTTTACAGGCGTTGCGCTCAATATTGATTTGCCTACTAATGTACCGCTTAGTTCAATTTCTAAATTATCACCGGCATACTTGAGTGATGTTTTATTATATATTTTTGATGTTTTAAATTTTTGCTCGTTTGGATGATATGAAACAAATGTAAATGCGTCCCAATCAATTAATCCCTGCACAGAATTTTCAATAAGCTGGTACAGGTCGGTTTCAGATTCAAATTTTTTGTCGTAGCTCAACATATTGAGAATACTCTTAAGGCGCTGATCCGCTTGTGATTCAGCAAACTTTTCTTCAAACATTGAAATAATTATTGATATAACACGAACAATCCTGCCTAGCGAATAAACTTGCTCTATTCCAAATGCGTCATTCATTTTTGAATCAAGAACAAGGATACCGGTTAACGATTTTCCATAAAATAATGGCACACCGATAAAACTCTTAATCCCCTGTGGTGCATTATAATATCTTATTACATCTTTTTCTGCATTTGAAGAAATATCAGTTAGAATTTCCGGTTCTTCTTTTTGCACAATCTTTCCAAGTATATCATCTTCCAAATTAAATTTTTGCTGGGTAATATGAGCAGAGTTTGTAATGAATCGTTCCAGGGTCAATCGTTTCCTGTTTTTGTTATACCAGAAAAATGCTGCAGTATGGGCCATGAAAGCATCTTTAACAACATTCAATATTTTTTCAAGCACAAAACCAAATTGTTCATCATGGTTTACATCAGCAGGTAATTCTTCATGAACAATTTTTTCATAATTTTGCTTAAAATCAGGTGGCTTGAATAAATCCCTGTTATCGCGGTTAACTGCTGAACTAAAATTTTCGGCAGTAATTACTTCAATATCTTTTGCATAAGATACTATTTTAAAATCTTCACCGGTATCAGTATCGTATTTAGTGCGTTTATTTGTTTGTTCATCTCGAAATAGATCATTTGTTAAATCAGTAGTAAGAGCTTTAAATCCTGACTGGATCGAATCTCTTAAAAAAATAATGAACCCAACATAGATTACTAATATTGCTGCAGCAATTACGCGGAAGATTATATCTTCGGTAAGGAAGAATATTGCAGTTAGAACAGGGATAAACAAAAAAATTAAAATTCTATTCCTAATTTTTCCCGAGTTGCCCATCCGTTTTTCTTAAATCCATTTGATGAAAAATTCAGTGACAAGTTGAATTACTTTCAACTCAATATTCAATAATAATAAAGATTTAAGTCATTTTCATGTAATGAACAATTCTGAAACCAGTTTCATTACTTCTTTTTTGCCCGTTCCTTTAATTGCAGAATAAAATAAAAAATTTTCGCCGTAAATCAGTTCCGGAAAGAATTGTATTATTTTCTTCTTCATTATAGCCAATTCGGATTGTTTTAACTTATCTGATTTGTTAAGCATTATGAAAAAAGGAATGTTTTTTAATTTAAGAAAATTATGAAGGTCAATATCTAATATTGTGGGTTCATGGCGGCTGTCAATTAAATGAATTGCCAGTTTAATAAACTTGTTGATATAAAAATATTTATCTAATAAACGCTGCCATGCATCCCTTTCTCCCTTGGATACCTTTGCATAACCATAGCCGGGCAAATCTACAATAAAGAATTTATTTTCAACCAAATAATAATTAATAGAACGGGTTTTACCGGGCGAAGAAGAAGTTTTTGCCATTTTTGTATTAAATAACGAATTAAGGAAAGACGATTTGCCAACATTCGATCGACCGCACAAAACTACTGTTGGCAATTCTTGTTTTGGTAATTCATTCAAATTATAAACCGGTTTTACAAATTCAATCTTTTTCATGGTTCAATATAGGATAATTGTCCGTTATGAAGAATATTAAAACTATTGAGTCTTGTAGTGCGCATCCAAACATCGCTTATTTTATACTATTCAGGATTGATTAATACATACTTTGTGCGTCTTTACGGTATAAGATAGAAAGAGGTTCAAAATTTTGAAGGGTCGGCTAATTTAAAATAAAAAGAGTAACCATTACTGATTACTCTTACTTTATTAAATAAATCTATATTAAAAATTAGCTGCCTTTTTTCTGAGGAGTTTTTGTAGTCTTTACTTTCTTCTCAGTTTTTTCCTTTGGAGCTTTTTCTTTTTTTACTTTAGGAGCTGTTGTTTTCTTTGCAGCTTTTTCTTTCTTCTCATCAACTCCGGCAGCTTCAGATTCAGGAGATTTTCCTTCGCTTTTAACTTTCTTTGGAGCTTTTGGTTTTATAATACCGCTAAAATCTACTAATTCAATAATAGCCATTTCAGCGCCATCACCTTTTCTTCTACCCAATCTTACAACACGTGTATATCCGCCGGCTCTTTCTCCAACTTTAGGAATAATATCACTAAATAATCCTTTAACTACTTCCCTGTCTTTAATCTGGTCAGAAACATACCTTCTTGTATGAACTGAATCAGTTTTTGCCTTTGTAATCAAAGGCTCAACAAAGCCTCTAAGCTCTTTTGCCTTTGCGGTTGTTGTGGATATTTTTTTATGTTTTAATAGCGATGTAGCCAATGATCGTAAAAGAGCATGCCTGTGACTTGCTGTTCTTCCTAATTTTCTGCCTCTAACTTGATGTCTCATTCTTTAACCTTCTGGGATACTAGTTATTTTCTGGTTTATCTTTTATATACTTATCAACATCCATACCGAACTCGAGCCCAAAGTTTTCAACAATCTCTATCAACTCTGCCAATGATTTTCTGCCAAAATTTCTAAACTTTAGCATTTCACTTTCATCTTTTTTAACCAGGTCGGATAAATTTTTAATGTTGGCAGCTTTCAAGCAATTATGAGAACGAACGCTAAGCTCAAGATCATCAACGCTTGTTAAAAGAATTTTTCTAATTCTTTCAGTTTCAGCATCTTTTTCATTTTCAACTTTTACTTCTTCAGGTTCAGCATCAAAGTTGATAAATATCTGCACGTGATCTTTCAAAATTTTAGCGGAACTTGAAAGTGCTTCTTCTGGTGTAATTGAACCATCCGTCTGAACTTCCAGAGTCAATTTTTCAAAATCATTTTTTTCACCAATACGTACATTTTCAACATCGTAATGAACATTAACTATCGGGGTATATATTGAATCTATTGGTATTGTACCTATTGTAGCTTCCGGAATCTTTTGTTCGTTAGAAACAACATACCCTTTACCAATACCAAAATGTAATTCCATATTCAACTTTGCATCTGCATTTAAGCGCGCAATGTGGAGATCAGGATTTAGAATTTCAATATCAGGGCAGGCTTTTTGAATATCACCAGCTTTAAATTCTTTTGAGCCGCTAAGAGCTATTTCACAGCTAAGTGTTTTCTTATTCGCGATTCTCATTCTAACTTTTTTCAGGTTAAGAATAAGCTCGGTAACATCTTCAACCACACCAGGTACAGTTGAGAATTCATGCAATACGCCCTCTATTTTTATGGCATTAATTGCAGCTCCAGTGAGTGATGATAATAAAACTCTTCTCATAGCATTACCGAGAGTTACAGCAAAACCTCTTTCAAGGGGTTGTATGAAAAACTTACCAAATCTCTCATTGCTAGAGGACTCGTCGAGAACTACACCATCGGGCATCTTTATGAATGGATTACTCATTTAGTATCCTCTTTTATAATTTTTAATTACTTAGAATACAATTCAACAATTAATTGTTCATTAGCATTCAATGGAATGTCTTCTCTTTCCGGAATATTTAGAAAAGTACCGGATAGAGTAGCTTTATCTACGGACAACCAATTATAGACGTTATCTTTTGTTCTTCTTAATGAATTATGGATTGCGTCCAGTTTCTTGCTTTTATCTCTAACAGCAATAACTTCTCCGGCAGCAAGAGAAAAAGAAGGAATATCAACAACCCTGTTATTTACAGTAAAATGACGATGAAGAACCAACTGACGTGCAGCTTTTCTAGAAGCTGCAAAACCCAGGCGATATATTGTATTATCTAATCTTCTTTCAAGAAGTTTGATCAAGTTTGCGCCTGTAACACCTTTCTGATGAATTGCTCTATCGAAATAATTGTGAAATTGAGTTTCTTGTAAACCGTAAATTCTTTTTACTTTTTGTTTTTCTCTAAGCTGCACACCATATTCCGAAAATTTAGCTCTGCGCGTCAAACCATGTTGACCGGGTGCATAATTCCTCTGTTCAAGAGGGCATTTTTCGGAAAGGCATTTGGAGCCTTTTAAAAATAATTTTTGTTTTTCCCTTCTGCACAATCTGCAACTAGGGCCAGTGTATCTTGCCATCTAATGTTTCTCCTATTAAACTCTTCTGCGTTTTGGTGGTCTGCATCCATTATGAGGAATTGGAGTTTGATCTTTGATTGAAAGAATATCCAATCCCGCTGTATTTAAAGCTCTTATAGCAGCTTCTCTACCTGAACCGGGACCTTTAACAAACACATCAATTTTTCTCAATCCCAAATCATACGCCTCTTTTGCGGCTGCTTCTGCTGTTGTTTGGGCAGCGTAAGGTGTATTTTTTCTTGAACCTTTAAACCCATTTTTACCTGCAGAAGACCAGGAAATTGTATTGCCATAAATATCAGTTAATGTAACTATAACGTTGTTGAATGATGCTTTAATATGAGCAACTCCAACAGCATCAACATGAACTTTCTTCTTAGTTTTTTTGACAACCTTTGCCAATTTAACTCCTTAAAAAATTATTAATTACTTCTTTGCTGCAACTTTTTTCTTGCCAGCAACTGTTTTGCGTTTACCTTTACGTGTTCTTGAATTGGTTCTTGTACGCTGACCACGAACAGGTAAACTTCTTCTATGTCTTACGCCGCGGTATGAACCTATATCCATCAATCTTTTAATATTTTGCTGTACTTCACTTCTAAGGGAACCTTCAACTTTGTAATCTGCGGTCATTATTGAACGAATTCTTGCAATCTCTTCTTCAGTAAGATCCGAAACTTTTTTATCGGGATTTACATTTGCTTTTGTTAGTATTTCCATTGATGAAGTTTCACCAATACCAAAAATATAGGTCAACCCGATGAATGCTTTTTTATTTTTTGGTAAATCGATACCAGCTAAACGAGCCAAATTTATAACCTCCTAAGTTTAACCTTGTCTTTGTTTATGTTTCGGGTTCTTGCAGATTACTCTTACAACCCCTTTTCTTTTTATTATTTTACAGTTCTCACAAATCTTGCGAACAGATGAGCGGACTTTCATTTATATTCTCCGTTATTTATATCTGTATGTTATTCTACCTTTATTCAAATCGTATGGTGATAATTCAATTGCAACCTTATCACCTACCAAAATTTTAATGAAGTGCATCCTCATTTTACCGGATATATGAGCAAGTATTTCATGACCATTATCAAGACGAACTTTAAAATGAGCATTTGGTAATGTTTCTGTAACTATTCCGTCTACTTTAATGGGACCTTGTTTAGCCATCTATCAGCACTTAGTTAAAATTTCTGGTTTACCGTCAATAATTGCTACAGTATGTTCAAAATGCGCGGATGGCATACTATCTGCCGTTTTAACCGTCCAGCCGTCATTAGTAACAATAACTCTATATGAACCCATATTTACCATAGGTTCTAATGCTAAGGTCATTCCGTTTTTAATTACTGCTCCGTTTCCTTTTTTTCCGTAATTTGAAATCTGTGGATCTTCATGGAGGTGCTTTCCAACTCCGTGACCACATAAATCCCTTACAACTGAAAAACCATTTGACTCAACGTGTTCTTGAACTGTACTTGAATAATCTCCAAGTCTGTTTCCGGAAATTAACTGTTCAATTCCTAGATATAATGATTTTTCCGTAACATCCATCAGTTTCTGCTTTTCTTCAGAAATCTTTCCGACGGCAACTGTCAACGCTGCATCACCAAAATAACCTTTTTTATCTACGCCAACATCTATTGAAAGAATTTCACCTTCCATTAAAACTCTGTTGCCGGGAATACCGTGAACAACCTCATCATCAATTGAAGAACAAATTGAACCGGGAAAATCAAATGACCCTGATTGCGAATAACCTTTAAAAGCAGGTCTTGCATTGCTGCTTAAAATATAGTCTTCAGCAACCTTATCAAGTTCAATCGTAGTTATGCCCGGTTTAACATAACGTTTCAATAATTGAAGAACTTCTGCAACTATCAAACAACTTTCACGTATATAATCAATCTCTCTTTTGCTCTTAAGTAAAATCACGATTAAGCAGCTTATCTTAAAAATATGTAATTAAAATCTTCTTCCTTTTAATTTCCCGGATTTCATAAACCCGTCGTAATGCCTCATCAACAAATGCGACTCAATCTGCTGCAATGTATCCAATGCAACACCAACAATAATCAGCAAGCTTGTACCTCCAAAAAATGAAGCAAAACTTCCGCTAACACCAAATTTGGAAATAAATGTTGGAAGTATAGCTATAATAGCCAGAAAGATTGAACCTGGTAATGTTATCTTTGTTAAAATATTATCAATAAAGTCTGCTGTTTGTTTTCCAGGACGAATACCTGGTATAAAACCACCCTGTTTCTTCATATTTTCGGCTACGTCTTGCGGGTTAAAAGCAATAGCAGTATAAAAATAAGTAAAGAAGATAATCATCAAAGCGTAAATAACAGAATAAGTAAAAGAACGATATGTAAAATATTGAGCAACGACTCCAATAAATTCGTTATTCGGGAAGAAAGAAAACAAAGTGCTCGGAATAAACATAATTGACTGAGCAAATATAATAGGCATTACACCGGCAGTATTAACACGTAAAGGAATATACTGTGTTACTCCGCCATAAACCTTCCTTCCTACAACCCTTTTTGCATATTGAACAGGAATCCTTCGGGTTCCTTGCGTAACCAATACAACGCCCGCAATAATAAGCACCATTAATGAAAGAATTACAACCTCAATCACAATGTTTCTTTGACCGCTAGCCATTAAACGGTATTCATCAAGCAGCGCAAAAGGAAAGCGGTTGATTATACCAATAAATATTATAAGTGAGATTCCATTACCTATACCTTTTTCGGTAATTTGTTCACCCATCCACATTATAAACATTGTACCGGCAACTAAAATAGATATCGTTGACATACTCCATATAATGCCTCTAACAGCTTCTGGAACAATTGGAGCGCTGTTATATTGCATGCTTAAAAGGTGAATTGTTACACCCCATGCTTGCATCGCTGCGATAACAACTGTGCCGTAACGTGTTAACTGGGTTAGTTTCTTTCTACCTTCTTCTCCTTCCCGCTGAAGTTTTTGAAAATATGGAATTACTGCGCCTGCAATCTGCAAAATAATAGATGAAGAAATATAGGGCATAATTCCTAAAGCAAGAATTGCAGCATTAGAAAAGGCGCCGCCGACAAATAGATCATAAAGACCGAATAAATTATCGGATGTGCCGGATCTAGTTGCAGAATGAAGAAGTGAAGTGTCGATACCCGGTAATGTAATGTGGGTACCAATCCTTACAATTACGAGCAAAGCAAGGGTATAAAGAATTCTCTGACGTAATTCATGGATTTTAAAAATGTTCCGGAATGTTTCTTGAATTTTTGCCATTAAGCTTTAATCTCTTTAATAGTTCCGCCAACAGATTCAATTTTTTCTTTTGCAGAAGCACTAAAAAAATGTGCTTCAACATTGAGTTTTGCTTTTAGCTCACCTTGAGCCAGAATTTTAAATGGTGCTGCCGCTTTGGAGATTGCACCACCTTTATATAATGATACTGCATTAATTAATCCGTCAACAACCTTATTTTCATCAACTAATCTTTGCAAAGTGCTTAGGTTAACAACCTGGTTAACAATTTTAAACGGGCTGTGAAAACCGCGCTTTGGAATTCTTCTTTGCAAAGGCATCTGACCGCCTTCAAACCAAACTTTATATTTTGCACCGGCACGGGACCGCTGACCGTTTTCTCCACGGGTTGCCGTTCCGCCATGTCCTGATCCTTCACCACGTCCTATACGTTTAACTTTTTTATTTGATCCCTTTGCAGGTTTTAGATTACTTAAAATATCCATTTATTTCCTCTACCCTTCAATTTCTTCAACTTTAACTAGATGATGCACTTTCTTTACCATTCCTCTTATTTGAGGGGTATCAGTATGCACAACAAAATGATTTGGTCTGCTTAAACCTAAAGCTTTAATTGTAAGCTTTTGTGGAACCGGTCTATCTATAACGCTACCAACCTGAGTAATTTTTATTTTCTTTGCCATGTTTGCCTCAATTACAAATTGAATAACTCGGTAACTTTCATTCCGCGTTTGTGAGCCATTGCTCTTGCATCAATTAAATTTAACAACGCATTTAATGTTGCTTTAACCTGATTGTGCGGATTACTTGAACCGAGAGACTTTGTCAAAATATCTTGAACACCAGCTGCTTCCAAAACTGCTCGAACGCCGCCGCCGGCAATCAATCCCGTTCCGGGAGTTGCAGGTTTTAACAGAACCGAACCAGCGCCAAATTTTCCAATAATCGAATGAGGAATTGTTCCTTTAAGAAGACTAACTTTATATACGTTCTTCTTTGCATCATCAATGCCTTTCGAAATTGCATCAGTAACTTCGTTTGCTTTTCCAAGACCAACGCCTATATGTCCTGAACCATCTCCAACAACAACAATTGCATTAAAGCTGAAACGGCGTCCGCCTTTTACAACTTTTGCAACTCTATTGATGTGAACAATTTTTTCTTTTAGATTCTCAAGACCCGATACTTTTTTGTACTTGAAATTCAATTTTTAACTCCCTTGTTTACGTACTATTTAATCTTCAGTGAACCGTCTAATTCTTGCTGCCGGAAGAGGACTCGAACCTCTACAGACGCCTCCAAAGGGCGTTGTCCTGCCATTAGACGATCCGGCAATAAATTTAAATTCGCCGGAAGCACGGATTAGACTTTAATTCCGCCTTCGCGAGCTCCATCTGCAACGGCTTTAACTCTTCCATGAAATTCATAGCCACTTCTATCAAAAACCGCTGTAGAAATTCCTAATTCTAGTGCTTTTTTTGCTAAAAGCTTACCTACTAATTTACTTTTGGAAACTTTCCCTTTACTGCCTTTTATTTCATCTAAAATTTCTTTTGATAAAGAAGAAGCCGAAGCTAATGTAACACCTTTTACATCATCAATCAGTTGAGCATGCATATTAACTGCACTTCGGTATACAGAAATTCGCGGACGTTCCGAAGTTCCTGATAATTTTTTACGAACTCTAATTCTTTTTCTTATTCTTCTTTTATTGTCTTTCAAAAACATTTTCAATTTCTCCTATTACTTACCGGCAGTTTTGCCTGCTTTACGAACAATAACTTCACCGCTGTATTTAACACCTTTGCCTTTGTAAGGTTCAGGTTTTCTGAATGATCTTACTTTTGCAGCAATCATTCCAACTAATTCTTTATCAAAGCCTGAAATTTTCAACTGAGTTGGAACCGGAACTTCTATTTTTATTCCCACCGGAGGCATAAAAAGTATTGGGTGAGAATAACCAAGACTGAAAAGAACTGCTTCGCCTTTTTGTTCTGCTTTATAACCCACACCAACAATCTCTAAAGATTTTGTGTAACCTTCCGTTACTCCTTTAACCATGTTGGCAATCAATGCCCGTGTTAGACCATGCAGAGCCCTGTTTTCTTTTTGATCGTCCGGCCGTTTAACTACAATTTCTTCTTTAGTAACATCAACAGTAATGTTAGGATGAACTTTCATCTGTAACTCACCAAGTTTTCCTTTTACCTTAATGATATCACCGGTTTTAGTTACTGTTACATCTTTGATAACTATTGGTTTTTTACCTATACGTGACACTTTTTTTCCTCTTAAAATTTTTTACCAAACATGGCAGACAATTTCGCCGCCAACAGATTCTTTTTTAGCTTGCCTGTCGCTTAACAAACCTTTAGGAGTTGAAATAACCGCCATTCCCAGTCCATTATAAACACGCGGGAGCTTATCTTTTGCAACATAAGTCCGCAATCCGGGTGTCGAAATTCTTTTAATTCCTGTTATTGATGGAACGCCATTAATGTATTGAAGATGAACACGTAGAACGTTCTGCTTTTTATCTTCAACAACATTATAATCTTTAATAAATTTGTTGTTCTTTAGAATTTCAGCAAGGCTGATCTTCATCTTCGAAGAAGGAATATTGACAAATTTCTTTTTAGCTTTAACAGCGTTTCTTACTCTAGTTAAAAAATCCGCAATCGGATCGGTTGTAGGCATTTACATTTCTCCTCTAGTTACCAACTTGCTTTTTTAAGGCCGGGAATTTCACCGCGCAAAGCCATTTCGCGCAGAACCAAACGTGAAACTCCAAATTTTCTATAATATGCTCTTGGTCTTCCAGTCATAAGGCACCTGTTGTGCAAACGTGTTGGTGCTGAATTTCTAGGAAGAAGCTGCAATCCATCATAATCGCCCTTTTCTTTCAGTTCTTTTCTCTTTTGGGCAAATTTTGCTGTCAATCTTCTTCTCTTATCCTCGCGTGCGAGTAAACTTTTTCTTGCCATGTTTTCCCTTTAGTTAATTTCTTTTTTTCTAAACGGCAGACCGAACGCGGCTAGTAGTTCATATGCTTCCTTATCAGTCTTTGCTGTTGTAACAAAAGTTATATCCATTCCTAAAACCTTTGTTACCTTATCAGGATTGATTTCAGGAAAAATAATCTGCTCTTTTAAGCCGAGAGTATAATTTCCGCGTCCATCAAATGATTTATCGGATACTCCTCGGAAATCGCGAACGCGCGGTAAAGCAAGAGAAATAAAACGGTCCAGAAATTCATACATAATTTCCCTGCGCAATGTAACCTTTGCTCCAATTTTCATTCCTTCACGCAGCTTAAAATTTGATATCGATTTTTTTGCAATTCTTACTGAAGCTTTTTGACCTGTTATTGTCTCCAGATCTTTTACAGCTTCATCTAAAATTTTTGCATCTTGAACAGCCTGCCCAACTCCCATGTTAACAACAATTTTGCTAAGACGAGGAACTTGCATAATGCTTTTATAACCAAATTGTTCTTTTATCTTTGGAACAATATCCTTAGCATATCTTTCTTTTAGACGAGCAGGGATCTTAGGTTCGACTACTTTTGCTTTGGGTTCAGCAACTTTTTCTTCGCCGGCTTTAGCTTTTTTGTCCTTTTGCTCTTTCTGTGGTTTTTGTTCTTTTGCCATTATAATTATATATCCTTAAAATTACTCTTAGGCAATCATTTCGCCGCTTGAACGGCTGATTCTTGCACTTTTCTTTTTACCAGTTTTTTCGTCAATAATAAGTCTTGCACCAATTCTTGTTTTTGTATTTGTTTTTGGATCAAGAATCATAACGTTAGAAACATTAATTGCAGCTTCTTTTTCAGTAATACCTCCCTGCGGAGTTTTCTGATTTGGCTTTGTATGTCTCTTACGAAGATTAACGCCTTCAACAATTACGCGGTTAACTTTTGGAAACACTTTCAATACTTTTCCCGTCTTACCTTTTGAGTTTCCCGCAACAATAACTACTGTATCGCTTTTTCTAATTTTCATTTGCCGATCCTTATAATACCTCTGGTGCCAGAGAAATAATCTTCATAAATTTTTTATCTCTAAGTTCTCTTGCAACAGGTCCAAAGATACGGGTACCTCTCGGTTCACCCTGGGCATTTAAGAGAACTGCTGCATTTTCATCAAAGCGAATATATGAACCATCATTTCTTCTAACTTCTTTTTTTGTACGGACAACAACTGCGCGGGAGACTTCACCTTTTTTAACTCCGCCGCCTGGGATTGCTGTTTTAACACTTACAACAATCACATCACCGACACTAGCGTACCGGCGACTGCTACCGCCAAGTATACGGATACACCGCACCCGCTTTGCACCGGAGTTATCCGCAACCACTAAATTTGTTTCTTCTTGTACCATGATTTATGTCTTCCTTATCAAACTTTTTTACTTGGCTTTTTCAACAATCTCAACTAAGCGCCAGGTTTTTCTTTTACTCAAAGGACGTGTTTCCATAATTTTAACAACATCGCCAACACCACATTCATTCTTTGCGTCGTGCGCCATCAGCTTTGTAGTTTTCTTAAAATATTTCTTATAAATAGGATGGGCTACACGTCTTTCGATTGCAACCACGATACTCTTCTGCATTTTATTGCTTACAACAGTACCTATCCTTGTTTTTCTTAAACTTCTTTTCTCCATATAAACTCGAACACTCCTAATTAATTGGCCTTTGAGTTTTTAGCTTCCAACGTTTCACGTTCCTTTAATATTGTTTTCAACTTAGCAATATCCTTTTTAACAAGATAAAGTTTTGCAGTGTTGGTTAGCTGCTTTAATTCTTGTTGAAATCTTAGATCCACTAGAAGTTTTTGATCTTCAACTATACGTTTCCGAATTTCTTCTGTGGCCATTTCTCTTATTTCAAAAATCTTCATTTTCTATAAAATCCTTTTATGATTCTAAATCAGGACGTTGACAAACTTTTGTTTTAATTGGCAATTTATGAGAAGCAAGATTTAATGCTTCAACAGCTGTGGCTTTATCAACACCGCCAATTTCAAACATAATTCTTCCTGGTTTAACAACTGCTACCCAAAATTCAGGAGCACCTTTTCCTTTTCCCATTCTAGTTTCAAGCGGTTTCTTTGTAACTGGTTTGTCAGGGAAAATTCTAATCCACATTTTTCCGTCACGTTTCATATGACGTGATAAAGCAACACGGCAAGCTTCAATTTGACGGCTTGTAATCCAAGCTGGTTCCAATGCTTTCAATCCATAATCGCCAAAGTTCACAAGATGACCACGAGTAGCTTTTCCTGCTCTTCTACCTCTATGCGCTTTACGATACTTAACTCTTTTCGGCATTAACATGAAAAAAAACTCCTAAACTTTTTATTCGGTTGAACGTTTACCTAAAATTTCTCCACGGCAAATCCAAACTTTAACTCCAATTGAACCATAAATTGTCTGTCCTGTAGCAGTACCATAATCAATATCTGCTCGCAGTGTATGAAGTGGAATTCTACCCTCTTTATACTGTTCGGTTCTTGCCATTTCCGCTCCTCCTAATCTTCCAGCACACATAATCCTAATTCCTTCAGCACCCATTCTCATAGAGGAGGTAATTGCCTGCTTCATTGCTCTTCTAAATGAAACTCTTCCTTCAATTTGCTTTGATATATTCTCTGCAACCAGACGTGCATCCAGTTCCGGTCTTTTAATTTCTGTAATCTGTATTTTTACTTCTTTATCAGTCAACTTCTTTAATTCTTCTTCAATCTGCGCAATTTCTTTTCCGCTCTTTCCAATAACAACACCTGGTCTGGATGTATTGATTGTAAGAATTATATTCTTTGAAGTTCTATCAATAATTATTGTTGATATACCGGCATTTTGTAATCTTTTCTTTATATAGTTTCTTAGTTTTTTATCCTCAACAAGTTTTACTGCATAACTCTTGTTTTCGTACCAGTTCGATTCCCATCCTCTAATGATGCCTACTCTAAAACCGATTGGATTAACCTTCTGACCCAAAACTACCTCCTAGATTACTTTTTTGTTGCAACAACTATTGTTATATGATTAGACCGTTTTCTAATTCTGTATGCTCTACCCATCGGAGCGGGAGAAATTCTTTTTAACGTTGGACCGCCATTAACAAATGCTTCTTTAACAAAGAGGTCAGCTACTTCATGTTTTGTACCTTCGTCCTTGTTCATCAAATTGGATATTGCTGAGCGTAAAACTTTTTCAGCATCTTTTGATGAATGCTTTGGAGAAAAATGAAGTATCTCGACTGCGTGATCAACAGATTTACCTCTGATTAAATCAACTACCAGCCTCATCTTTCGCGGTGAAGTTCCAATATATTTGTGCGTTGATTTTGCTTCCATCATCATTTTTCCCGTTATGCTTTTACTTTAGTAGCTTTTTCTGCTTTAGTTCCAGGATGTCCTCTAAAAATTCTAGTTGGTGAGAACTCGCCGAGTTTATGACCAACCATATTTTCAGAAATGTAAACAGGAATCATCTTGTTTCCATTATGAACTGCAATTGTATGACCTACAAATTCCGGTGAAATTGTGCTAGTACGTGACCAAGTTTTAACTATCTTTTTTTGGTTAGTCTCGTTAAGCTTTCTAACTTTTTTCATCAATTTAATATCGATGAATGGACCTTTTTTGACTGATCTTGGCATTGTTTACCTAAATTATTTTCTTCTCTTTACAATATATTTATTGGAAGGATTCTTCCGTTTTCTTGTCTTTAGTCCTTTTGCTTTTTGTCCCCATGGCGATACCGGATGACCTCCACCGGATGTTTTACCTTCACCGCCACCCATCGGGTGATCTACAGGGTTCATTGTTACACCACGATTATGAGATCTTCTTCCAAGCCACCTGCTTCTTCCTGCTTTACCAAGACTAATATTCTCATGATCCATATTTCCAACAACACCATAAGTAGCCATACAGTCAACACTAACATTTCTAATTTCGCCGGAAGGCATTTTTAACTGGGCGAATTTTCCTTCACGTGCCATAAGCTGAATTGATGCACCGGCAGAGCGTCCTATTTGTCCGCCTTTGCCCGGTTTCAGCTCAACATTATGAATAAAACTTGCAAGCGGAATTTCTTTCAATGGCAAAGCGTTACCAACTTTTATTTCTGATCCGCTGCCGGACGTTACAGTATCTCCAACCTTTAATCCGTCGGGTGCAATAATGTATCTTTTCTCGCCATCAACGTAATGCAGTAATGCAATTCTTGATGTTCTATTAGGATCATACTCAATAGAAAAAACATTTGCAGTAATTCCAATTTTTTCACGTTTGAAATCTATAATTCTATAACGTCTCTTATGCCCACCGCCCCTGTGACGTGAGGTAACTCTTCCAAGATTATTTCTTCCGCCGGATTTTTTAATAACGCCTAATAAAGATTTTTCCGGTGTAGTTTTGGTAATCTCTTCAAAAGAAGAGATGCTCATAAATCTTGTTCCGGGGGTATTTGGTTTTAATTTTCTAATTGCCATTTAATTCTGCTCCGAATTTCGGTATTGCTATGCTTGTCCAAAAATATCTATTGTTTGACCTTCCTTTAAGGTAACAATTGCTTTTTTAAATTTCGGCGTTCTACCTGTAAATCTTCCCTTCTTGGTGAACTGGGTTCTTTCTTTTCCTTTATATCTTACCGTATTAACCGAAACAACATCAACTTCAAATTTGGCTTTTACAGCTTTTGCTATTTCTATTTTATTGGTATCGATATTTACTATAAATCCAAATTTTGTAGGATTTTTTTCACTGATACCACTCATTTTTTCAGTTATCAAGGGTCTTACTAAAACACTTTTCATTTTCAAACCAGTTTAATTTATTGAGGTTTCTAAAAGATTAACCGCGCCTTTTTGTAAAACTAAAACCTGGTTATTTACCAGATCGTATGTAGAAGCGTTATTAGCTTCAAGAATATTTACTTTTTGAACGTTCCGTCCTGATTTATAAAGGTTAAGCTTTGTTCCATTAGTTAACAGTAATGTTCTCTTACCTTTTATATTCAATGCATTTAGCAACGATACAAATTCTTTTGTTTTTGGTGCTTCAAAGTCGAAATCTTCTACTATAACTATCTGATTTGCTTTAGCTTTATATGAAAGAGCAGATTTCCTTGCAAGAGCATTAACTTTCTTATTTAATTTCTGTGTATAGTCTCTAGGTTTAGGACCAAATATAGATCCGCCGCCAATCCAAAGCGGAGAGCGTGTTGTACCTGCGCGGGCACCGCCACGACCTTTTTGCTTCCATGGTTTTTTACCGCCGCCATTTACCTCACTTCTTTCTTTTGCTTTGTGAGTGCCCTGACGCTGATTAGCAAGATATGCTTTAACTGCCAAATAGATAACATGATCATTTGGTTCAATTTCAAAAATATCTTTGGAGAGTTCTATTGTCTCGCCAGATTTTGTACCGTCTTGTTTATAAACTTCTAATTTCATTTTTATCAAATTATTTGTTGATAGCAACGATTGAATTTATTGAGCCTGGAACAGCTCCTTTTACCATTAAAATATTTTTCTCTGCAATTATTTTTACAACTTTTAATTTAGATATGGTTGTATTTTCAAAACCCATTCTACCTGCCATGCGTGTACCTTTGAATACTCTTGACGGATAAGAACTTGCACCAATTGAACCAGGGGCTCTTAATCTATCACTTTGTCCGTGTGTAGTTCCGCCAACACCGCCAAAGTTGTGTCTTCTCATTACACCTTGAAAACCTTTTCCTTTATTTCTGCCGGAAACTTTAACTTTATCGCCAACCTGGAAAATATCGGTTTTAACTTCATCACCAATTTTAAATTGTGATACTTCAAAATTTTTAAATTCTTTCAAAATTTGCGGAGTGGTAATTCCCTGCTTTTTGAAATACTCAAGTTGAGGTTTATTAGTTCTCTTCTCTTTCTTCTCACCAAAGCCAAGTTGAACAGCTTCATAACCATCCTTGTCTTTAGTTTTAATAGAACAAACTTTACAAGGACCAGCTTCTAGAACTGTTACCGGAATAATTTGACCATCTTCCGAAAATATATTTGTCATTCCTAACTTTTTAGCTAATAAGCCTGGCATTTCTGTATTCCTATAACTTAATCTCTATATCGACGCCTGCGGGTATATCCAGCTTGCTTAATGCGTCTACTGTTTTATTATTTGAGTTATGAATATCTATGATTCTTTTATGCGCCCTGATTTCGAACTGTTCTCTAGATTTTTTATCAACGTGTGGTGATCTTAAAACGGTGAACACTGTCCTTCTCGTTGGAAGAGGAATTGGCCCTGAAACAACAGCACCAGTGCTTTTAACTGTTTTAATTATTTTCTCTGTTGACTTATCAATAAGAATATGATCGTACGATTTTAATTTAATTCTAATTTTCTGACCGGGCACTTTTTAAATCTCCTTGTTAATCACATTGAAAGCGTCACTTATGCAGCAACGCTTTCTAATTTATCATCTGTTTATTTGATAATCTTTGTAACTATACCAGCACCTACTGTTCTGCCGCCTTCACGAATAGCGAACTTTAAACCTTCTTCCATGGCAATTTCAGTAATCAAGTCAATTTTAAGTGTTACACTATCGCCAGGCATAACCATTTCTGTTCCTTCAGGTAATGTAGCAACACCGGTTACATCTGTTGTTCTGAAATAGAACTGTGGTCTGTAGCCATTAAAGAACGGTGTATGACGTCCACCTTCTTCTTTTGAAAGAATAACAACTTTTCCTTCAAAAATAGTATGAGGAGTAATTGAACCTGTTTTTACAAGAACCATACCTCTTTCAATTTCATTTTTGTCAACACCGCGAAGCAGCAACCCGGCATTATCACCGGCAATTGCAGATTCAAGTTCTTTACGGAACATTTCAATACCCGTAACAACTGTTTTCTTGTGAACACCAAGACCAATTAATTCAACTTCTTCGTTCAATTTAACAGTTCCTCTTTCAACTCTACCGGTAGCAACTGTACCACGGCCGGTAATTGAGAAAACATCTTCGACAGGCATTAAGAATGGTTTATCAGCATTTCTTTCAGGAATTGGAATATAAGAATCAACAGCATCCATAAGTTCCCAAATGCAATTATATCTTTCATCTTTTGGATCGGCATTAGATGTACCTGCTTCCAAAGCTTTCAAAGCTGAACCCCTGATAATTGGAATTTCATTTCCCGGGAATTCATAATATGTTAAAAGTTCTCTTAATTCCATTTCAACTAAATCTAATAATTCAGGATCATCAACAGCGTCAACTTTATTCATGAACACAACCATTCTTGGTACACCCACCTGGCGGGCAAGAAGAATGTGTTCGCGTGTCTGGGGCATAGGACCATCTGTAGCAGCAACAACAAGAATTGCACCGTCCATTTGCGCGGCACCAGTAATCATGTTTTTAACATAGTCTGCGTGACCAGGGCAGTCAACGTGAGCATAATGTCTGTTTGCAGTTGAATATTCAATGTGAGCTGTTGCAATTGTAATACCTCTTTCTCTTTCTTCAGGGGCATTATCAATACTGTCGAATGTTCTGATCTGTGACAAACCCTTCTTTGCTAACGCCATGGTGATGGCAGCAGTAAGAGTAGTTTTACCATGGTCTACGTGTCCGATAGTTCCTATATTAACGTGAGGTTTACTACGGTCAAATTTTTCTTTTGCCATCTTAAGTACTCTCCTTAATATTTTTTATTTTCTTTAATGATTTATATTTAATTATTATCTAATATGATTCAACGGTTTTCTTTGCTTGAGATTTTTCAGTAATCTCTTCAGCAACCGATTTAGGCACTTCTGAATAATGAGCAAACTGCATTGTATATATTGCACGACCCTGAGTCATAGAACGAAGTATAGTAGCATATCCGAACATCTGTGCAAGCGGAACCATAGCTTTAATAACCTGGGCATCTTTACGCGAAGTAAATCCTTCTATTTTGCCTCTCCTGGAATTTAAATCGCCCATAACATCGCCCAAATATTCTTCCGGAGTAATAACTTCAACGCTCATCATTGGTTCAAGTAAAATTGGACCGGCTTTTTGAGCACCCTGTTTAAATGCAATTGAACCCGCAACTTTAAATGAAATTTCATCCGAGTCTACATCATGATAAGATCCATCAAACAACTTAGCTTTAACGTCAACAACAGGATAACCGGCCAAAACACCATTTCTCATAGCTTCCTGTAATCCATGCATAACCGGGTTAATATATTCTTTTGGAACAACACCGCCTACAATACCATTTTCAAATTCAAACCCTTTACCAGGAGTATTAGGAGAAAACTCAATCCAAACATGTCCATACTTTCCGCGTCCACCTGACTGTTTAATAAATTTACCTTCCGCTTGAACAGTTTTAGTAATTGTCTCTCTGTATGCAACCTGTGGTTTTCCAACGTTAGCTTCAACTTTGAATTCTCTTTTCATTCTATCTACAAGAATTTCAAGATGAAGTTCACCCATTCCGCTAATTAAAGTCTGACCGGTTTCATCATCAACTTTAATTTTAAAGGTAGGATCTTCGTCAGAAAGCTTAGCAAGCGATTCAGAAAGTTTATCCTGATCAGCTTTAGTTTTAGGTTCGATTGCAATTTGTATAACCGGTTCCGGAAAGATCATCTTTTCAAGTAAAATAGCATCTTCTTCAGTACAAAGAGTATCGCCGGTTCTTGTATGTTTTAAGCCTACCAAAGCAGCAATATCACCACATCTAATTTCATCCATATCAACACGTGTATTAGCGTGCATCTCAAGAACTCTTCCAACTCTTTCTTTTTTATCTGAAACAGAATTATAAATATAAGAACCAGCTTTTAAAGTACCTGCATAAACTCTAACAAAAGTCAGCTTGCCTACATAAGGATCAGTCATAATTTTAAATGCAAGCGCCGTAAATTTTTCTTTAGGATCAACCTTTCTTTCAACATGATCATTTTTATGTATATGGTGTGCAACAAGTTCCGGGTTATCTACAGGAGAAGGAAGAAAATCAACAACAGAATCCAACAATTGCTGAACACCTTTATTTTTAAATGAAGAACCGCAAAGAACAGGAATAATTTTATTTTGTATAGTCGCTTCTCTAAGAACTTTCTTTATTTCTTCTTCCGAAATCTCTTTGCCTTCAAGAAATTTCTCTAATAAAGTGTCATCCACATCAGATACAGCTTCTAACATTAGTGTTCTGAATTTTTGAGCAAGAGAAACTAGATCTGCAGGAATTGCAACTTCTTCAAATTCAATTCCTAAGGATTCATCGTTGAACATAATTGCTTTCATTTTCATTAAATCAATTATGCCTCTAAACAAATCTCCTTCACCAACAGGAAGATTAATTGGAACTGCATGAGCTCCCAATTTTTCTTTCATCATTTGTACTGCATGAAAGAAATCAGCGCCAACCCTATCCATTTTATTAACAAATGCAATTCTCGGAACGTTGTATTTATCTGCCTGTCTCCAAACGGTTTCAGACTGAGGTTCAACACCGCCAACTGCACAAAACAATGCTATAGCGCCATCCAATACTCTTAATGATCTTTCAACTTCAACTGTAAAATCTACGTGACCGGGAGTATCAATAATATTAATCTGATTTTCTCTCCAAAAAGTTGTAGTTGCAGCGCTTGTAATAGTAATACCGCGTTCTTTTTCCTGTTCCATCCAATCCATAGTTGCCGCACCATCATGTACTTCACCCATTCTATGCAGTTTACCTGTATAGTATAGAATGCGCTCTGTAGTTGTAGTTTTACCAGCATCTATGTGAGCCATAATACCAATATTTCTAACTTTATTTATTTCAACACGTTTTGACATTTAAACTAGTTATTCCTTTCTTACCACTTATAATGGGCGAATGCTTTATTAGCTTCAGCCATGCGATGAGTATCATCTTTTTTCTTAACTGCGGATCCTTCGCCATTTGCAGCAGCCATTAATTCAGCAGCTACTTTAAGCGCCATAGATTTATCTTTTCTTTCTCTTGAATAAGTCTTAATCCAACGAAAAGCCAGCGCAACTCTTCTTTCAGGTCTAACTTCCATGGGAACCTGATAAGTAGCACCGCCAACCCTGCGGCTTCTAACTTCAACCAGAGGCTGAACATTTTGAATCGCTTTTTTGAAAATTTCTATTGCCGGTTTTTTGGTTTTTTGTTCAATCAGATCAAGACTATCGTAAACTATTCCCCTTGCCGTGGATTTTTTTCCATCCCACATAATGTAATTAATAAACTTGGCAATTAGAATGTCATTGAATCTTGGATCAGGCTTTAGATATCTTTTTTCTGCTCTTTTCTTTCTCATAGTTATTTAGCTTTTGGTTTTTTAGTACCGTATTTAGATCTGCCTTTTTTTCTATCTTCAACACCACTTGTATCTAATGTGCCTCTAATAATATGATAACGGACACCAGGTAGATCTTTTACTCTTCCACCTCTAATTAATACAATTGAATGCTCTTGTAAGTTATGGCCTTCACCAGGAATATAAGCCGTAACTTCCATTCCGTTTGTTAAACGGACTCTAGCGACTTTACGTAAAGCCGAGTTTGGTTTTTTTGGAGTTGTTGTGTACACCCTAGTGCAAACTCCTCTTTTTTGTGGACATGCATCTAAAGCCGGGGCTTTATTTTTAGATGATACCACTAATCTACCTTTTCTAACCAACTGGTTTATCGTTGGCACGTAAAATCCTCCAAAAAATAAATTTTTGATAAAAATTCAGACTTGTAATTTATTGATAAATGAATGCTTTGTCAAGCAAGTCTGGTTATTTTTTTATATTCTCTTACTAAACTGGTTCTTTTTCTGCTTCAGTTGCCTCTACAATTTCCTTTTGTTCAACTTCTTCACTGGTTAATATTATATTTCTATACTTTTTCAGACCAGTTCCGGCTGGAATTAAATGACCCATTACAACATTTTCTTTTAAACCAATTAGATGATCAACTCTTGCTTCAGTAGCTGCATTAGTTAATACTTTTGTTGTTTCCTGGAAAGACGCTGCAGATATAAAACTTTCTGTTGAAAGAGCTGCATGTGTAATTCCAAGAAGAATATTATCAAATGTTGCCGGTTCAGCATCCCTTGATTTAATAGGTTTTTTACTTTTCTTTGTCAGGTCGGCGTTCAGTTCACGGAATTTAACTTTTGTAAGTAGTTGAGCCATTTTATATTTAGACTGCCCTGGATCACTTATATAAATCATCTGTTTTATTTTTTCATTTTCTTCAATGAATTTATTTCTGTCTACCAAATCTTCTTCAATAAAAATTGTATCACCGGCAGAAATAACCTGCAATTTCTGTAACATCTGGCGTACAATTACTTCAATGTGTTTATCATTAATTTTAACTCCCTGTAAACGATAAACATCCTGTATTTCATTTACCAGATATTCCTGAACAGCGTTAGTGCCTTTAATTTTCAAAATATCATGAGGATCTATTGGACCGTCGGTTATTTTTTCACCGGCTGGTATTTCATCATTTTCCTGAACGAGAACATGCTTTCCATATGCAACATTGTAAATTTTCTGTACTGATCCATCAAGTGATTCAATAATTATTTCGCGTGAACCTTTTTTTCTCGCGCCAAATTTAACCTTGCCTTCAATCTCTGAAACAACTGCAGGATCATGTGGACTTCTTGCTTCAAAAAGTTCAGTTACTCTGGGTAAACCACCTGTGATATCTCTTGATTTGGTCGATGATTTGGAAATCTTTGCAAGAATGGTACCTGATTGAATATCCTCACCCTCTTCCACAGATAAATAAGCCCTGGTAGGAATGTTAAACATTTTCTCATTTCCTTTAGCATCCCTGATCTGTACGCTAGGAGTTAAAGTTTTATCTTTTGACTCAATTACAACTTTTTGAACGTGACCTGTTTGTTCATCTGCAACCTGCTGCAATGTAACGTTATCAATCAAATCAACAAAAGAAACTTTACCGCTAACATCTGCAACAATTACAGAGTTGTAAGGATCGTGGTTATATAAAGGCTGTCCTTTTTTAACTTCCTGCCCGTCAGAAACCAGTAACTCAGCACCATACGGTATTTCAAATTTCTTTATCTGCCTGTTATCTTCATCAAATATTCCAAGTGACCCGCGTCTGCCAATAACAACCTTTACTTTTCCAAAGAAATCTGTTTTTTCAACAAAGTTAATTCTATCAAATTTTATTGTACCGCTAATATTCGCTTCAACCTGGGATTGAGATGCAATACGTGATGATGTTCCGCCCAAGTGGAATGTACGCAAAGTTAATTGTGTACCGGGTTCACCAATTGACTGTGCAGCAATAATTCCAACAGCCTCGCCATTTTCTACTAATTGACCGGTGGTTAAATTACGTCCGTAGCATTTTGCACAAACGCCGCGTTTTGCTTCGCATGTTAATACTGTTCGAATATATACCTGGTCAATATTTGCTTCATCAATTTTTTCTGCAATAATTTCGGTAATTGGTTCGCCGGCTTCAATTAATAATTCATCATTACGCGGATCATAAATATCTTCCTGTGCAACACGGCCAATAATTCTTTCTGCAAGTGGTTCACGTTCAAGTTCAATATCCTTAAGCGCTGAAATATATACACCACGGATAGTACCGCAGTCAAGTTCAGTTATAATTACGTCCTGTGCAACGTCGCATAAACGGCGGGTTAAGTAACCGGCATCAGCAGTTTTCAAAGCTGTATCAGCAAGACCTTTACGGGCACCGTGAGTAGATATAAAATATTCAAGAACTGATAATCCTTCTTTAAAATTTGCAACAATTGGATTTTCAATGATTTCGCCGGATTGACCAGTTAAGCTTTTTTGTGGTTTCATCATCAACCCGCGCATTCCTGCGAGCTGGCGTACCTGGTCTTGAGAACCTCTTGCACCGGAATCAACCATCATATGAAGAGAATTAAAACCAGCTTGATCAGTCTTGATCCTATCCATCAAAGATTTTGCTACGTTGTTTGTTGTATGTGTCCAAACGTCAACTATTTTATTGTAACGTTCAGCATCTGTAATTAAACCCTGTTCATGCTCACTTAAAATTCCTGCAACTTTTTTATTCGAATCTTCAATAAGTTTAACTTTTTCATCAGGAACAATCATATCGCTGAAGCTGATAGAAATTCCTGCGGCAGTTGCGTATCTGTATCCAAGATCTTTCAAATCGTCCAGGAATTTAGCAGTAGCAACATTTCCAAGTTTGATGAACATTTTATAAATAAATCCGGAGAAGCTTTTCTTAACAAGCAGCTCGTTTATGTAGCCCATCTCTTTAGGAACTATTACGTTAAAAATCACTCTTCCTACTGTGGTTTCTAACATTTCATTTTCTATTTTAACTTTTATTTTAGAATGCAGTTCAACAACTTTTGAATTATATGCAATTATTACTTCTTCAGCGCTTCCAAAAATTTTACCTTCCCCTTTGGCGCCATTTTTAACTTTTGTCAAATAATAAAGTCCAAGTACAATATCCTGCGAAGGAAGAACAATTGGTAATCCATTTTGTGGAGAAAGAATATTATGGCTGCTTAACATTAAAACTGCAGCTTCAAGCTGAGCCTCATATGAAAGAGGAACGTGAACCGCCATTTGATCGCCATCGAAATCTGCGTTGAATGCTGTACAAACCAAAGGATGCAATTGTATAGCTTTTCCATCAATTAATATTGGCTGAAATGCTTGTATGCCCAGACGGTGCAAAGTTGGGGCGCGGTTCAACATTATCGGATGACCATCAATTAATTTTTCAAGTATATCCCAAATTAAAGCATCTTTTCTATCAACGGCTTTACGCGCACTCTTGACAGTCTTGAAATGCCCGCGCTCGATCAGCTTACGGATAATAAACGGTTTAAACAATTCAACCGCCATATCTTTTGGCAAACCGCATTGATGCAGTTTTAATTCAGGACCTACAACAATAACAGAACGGCCTGAATAATCTACACGTTTACCAAGCAAATTCTGACGGAAGCGTCCTTGCTTTCCTTTCAGCATATCGCTGAGAGACTTCAATGGTCTATTTCCATCACTGCGGACTGCACTTGCACGGCGTGAATTATCGAATAAAGCGTCAACTGCTTCCTGAAGCATTCTTTTTTCATTACGCAAAATTACTTCAGGAGCTTTTATATCAATTAATCTTTTTAAACGGTTGTTACGGATGATCACTCTTCTATAAAGATCATTCAAATCAGAAGTTGCAAATCTACCTCCTTCGAGAGGAACAAGAGGACGAAGTTCCGGTGGTATAACAGGAACTACATTTAAGACCATCCATTCAGGTTTGTTTGGAACTTTGCCTTCATATTCACGGAAGGCTTCTAAAACTCTTAATCTTTTTAGAAGGTCGGCACGTTTTTGCTGCGATGTATCCGGACCAAGCTGAGATTTTAAATCAGCAAAAGTATATTCAATGTCTATCTTCTTTAACAGTTCTTTTATTGCATCGCCGCCAATCCGGGCTACAAACTTCTTTGGATCTTCATCATCCAAAGAATCATTTTCATGAGGCAGAGAGCTGACAATTTCATAATACTGATCTTCAGAGATCAAATCTTTCTTGCTTAACCCTGTTGGACCCGGGTTTATTACTACATAAGCTTCATAATAAATTACTTTTTCAAGTTCCTTGGTTGTCATACCAATGATATTGCCGATCTTTGATGGCAATGCTTTGAAAAACCAAATATGAACAACAGGAACAGCAAGTTGAATGTGTCCCATTCTTTCACGGCGAACACTTTTTAAAGTTACTTCTACTCCGCAGCGGTCGCAAACTATTCCTTTGTAACGGATGCCTTTATACTTTCCGCATGCACATTCCCAATCTTTAACAGGACCAAAAATTTTCTCGCAGAAGAGTCCATCTTTTTCAGGTCTGAAAGACCGGTAATTGATAGTTTCAGGTTTTGTAACTTCGCCATGTGACCTGGATAGAATATCATCCGGACTAGCCAGACTAATAGTCAAACTTTCAATTTGCTTAACTTTATTTTCTTGCGCTTTCAATCGCATTTTATACTCCTTTAGTCAAACTCTTGGTTGATCCCGGAAAAAATTTTCCGGACGAGTTAGTTAATTTTTATATCCAGACCTAGACCTTGAAGTTCTTTAATCATTACATTGAACGCTTCAGGTATATTTGGTTCAGGTACATTTTCACCTTTAACAATTGCTTCATAAGTCTTAGCTCTTCCTGTAACATCATCGCTTTTAACAGTCAAAATTTCCTGAAGGACGTGAGAAGCGCCGTAACCTTCAAGCGCCCAAACTTCCATTTCACCAAACCTCTGTCCGCCAAATTGTGCCTTTCCGCCTAATGGCTGTTGAGTAATAAGCGAGTATGGGCCAATTGAACGTGCATGAATCTTGTCATCAACCATGTGACCTAGTTTCATCATATAGATATAACCACATGTTACTTTCTGATGGAATTTTTCTCCGCTTCTTCCATCATACAACCATGTTTTACTTCCTTCTGCAAGTTCTGCTTCCTTCAACCAATCTTCAACTTCGCTTACTTTTGCACTGTCGAATATTGGCGTTTCGAACTTAACGCCAAGTTTATGACCTACCCATCCTAGGGCTGTTTCATATAATTGACCCAGGTTCATACGTGAAGGTACGCCAAGCGGATTCAGAACTATATCAACCGGAGTTCCATCTTCATGGTAAGGCATGTCTTCAACGGGAACAACTTTAGCAACAACACCTTTATTACCATGACGGCCTGCCATTTTATCACCGACCGATACTTTTCTTTTCTTGGCAACGTAAACTTTGGCAAGCTGAGTAATTCCAGGCGGTAATTCATCACCACTTTGGATCTTTAATTTTTCCCGTTTGTAATCTTCTTCAATTTCCGCCAAAAGAATAAAATAATTTGAATATAACTGCTTGATCATTTCATTTGTGCTCTTACGTTCGAACCACTCTTTTGTATAATCAAGTTTAGTTATATCATCTATATCAGCAAAAGTATTTTCTTTTATTGTATTTCCGCTTCTTAAAACTACTGTTCCATCAACATCTCTAATACCTGTTGTAGTTTTATCTTCGGTTATCCTGGTTACTTTAGCAACTAATTTCTGATAATGATTGTCTTTTCTTTTTTTGTATTCAGATTCCAGAGTATCGAGCTGTTTCTTCTCAAGTTTTTTAGATTCAATATCCTTACGCTTACGGCTAAATAATCTTGTCTTAATAACAACACCTTTCAAACCTGGAGGTGCTTTAAGTGATGCATCTTTAACATCACCTGCTTTATCTCCAAAGATTGCTTTTAACAATTTCTCTTCGGGTGTAGGATCAGTTTCTCCCTTAGGAGTAATTTTACCAATTAAAATGTCACCTTCTTTAACTTCAGCGCCTTCGCGTACAATTCCATTTTCGTCAAGATCTTTTGTAGCCTCTTCACTAACGTTTGGAATATCCCGTGTTAATTCTTCTTCGCCTCGTTTAGTTTCGCGAACCTGCAATTCAAATTCTTCAATGTGTATCGAGGTAAATACATCATCTCCAACAAGGCGTTCACTTAGTACAATAGCATCCTCAAAGTTATAACCACGCCATGGCATGAACGCAACCGATACATTGCGTCCAAGTGCAAGTTCACCCTTATCAATTCCAGGACCATCAGCAAGTACTTCACCTTTTTTAACACGCTGACCCGTTACAACAATTGGTTCTTGTGTGAAGCAAGTTTCCTGGTTTGTTCCGGCAAACTTTGTAAGTTTATATGTAACCCTTTTTTCATCATCAAAACTTACCAATGTTTCCGGAGCTTTCTCATCAACATCATATTTAACAATAACTTTTGTCGCATCAGAATATTCAACAACTCCATCATCTTCAGCAATTAATATAGAACGGGAGTCACGTGCAATTTTTGCTTCCATTCCCGTACCAACAATTGGCGCCTGAGGGACTAATAATGGAACTGCCTGGCGCTGCATGTTTGAACCCATCAATGCTCTGTTTGCATCATCATGTTCAAGGAATGGTATTAATGCTGCCGCTGCAGAAACTATTTGTGCAGGAGCAACATCCATATAATGAACTTCATTACGCGGAACAACAGGGAAATCTCCACGTTCACGGCATCTTACCCGGTTTTCAGTAAATCTGCCCTGATCGTCTAATGGTACGTTTGCCTGCGCAATAATAAATTCATCTTCCTGATCTGCGCTTAAGAAATCTATACTATTTGAAACTTTTCCTTCTTTAACTTTTCTATATGGTGTTTCTAAAAATCCATATTGATTAACTCTTGCATAAATTGTAAGGGATGAAATCAAACCAATGTTTGGGCCTTCAGGAGTTTCAATAGGACACAAACGGCCATAATGTGAATGGTGCACGTCGCGGACTTCAAAGCCTGCCCGTTCACGTGTTAAACCGCCGGGACCTAAAGCAGAAATTCTTCTCTTATGTGTTAGTTCCGAAAGCGGATTTGTTTGATCCATGAATTGCGAGAGCTGATTGGTTCCGAAGAATGCATTAATAACGCTGCTTATTGTTCTTGCATTTACAAGATCCTGAGGCTGCATATTTTCGTTGTCGCGCATATTCATTCTTTCTTTAATTGTGCGCGCCATTCTTGCCAAACCAACATTATATTGCTGCTGTAACTGCTCGCCGACAGTTCTCACCCTTCTATTTCCAAGATGATCAATGTCATCAACACTTAAATTCCCATTTTTTAGGTGGGTAATATTTTTCATTATCGCAATTATATCTTCAACTGTAAGCACCTTAATATTATCAGGAACCTCAAGATTTAAGCGGTCATTCATTCTGAACCTGCCAACCTCACCAAGGTCATATCTTTTATCATTGAAAAATAATTTGTCAATCAAACCAACTGCCGTTTCAACATCAGGGGCTTCACCCGATCTTAACTGGCGGTAGATTGCATAAAGTGCTTCTTCTTTATTTGTTGAAGTATCTTTTTTAAGTGTATTGATAATCAGATCCTGCTCCATTGAAGTTTCAAGACTGATCAATTGTAATTTTGTAACTCCGGAATGTTTGATGCTGTCAATAATTTCTTCAGTAAGTTCGGTGTCTTTTGATGCGTAAATTTCACCTGTTGTTGTATCTATAATATCATTTGCAGCCACTCTTCCGGTATGTTTATCTACGTTTAGCTGTTTTGCAGTTAATTCTTCAATTAATCCGAAAAGATTTAAAATTTGCTCATCAGTTTCATATCCAAGAGCGCGTAGCAAAGTTGTAGAAGGGAATTTCTTTCTCCGGTCGATATAAACGTAAAGAATATTATTAATATCTGTAGCAAATTCAACCCAGGAACCCCTGAAAGGAATTATTCTAGCTGAATAAATTGGTGTTCCATTTGGATGAAATGTCTGCGAGAAAGCTACACCCGGAGAACGGTGGAGCTGGCTGACAATTACTCTTTCTGCACCGTTAATAATAAATGTTCCACGGTGCGTCATAAAAGGTAGATTACCAAGATATACTTCCTGCTCTACAGAATTTACGTATTCACCTGTTTCATCATCCTTTGTAGAAAGACGTAATTTTGCTTTAAGAGGAGCAGAGTAAGTTAAACCTCTTTCCTCGCATTCAGTCATTGAGAATCTTGGTTTCTCAATGTAATACTCAATAAAATCCAGCCTGTAAAATTCTTTATTATCGAGGATGGGGAAGTTGGTATCGAATACTGCCTGCAAACCTTTGCCTTCTCTTTGCTCCGGAATAACTTTCAATTGAATAAATTCCTCGAATGAATCCAACTGAATGTTTAATAAGTCCGGGACTTTAACAGCTTGAGAAATTGAAGCAAATGTAATTCTACCAGTGCTTCTGTTAATTTTTTGTTTTTCCAACCCTAACCTCCAATGTGGTTTTTGTCAGTTTTTTCTTTCATCAAAAATGAAAGAAAGTGGTAGGACAGATTTCAACCATCCTACCACTCTAATTTTATATAAAAAAAGAAAAGAAATGCTACTTAACTTGAACTGTAGCGCCAGCTTCTTCTAATTCTTTTTTAATCTTTTCTGATTCGTCTTTTGATATAGCTTCTTTTACAGTCTTTGGTGCGCCATCAACTAAATCTTTGGCTTCCTTTAATCCAAGTCCTGTATGAGCGCGAACAACTTTAATTACGTTGATTTTTGTTGCACCGGCTGCTTGAAGAACAACATCAAATTCGGTTTTTTCTTCAACGGGAGCTGCTGCCGGACCTGCTGCTGGTCCTGCCATCATCATTGGTGCTGCGGCAGTAACGCCGAATTCATCTTCTAATGCCTTTTTTAATTCTGAGGCTTCAACGAGTGTGAGAGCTTTTATTTTCTCTACAATCTCTGCAATTTTTTCTGACATTTTTTATTACTCCTGTTACTTTTAATTAATTATTCAATTTTTATATTATGCAGCTTTCTTCTTGCCAACTTCATCAATAACACTAACAAGATCTCTAATAACTGCATTGATAGCACCAACAATACCGCTTGCAGGGGCAGCAACACTTCTGACAATACCTGCCATGATTTCTTCTTTAGTAGGCATTGATGCAATTGTATCTAACTGTTCTGCACCATAGTATGTTGATTCAAGGTAACAACCTTTGAAGGAAAATTTTTTGGATTCATCAAAATATTTTTTGATAATCTTAGCCGGCGCAACAAAATTCTCGCCCGCAAAAGCTATACCAATCATTCCTACAAGCTGCGTGTTAAATTTTTCGTATCCGCCTGTTTGTTCAAGCGCTTTTTTGAAGAGTGTGTTCTTAAAGACCTTGTATGTAACTCCTTCTTTTCTAAAATTAGAACGCAATTTGTTGATACCCGCAACATTAACACCGCGGTAATCAACAAGAAACATTGCAGAAGAATTATTTACAAGCTCTTTAATCTTCTCAACCATCTCTCCTTTTTCTTCTTTTTTCATCGTACTCCTGTTCAGTTATAACGACACACTTAATAATGTAGAAGCATTTATGAGTGCGTAAAAATTTATTCGTGTTTAGAGGATATAGAAGATTCTTCTTTTGTAATTCTTAGACCAGGACCCATAGTTGAAGACAAATATAAACTCTTTATGTATACTCCTTTAGCAGAAGATGGTTTCATTTTCATAATTGTTATAAGAAATGCACGCGTGTTATCTGCAAGCTGTTCGGCAGTAAAATCTAATTTACCTAGCGCTGTATGAACTATGCCTGCTTTTTCAACTCTAAATTCAATTTTACCGGCTTTAACTTCTTTAACAGCTTTTGCAACATCGGCAGCAACTGTTCCGCTTTTTGGGTTTGGCATTAAACCTTTAGGACCAAGTACACGGCCAAGCTTACCAACTTCTCCCATAGTATCAGGAGTAGCAATAATTACATCAATATCTGCCCAGCCGCCTTTAATTTTTTCAATGTATTCTTCAAACCCTGCGTACTCTGCCCCGGCTTTCAAAGCTGCTTCTGCCTGTGCGCCTTTGGCAATAACAAGCACAGAAACTTTTTTGCCGGTTCCATGCGGAAGAGAAACAGTACCTCTTATCATTTGATCTGCATGACGCGGATCAACACCCAGGCGGATTGCGCAATTCAATGTTTCATTAAATTTAACTTTTGAATTTTCCTTCAAAAGTTTAATTGCAGCTTCAAGAGTATATTCTTTTGCTGTATCAACATTTTTATTAATGGCTTTAATTCTTTTTGAAACTTTCATTTTTAATCCTGGCAAAAAATTATTTTCAAATTAGTCTTCAACTGTAAAACCCATACTGCGGGCTGTTCCGGCTACCATGCTCATTGCGTGATCAACATCATGAGCATTAAGATCAGGCATTTTCAAAGTTGCAATTTCGCGAACCTGTGCTTTTGTAACTTTTGCAACTTTTGTTTTATTTGGCTCGGGAGAACCTTTTTCAACTTTTGCAGCTTTCTTTAATAATATAGCAGCAGGAGGCGTTTTGGTAATAAATGTAAATGATTTATCCGAATAAACAGTTATTACTACCGGAATAATTAATCCTTGTTTATCAGAAGTTCTTGCATTGAACTGCTTACAGAACTCCATTATGTTAACACCTTTCTGACCTAAAGCAGGACCTACTGGTGGAGAAGGATTAGCTGCACCTGCAGGTATTTGCAATTTAATATAGCTGTCAATTTTCTTTGCCATAATTTAACCTATGTAATTTTTATTTTTCAAATTCAGCTTGAGCAAAATCAATTTCAACCGGCGTCTTTCTTCCAAAGATTGATACCATAACTTTAATTTTCAATTTTTCTTCATTCACTTCCTGAATAAAGCCTGAAAAATTATTGAATGGACCGTCTATGATTTTTACAAAATCGCCTGTTCTGAAAACTGTCTCTGTACGTTCTGTTTCATCATTTTGAGTAAGTCTTCCAACTATTCTTTTTACTTCTTCCACCAGAAGAGGAACCGGATGATTTGCCGATCCAAGAAACCCCATTACAGATGCAGTGTTGATAATAAAATCTTTTACCTTAATATCAAGATCGGCACAAACCAGAATATAACCGGGGAAGAAATTTTTCTTCTTGGTTTTTTTCTTGCCGTCTTTAACTTCAAAAACTTTCTCGGTGGGAACGAGCACATCAAACACCCTGGCGCGCAGTTCTTCGCTTTCTTTAAGCTCTGCTTCAATTAACGTTTTCACTTTATTTTCGTGACCTGAAAACGTTCTAACTACATACCATTTTGCTTTCTCGTTTTCCAAACCTAAAAGATTCCTTGTAGGATTTTATTGACTGCCATATCTACCACATAAGTAAATGCTGCTAATACCAGACAAACAACAATTACTATAGAAGTAGATTCTTTTAATTCATCTCGTGTTGGCCAGGTAACTTTTTTCATTTCCT
>PMDS01000003.1 GCA_003155655.1 Melioribacter sp.
TTTTTATCTTGGACAGCAGTGTATTATATAGTAATTCTTTCGAACTTGAATCCGAGATAATTGAGTCGTTAGAAAATTGTAGTTTATTATTTGTCGTCCCATTTAAGGGAACTCCCCTATGTTCTGATTACAATTTATTCTAAATGGATATACATGTCAACATTTTTTTGAATATTAAACTAAAAGTATACTTAAACGAAATACCAGTAGCAGTAGTCTATAATGATTTTAGTAATATCCAAATGCCCGCAATGAATAAAAAGATTGTTGCTACCAACAATCTCTTTGATAATATCTCTCTGTTTATTGGGGTTTTATTTCTTTCATCAATTTTTCAAGGTAATCTAATAATCTTTCTCTCATTAAAAAAGTAGCTATACTAAAAATAATTGGCACCAATCCATATAGAAACATTTTATCTCCGATGTTTATTAATTGTTTGGAAGCGAGATGTACTTTATTATATCTTCAATTCTAATTGGTTTCTCAATAACAAATGAATTAGGAATGTGGCGTGTTTGCTCTTCTAATTCTTCACCCCGGTAGCCTGTCATAAAAATTATTTTAGGTTGATATACTAAATTTATTTTTTCTGAGGCTTCAATTCCGGTCATACTGCCTCCTAATCTTACATCCATCAATATTACATCCGGTTTTTTCTCGATAGCATATTTTATAGCTATTTCTCCGTCTGAAACAGAGTCAATAAAAAAATCTTTATTCTTTGCCAATGAATGTTCTATATACATTGCCGATAATACTTCGTCTTCAACTATTAATATATTCATTTTTGCCCTGTCGAGTTTAAACTCTTTCTGTATAAAGAGTATCGTAAAAAGTAATTGAACAGTGCACTCCATGCTTACTCTCAAATTTTACTTTGCCGTTTAATTGGCGTTCAACTATCTCAAGAATCATCTTCAAGCCCAATGATTTACTCTTTGAAAAGATATTTTCATCAGGAATTCCAACACCGTTATCATTTATATCAAACCGAATCTCGCCTTGCTCGGATTTGCTAAGACTAACTTCAATTTTCCCCTTTTTATCTCCGGGAAATGCATACTTAAATGAATTAGTTATCAATTCATTAATTACTAATCCCAAAGGAATTGCAGAATCAATAAGCACATTAACACTTTCGAGCTTCATTTTAAGAATAATTTTATCGTTCGAAATTTCATATGAGCTAATCAACAATTTTACCAATTCACCTATATAACTTTTTAGATCAATCTTTGATAGATTTTGAGATTGATATAATTTTTGATGCACTAGAGCCATTGCATAAATTCTATTTACAGTTTCTTTAAGAATATTTCTTGCTTCTTTGTTTTCTAATGTTTCTGCCTGAAGTCCAAGTATTGAACTTATTACCCACATATTATTTTTTGTTCTATGATAAATCTCTTTTAATAATACTTCCTTTTCTCTAAGTGAGGCGCTTATCAAAGACTCTGCCTTTTTGCGTTCAGTTATATCCTGGTTAACTCCATATAATTTAATTGTATTACCATGAATATCTTTTTCAATACGGAACCATCCATTAACGTCTCTTGGCTCGCCATTTCCTTTATAAATCACTAGCTCTGTTTGATATTGAAAATTAGGATCATTTGATTGAATAGCTTTAAAGAAGCTTTCTTTCACAATATTAAAATATTTTAGATCTGTATATTTTAAAGAAAACTTTTCCGCATTTACTACGTATCCTCCTGCTTGTTCTACAGTCAAACCAAACAATTTATAATAGTCGTCATTAAAAATAAAATTACGGGAAGCCACATCATATTCCCATTGCCCCATATGTGCCATTTTAAGAGCTTCTTCATTCTGCCTGCTTAACCTGCGTAGTTCATTTTCTGCCATTTCTCGTTCGGTTATGTCCATATGTTGTATTATTGCATTAGTAACCTTTCCATTAGCATTTATAACCGGGGATATATTTATAATAAGAACAGCATAAGTCGTTTCAGATAATTTAAGATGCTGCAGCGTCGAACTTTCATATCTTAATTCAAATGTAACATTTTCACCTTTTTCAAATACACTCTGCACTAAGGGCAATGCACCTTGTTGTATAACCACGTCATCATTAAAAACATTATAAATACCAACAACCTCTTCATCTTTAATATGGAGCAGTTTGCGGCATGCTTCATTCAGCTTAATAAGTGTTCCTTTATCATCAGAAATCCACATAGAATGTGGACTATGCTCAATAATCGTATTTAGAAAGTTTTCAGAATGTCTTAAAGAATCTGCAATACGTTCTCTTTCGGTTCTTGTTCTTAATGTAGCAATTCCGAACGCCAAGTCCTCAGAAAGTTCATTCAACATGTTGATTTCAAAATCGTCAAACGAATTGACGGTAGTTGAATAAATGTTTAATGAACCAAATGTTTTAGTACCAATTTTCAATGGGAAAGCGCTTACTGATTCATAACCGCATTTCACTGCCTGATCACGCCATGGTTTAAAGCTTTCATTATTTCTTACGTCTTGAATGTAAGATGGCATTCCGGTTCTTATAGCTGTTCCAACAGGTCCCCCATCAGGTTCAGAATCTGACCAGGTTACTTTTTTGGATTCAAGATAATTATATTTAAAACCATACTGGGCTATTGTTTTAACGGTCTTTTCTTCATCATTTTCTGCATAACCAACCCAGGCCATAGAATAACCGCCTATTTCAACAACAATTCTACATACAGCGGTAAGTAGTTCATTTTCATCATTTGATCTAATTAGAGCCTGGTTACAGTCACTCAGCATTCTTAACTGTCTGTTGGTTTTTTGAAGAACTTCTCTATCATGTTTTCTTTCTGTAACATCCTGGATTGTCCCTATCATTCTTGTAGGATTTCCATTGTTATCATATTCTAACTCTCCAAGACCTTGAACCCAACGCACTTGTTCATCGTTATGCCTTTTAATTCTGTATTCCAAATTAAAACGACTATGCTTCTTTAATACTTCTACTAAAAGATGATTTGTACAAAGTTCCCTGTCATCATTAAGAATTAGTTCCAGCCAGCTATTGACTGTTCTAGGAAACTTATCGTCAATGCCAAAAATTAGATCAAGAGACGGAGAGCTAATCCAGTTACCGCTTGCCACATCCATTTTGTAAGATCCAATCTGTGCAACTTTTTGAGACCTATTTAAGAAATATTCAGTTTCTTGTAGCGCTATTTCAACTTGTTTTCTTTCTGTTATATCCATTATATGTGCAATTGACATTTGTGCAATGCCATCGGTATTCCGAATCCATTGTGCACGAACCATACCCCAAACAATATGACCATCTTTATGAATATATCTTTTTTCTAGTTCCGGTTCACTTATATCGCTGGAAATCATTTTTCTAATCCAACGGTCACTTTTTTCTGCATCCTCAGGGTGGGTAATTTTATAAATAGTACCGGATAAAAGTTCTTCTCTGCTATATCCAAACATCCTGCAAAGCATTGGATTTACTTCTAAGAATTGCCCGTCAGGTTTAATCATGCACATACCTGAAGGAGCATTGTCAAAAGCAATCCGGAATTTTTCTTCATTTTCTTTAAGTGATTTTTCAGCCTTTTTTAGCTTTGTTAGATCTTTTACTGTGGAAACGATACATAGTTCTCCAAAAAATTCTATTAGATTATAATATACATTGCAGATTTTGACTTCACCCCATTTGTTCATTAATTCTATTTCTATACCTGCAAGTGCGTCTCCTTTTTTTGTTTTTTCTATAAGAGCATGTCGATCTGATGAATTAGGATAAATGTCTAAATCTAGAACTAATTTACCAATACATTCCTGTTTTGTGTATCCAAATATTCTTTCAAAACCATCATTTACTTCAATTATCTCACCACTTTCTATTTTGCTAATTGATATTGAATCGGGACTTGAATAAAATGCCTTTGAAAATTTTTCTTCCGATTTACGAAGCGCTTCCTCGGCTCTTTTTATTTTATCAATATCCTGTACTCCTCCATATATTCCGGCAAGTATTTGCTTTTTATCATCCCACATCGGATATGCATAAACTTTAACCCATGTAATTTTTCCGTTTTTCTGAATTATCCTTACATCAGTTATTACATGCTGGTTATTTTTCAGCAATGCAATATCTTTTTCATCTTGAAAATAATCTTCATGATACAGTACAGTTCTCCATCCGCCGATTGTATTATATTCATCTTTTGTATAACCTGTAATTTTCTCAAATGAACCGCCAACCCATTCTAAATATGGATTTCCATCTTCATCAATTTTTTCAGAGAACATATAATCTGAAGCAATTGATGAAATTAAGCGGTATCGTTTTTCACTTTCTTTTAATTCATTTTCAATTTTTCTCCGTTCATCTGATTCCTTTACTATTGCCCATGCCTTTAACCCTAAATAAGAAAAGAATATTCCTCCAAAAAGTATTATTAAAAATATTAAAGCTAATTTTTCTGTATAACCGTATATTGAAGAAACTACTTCATCTTCTGAACATGAAACTGCAATTGACCAAAATGTATTATTAAATTTAACAGGTATATAATATGCTATACGTTTAACTGTCTTTGTTTCGTTTCCCATTTTACCATCAATGTAAAAAGCCGTGCCTTCTTTAGCTGACATCATTTCATTAGCAAGGTTTGCCAATTCCGGAAAATCTACAGCTATTTTCAGAATAGATTTACCAATATTATTACTATCAGGCGATGATAAAATCACACCGTCACTACTCAACATCCAGGCATATCCTGTTCTTCCAATCTTGATTTCACTAAGTATCGTTTGAGATATTTTCTTAAAATTAATTACAAATGCTAAAGATCCATCATATTCGCCGTTTTTATAAACCGGGTAATGAATCGCAACGGCTAGAAATCCCTGAACAGTTTGAAAAACATCACTTCCTACTGGCATATGATCGGTGAGTATCTTTTTCATATGCCTCTGTGCGGATATATTCTGACCAATTGAATTTGGGAAAAAAGGAGCAGTATAAATTATTATTCCATTTTTATCTGTTCTTGTAATACTATTAATTTCATTTTTTAGAATGCTTTGTAATTTTGTTAGATCACTTTTCCCATCTTTATTCATCAAAATAATATTTGACTGACGAGTAAGATAGAAAAGTTCACTATTCCACTTCCCCATTAATTCTTCAAAAATTTTAGCTGTTAGCCTTGCCTGATTTTTTTGATTCTGCTCCATCTCCCCTATAATGCGTGCTCTTTCATAATAATAGAAGTAAGAGAACAGCAGAAAACATATAATTATCATTATTAAGGTGCTTACAACCCAGCTTCGACTTTTCATACCTATTCAGCTAGTTAAATAATAGTTGTGATTCTTATTTGTTTAGATACAAAAGAATAAAGTTAAACAATCAAATAGAAAAGCATTGTAGCTGTTTGAAGATTTTTTTTTGAATGCAATTTATATATAAGTATTCTGAATTTATAAGCATAAATTTAAATGAACAACTAAATTCTCTATTACTGATTTTAAACTTTAACCTTATATGAATAATCGCATTATTTTCGGCTTTTTTCAATACTAGCAGCAAAAAATAACTTAAATATCTGATAAACAAATTATTTCCGTTTACTATATTCCGTATTAAATTTTAGTGTTTCGTTTATTATTATAGATGAAGTCAGTTAATATTATAGATATTTATATGTAAAATATTTAAAATTAATTATTTATATAAATTATGAACACAGAAGATCTTCAAAAAATCATTAAGGCTGCCGAACTTGTAAATTCAGATTTACATGTTAATGAAGTTCTTAAGAACATTGTTAACGTTGCAGTTGAATTGACAAACGCAGACCGTGGAACATTATACTTAATTAATAATGAGAAAAAAGAATTGTTATCGCTAATTTCTATGGGAACTGCTCAACAAGAAATAAGGCTTAAAATTGGTGAGGGATTAGCTGGTTATGTTGCAGAAACTGGAGAAATTATTAATATTCTTCATGCCCAGGAAGATACAAGGTTCCAGCCGGATTTTGATCTTTTATTTGGGTATAAAACCAATAGTATGATTTGCTTTCCTATTAAAAATAATCTTAATGAAATTATTGGAGTACTACAGTTACTAAACAACAAGAATGGAATATTTACTAAACAAGATGAGGATTTTTTAAAAGCACTTTCAATTCATTCTGCAATAGCGCTGCACAATGCTCTTATGCTTCAGAAACAAATTTCTGTGAATAAAGAATTAGAAATAGCAAAACATGAAGCAGAAAAATTAGCGATGTTAAAAACCCATTTTCTTATGCAAATGTCCCATGAAATTAGAACCCCTTTAAATATAATCTTGGGCGGAATAGAATTGCTAAGACTAAATCTGGATAAATCAAAGATTGAAGAGTTCTCTGAACTTTTTCAGATGCTCGACAATGGAAGTCATAGAATTATTAGAACTATTGAAGAAATAATTGAGATGTCTGCAATCAATTCAGGAAGTTATGAACTTCACTTTGAATCTTTTCAATTGGATAGAGACATTATTTCGCCTCTGTTCAAACAATTTGAACAACATGCTAAGAATAGGGGTCTTCAATTTATATTTACAAATGCTACGATTAATGATACTGTATCGCGGGATAAGTATATGGTATACCAAATTATTCGAGAAATAATTGATAATTCTATTAAATTTACTAACAAAGGAATTATTACAATATCAGAATATTGTGATGAAGAGGATAGAATAGTTATCAGTATTACTGATACCGGGATTGGAATGTCTGATGATTTTTTGGAGAGAATATTTGACCCGTTTACTCAGGAATATTCCGGTTATTCAAGAAAATATGAAGGCAATGGGCTTGCACTTGCTCTTGTAAATAAATATGCTGAATTAAACAACCTTACCATTATTGTTGAAAGCAAAAAAAATGTTGGTTCTGAGTTTAAAATAGTTTTTAATTAATAAAAAGACCTTAAAATATTATTCTTCTATTCAGTTCTTCTTTTGTCTCGGATAATTCCATTCTGCAGTAGAAATTTTGGTATTGAAACAAACTAGATGAAAATATATTTTGGTATTTATTAATACCTTCACGTCATTTAAACCTTTTCCCTGAAATATACAACTAATAGTTATAACTAATATAAAAGAAAAGATTATAGATGAAAATATTACTTACTTGCCTCTCTCAGAGTTGGGGAGGAATGGAAATGTATTCATTGCAGACCGCTTCTATTCTTTCTAAATATGGTTTTGAAGTAGATCTTTTATGTTATCCTAACTCCCGCCTGCATATAGAAGCTCTAAAAGAGAATCTGAATACAATTCAACTCAATTATGCTAAATATTTCAGCCCTATTCAAATTTTTAAATTGAACCGGATACTGAAAAAGAATAATTATGATCTAATACACGCAGAAGCTTCAAAAGATTTATGGCTAATCGTTCCCGCACTTCAACTTTCATCTTTAAAAACGCCATTAATCTTAACCAAACATGTTGGTTCAGCTATTATCAAAAGAGATCCGTTGCACAGATGGATTTACAAACGTGTAAATCTAGCGCTTGCAATAAGCAAAGTAATCAAGAAAAACCTTGCCGAAACAACTACAATTCCGGAAGAAAAAATAATCCTGCTGCATGATTCAATTGATACTGATAGATTTAATCCGGATAAAATAAGTAAAAGAAAAATCCGCAATGAATTCAATATCAGTGTAAATGATATATTAATTGGTATGAATGCACGTTTTAGCCCCGGCAAAGGTCATGAAGAATTTTTATTTGCTGCTCAAGAATTATTGCACAGATTTTTAAATATTAAATTTATTGTAGTTGGAGGTGCAAGCAGAGGTGAAGATGATTATGTTGATAAAATTAAATCTATGGCTTTATCTTTAGGATTGAAAGATAGTATTATTTTTACAGGATTTAGAGGCGACATCCCTGAATTACTTGCATCACTTGATATTTTTGTCTTTCCTTCTCACGCTGAAGCATTTGGTATTGCTCTTGTTGAAGCAATGAGTATGAAACTTCCTTCAGTATGTTCAAATTCTGATGGTATTCTCGATATTGCTGTTGACGACGTTACTTCTTACCTTTTTCAAAAACAAAATTACAATGACCTTGCCGAGAAACTTTCAAGGCTAATAAACCAACCTGAAAAATGGGATAAATTTGGCGAAGCTGCGAGAGAAAGAGTACTGGAGAATTTTAAATCTGATTTAATTACAAATAAACTAATTGATATCTATGGCAGCATAGTGATCAATTAGTATGAATTGAATTATTAACTTTATTGAACACGCTAATCTAAATTAAAAGAAATGGTTATTTTCATTATTTTTGCAGAACTAATGATAACAACCATCTCTCTATAAACATTTTAATTATATTATCAAATAAACTGTAAGTTAAAAGCTTTATGTATTTTTGATAATTTTAACAAATTTATCCTGCACAATAATTTAATTACTCACCTTACGCATAATTTAATTTATAATCAGGACTTTTAAGTCGTTGAATAGATAAAGAAACAAGTTTTTGGCTTTTCCCGAAGGTGGCTGTCGCATAACAAGGATTTAACCCAGATTTGTCATTGGAA
>PMDS01000108.1 GCA_003155655.1 Melioribacter sp.
TTGGGTAAATCATGAAGCAAAGCCCAGCGGCGATTTCCATCGGGGATGAAACCTACATGACTCGGAATGCTTGTGGAGATTTTCTGGTTGAATAAAAGATTATTCACACCAAGTGCGTCTTCCGAAGTAATATTACCATTCATTGTTTCGGAATCGGATGTTTTATTAGAACTTTTTAGCTGTATCATTTATTTCACATTTATTTTTTGTTTTTCTGTTATTATTGAATCCATTATAGCTATTTCAGAAGGAGCTACCTTACCTGAGTACATATTCGCATAAGCATGTGTAAACTCTGCACCATAAAAAACTATCATGGAAGAATAAGAAACCCAAAGTAATATTAAGATAACCGATCCTGCCGCACCATAACCTTCGCCGGGATTTGCTTTCCCAAAATATAGTCCCAAACCAAATTTTCCAATCTCAAAAAGAAAAGCTGTTACAATAGCTCCAATCCAGACATGGCGCCATTTAATCTTGGCATCCGGGAAAAATTTAAACATAAGCGCAAACAATAAAATAAGAATATTTAGTGATATAATAAAATTCACTATTTGCAGCATTATAAAAAATGAATCAGAAAAATGCCTGGAGAGCCAATTACCAAAAGCTGATAACAATGCTGAAATTATCAGCGACACAATAAGAATAAAAGCAATAGAGATAATGATCCCAAATGAAAACAGCCGCACCCTTATAATGTTCCAAATGCCCGATTTAGATGGATCTGTTTTTACCTCCCAAATATTATTTAACGATTTCTGAAATTGTACGAATACACCTGTAGCACCAATAATAATCGTAACCACTCCTATTAAAGTTGCCCAGACAGAATTATTTAAAACGCTTGCCTTAATAATCATGTTTTGAATTTGTTGGGCTGTATTTGCCCCCAACGCGTCTGTTAATTGTCTTGCTACATCATTATTAACTGCGTCAAGGCCGAAAATATACCCGGCAAGTGTTATAATTACAACCAGTAAACCCGGCAGCGAAAATATTGAATAATATGCAATCACAGCACTTTCACGGAAAGGGTCCTTTTCCCACCAGTCCTTTAATGAGGTCTTTATTACAGTAACGATATTCCTTACACCAATTCTCATTATTTTTTCTTAACCTCATTATTTGGTGTAGGTGGAACTATTTTTTGCAGAAAGCTTCTTTTAACTTCAGGCTGTTTCTTCCCGACAGAATTGATATTTATTTCATGATCAATACTTGGAAGAAGAGCCTGTATAAATGCGTTTCGCAAGACTTCAAATATGGCATCAAGTGTGTAAGTCTGCGGATTACTAAAATCCCCCTCAATTCTAATCTTGGATGCCAACTGGTCTTCTTTTTGATTCTTAAAAATAACTCCAACAGCTCCAACAATATATTCCCATATTTTATGAAAGAATGTATCATTCTTATCTTTTGGTCCTACAACCTGCAAATCTTTAATTATAGGTTTTACATAACCTTTAAATTTGCCTCCCTTAGCTGCCATTTCTGTATACAAACTAAATTTTCCTTTTTCAACATCAAAATTCCCATAGGCCAATAAAAAATCATTTAACAGTACTAGATTAGCGTTTCTTAGTTCGGCATTCAGTTCAAATGTCGCTTTTTTTGCTAACGCATTCAATTTCATGTTATAGTTTAATGTCCCTTCATAAACAGAAGCCTGCGCTGTAACGGTAGAAGGAAGTTCTACTTTGTTATTAATAACATTGGACAGATTAACGGCAAGGATATGAGTCTGCTTTAAAGAAATATCTACTTTAGGATTGGAAGTTTTGTCAACATAATGTATGGAACCGTTATTAACTTCAAAACGGTTTACCGTCAACGGCATAAAATGATCAAGCAGTTTTCGAAAATCAGAGGTGTCCTTCCTTACCTGGCTTAATTCAGTCTTATTTTTTGTGAAAATTAATACAGGGGATTCAAATACTATTTTGCCAACAAGAGAACCATGGAATACTGACCCCCATTCTATCGATAAATCGATATCAGGGGACTTAAAAAATTCTGTTTCCTTATTTGTAACAGAATCTACTTTATTTAAATAAATATTATGGATGATATAAGCACCGCGGTAGAGAGATAAATCGATATCATCAATATGCCCATAATAACCACTCATTTCAGTCAATGTTTTATTGGCATAATACAATACAACATACGGTAAACTAATCCGGATGATAATTAACAGGATGACAACACTAATCAGGATTAAATATTTTTTCTTCATTTTAATTTGACATTATCTTTTCTAGTCCAAATATTTTCATTTGGGCTTTTCAACTCAGTTTTAGCGTCTTTAACTTTTTAATTTGCAGATTCTACTTTAGTAACCTGTGCACAGCTAATTACTGTAAATAAGCTGCTTAATTATACTGTGGCCATAAAGATGAAATATTTAATTTTCACGATTCTACTTCTGATTATTATAGAAACAATAAATCTTTTCAGCAATTTCCTATTGATGTTCACTAATTACGACATTATGATATAAAGGAATTTGGAATGTGTCAATCGAGCAAAGGGATGAAAATAGAATTACTTCTTTTTGAAAGTGAAGAAGATTTACTATTCGGTACTGAAATAAACCTTATCACAATTTGTATTGTACGAAGCCGAAAAATGAGCATGTTTAACTATTTGAACGCACGATTGAAGAGCTAATTTTTCAAAGATTTTATGGACATGACTCTTTATTCATTGCAGAAATACCATCGAGAAACAGTCTATTATCTTAAATGAGCAGTATCTGGATTTATTACCATGGGATTCCCAATGAATCATTACATTATATAATTTATACCCCTTTTTTAAAATAATCATAATCTACACCTTCATAATGAATAGGTATTCAGGTAAAGCTTCAATATGTAATTAAGCTAAATTATGATGTCCTCAGCAATTATAGCAGATTCATATTCAAATTTAATTTGTTCTATAAACAAAAATATGTCCCAAAGGTGTAATCCTTTTTTCATCCCTTTGACCGATTGGATTAATATTAATCTCTTCATAATATTATAAAGGGAAATATAGTTATTCAATATACACGGGATGCAACTTGTACCATGAAATTTTATAATAAAATAATTGGAGAAAAAGATGAAAGGAAATGAGAAATTACTTGCAGTACTTAACGAACGCTTAGCAGATGAACTGACCGTAATTAACCAATATATGGTACACTCCGAAATGTGCGAGAATTGGGGCTATGGTAAACTTCATTTAGCAATTAGAAAACAGGCAATGGATGAAATGCATCACGCAGAGTGGCTCATCGAGCGGATCCTTTTCTTAGACGGTATTCCAACAGTATCCAAACTTAACAATATAAAGATTGGTAAGACAGTCTTAGAAATGATTCAAAATGACGATCTCGTTGAACTTGATACAGTGCGCAATTATAATGAAGCAATCAAACTTGCACATGAAGTTGTTGATGAAGGCAGTGTTGAATTGTTAACAAAGATACTTAAAATGGAAGAGGGTCATGTCGATTGGGCAGAAATTCAACATGTTCAGATTGAACAAATGGGAATTGAGAATTATTTGGTTAGTCAGTCTGAATCTGCTTCGAACTGATTTATCCATTTAATCTAAAAATGCTAAGACAATCTTTCTCTTAATAAAAGTTGGAAAGTCCAGCTTAAAAATAATTATCAGATTAGGGAATAATAATACAATGCCATCCTTAGCCGCAGTATCAAAAATCGATTTTCCTTATAAAGCTGATCAACAGGAAGTAAAAGAACGTGCAAAAGATTTGTTTGCCCCTTCTTTTCCACAAGTGGAAAGAATGATGAGCGCTTTTGATAACACAGAAATAAAAACTAGAAATTTTTGTATGCCTCTTGATCACTACTCGGCACTTCACAGTTTCCAGGAATTGAACAGTAAATACATTGAAATCTCTCTTGAATATTCTGTTAAAGCAATTGAAGAATGTCTATCATTAGCGCAAATACAAAAAAATGAATTTACTGATATAATTTTTGTTTCAACAACCGGACTCTCAACTCCCAGCCTGGATGCGCTAATCATTAACGAAATGAAATTAAACCAAAACATCAGCAGGACACCAATATTTGGTTTAGGTTGCGCGGGAGGTGTTGCCGGTTTTTCTAAAGCTTGTATTCTGTCCATAGCAAATCCTGACGCAGTAGTATTACTCGTTGCCGTTGAATTATGCTCACTAACTTTTTTACGAAACGACTACAGCAAAAGTAATTTCATAGGATCAACTTTATTTGCCGATGGTATTGCTGCCTGCATAATTACGGGAGATAACATATCAAGCAAGACAAAAAATGCAATTACTTATGTAGCAACACAAAGTAAACTCTATTATGATACATTGGATGTTATGGGGTGGGAATTTCTCGATAAGGGCTTCAAGGTTTTGTTTTCGCAAGACATTCCAACAATTATTTCGAAAAACATTCTAAACGATGTTTCTTCCTTCTTAGGAAAAAACAACTTGACCATTCCGGATATAAAGAATTTTATTTTCCATCCGGGCGGGAAAAAAATATTAACCGCTTATGAAGAAGCTTTAACAGTCAGCAATGACTCTCTGAAAAACACAAGAGAAGTGATGAATGATTATGGCAATATGTCAAGCACAACAGTTTTATATGTATTGGAGAGATTTTTCTCTCAAGGTTTCCAAAACGGATATGGATTAATGTTATCAATGGGTCCCGGTTTTTCAAGTGAAATGATTTTACTGCAATTGGATAAGCACTAAAATGATTTTTATTCTCTTCATATCGTTCATCATTCTTTTGAGAATTGGGGAATTAATACTTTCAAAAAGTAATGAGAGATGGCTGGTAAAAAATGGTGCGGTCGAGTTTGGAGATAAACATTATCCCTTTGTTGTATCTCTTCACATTTTATTTCTTATCTCGTTGATTGTCGAGTATTCCAGACAGCAAACCGTAACTTATAGTTTATTGCTAATCATAATATATTTCTTACTCATTGGACTAAAAACCTGGGTAATTTTTTCATTGGGTAAATTTTGGAACACAAAAATTTATCATATTCAGAATATTCCCTTAATTAAAAAAGGGCCATACAAATATTTTAAGCATCCTAATTATGCTATTGTAATAGCTGAAATAGCCATAATTCCCCTTGTCTTCCATCTGTATTTCACTGCAATTGCATTTACTCTATTCAATATGATAATGTTGTCTGTTAGAATTAAAGAAGAAAATAAGGCGATGCAATGTTGTAATTATGGAGAATTAGTATAAAAAAAAGTAAAATGAAATAACATGAAACCATATCTGAGTATTAAACCGTAGTGGTCAGTTTAGGAGTTTACTCATGAACTATAGCAAAAAATTTATTGTCGAACCAGGAAGCAGTGTGCAGCTTAAGGATATCGAAACACAGTTTTCGAAAAAACAAGGAAAACAAAGATCTACCATAAAGGAGACCGCGAGACTCCAAGATAAGATGGGCGAATTTCAGTTTAGGCTTTTTGCCGAGCATAAGCGCTCATTGTTGATTATTTTTCAAGGTCCCGATGCGAGTGGAAAAGATGGCGTTGTCAGGCATGTCCTTAGTTCAATGAATCCGCAGGGTTGCCGTGTTGTTGGTTTCAAGCAACCGACGCCCAAAGAATTAACACATGATTTTTTGTTGCGGATTGAACATAATATCCCAAAGTCTGGTGAGGTTGTGATTTTCAATCGTTCACAATATGAAGATGTGCTAATTGTACGAGTTCACGACCTTGTTCCGAAAGAAGTATGGTCGAATCGCTACGAACAAATCAATAAGTTCGAACAACATCTAATTTCAAAAGGCACACACATATTGAAATTTTTCCTCCATATAAGCTATGAAGAGCAGCTGCGACGTTTCAAACAGCGACTTGAAGATCCAACACGGCAGTGGAAAATAAGTGAGGCAGATTATACTGAAAGAGAATACTGGGCTGACTATGAAACCGCCTACGAAGAAGTATTTAACAAATGCAGCACAACCAAAGCTCCATGGTTCATAATTCCTTCCGATAAAAAATGGTTTCGAAATCTCGCTATTTCACAGATAATCGTAGAGGCGATGAAAAAACTTGATATCGAATTTCTGGAGCCGACAGTGGATATCAATGAGATCCGTAAGAAATACCACTTGGTAAAACTTGAGGGGAAAAAGAGAGAAAGAAGAATCGCTAATAAATGAATTCAACTCACTAGTGGATATTAAATAGAATTAAAATAAGATTACCCATTTTGCAGTAACCTGATGGACTACTCCATTCTGATATTAATACTAACTCACCCAAAAGGTGTAATCCTTTTTTCATCCTTTTGAGCGATTGAATTGCATTATCTCTTTTCATAGCTTTAATAAGAATTCTAATAGAAAGGATCATTTATATGTTATATACTATCGCAGTTGTTCTAATAGTCCTCTGGCTTGTTGGGTTACTTGCNNTCATACACTCTGGGCGGAGTTCTTCACATTCTTCTGGTAATTGCAATTGTCATGATCTTATTAAACTTAATCCGGGGAAAACGTGCGGCATGAATGGATGATTTTTGTCTACTATGAGTGAAAAAAGTTGTTTGCATAACAATTCAAATATGATTTGTTTCTCTTTGCTTTTTTGTCAATAGACAACAGTGTTAATTAGCGGAGTTATTATGAAAAAATATTTTGTAGTTGTTCTATTTGTGATGTGTTTAATTATAAGTAGTAAAGAATCGTCTACAGGAGAAGTTCCTATGAAAGGTTATATACAAAACATCGAAAGTATCGCAGTCAAAAACGAAGATTTTAGACAGGTGCTTTACACTGCAAAGAACTCTCAGCTTGTTGTCATGGCATTGAAGCCAAAGGAGGAGATCGGGGCTGAAGTACATAAGCTCGATCAATTCTTTCGCATTGAGGAAGGTAACGGCGAGGTAGTTCTCAATGGTGTTCATACGGCTATCAGTGCTGGTTTTGCTATAGTCGTACCAGCCGGGCTAAATCACAATATCATTAATACCGGAACAGTTCCCCTTAAACTTTATACCATCTATTCGCCGCCAAATCATAGGGACGGTGTTATACACCATACACGTGCCGATGCGATATCTGACAACGAACACTTTGATGGTAAAACGACAGAATAAAAATTAAAATCTTCTGCATTAGAGTGATTTTCAATGAAAGATAAAAAAGTTGAAAAAAACTTTCCTGTTGTTTGCGTAGGTGGATCAGCTGGTGGTCTTGATGCTTACATCAGGTTATTACAACATCTACCTGATGATATGGGTGTTGCTATAGTAATTGTGAATCACTTAAGAACGGTAGCCACTTTACTTCATGAAATTCTTCCGCGGTACACAAAGATGCCCGTTGAATTAATCTCAGAAAGATTACAAATCGAACCAAACCATGTATTCATAATACCGGAACAGCGTGATTTGCATGTTCTTGATGGAGAGTTTCGATTAAAACCGATATCAAAACCAAGGGGATGGCCAGATGTGATTACGGTTTTTCTCCGTTCCTTTACACAGCACTGGGATGGGAAACTTATCGCTGTCATTGTCTCTGGTTATGATGGTGATGGGGCAGCGGCGCTATGCGGCATAAAAGAAGTAGGTGGAATTACAATTGCACAGAAACCAGAAACAGCTAAAGAACCTGATATGCCTGAAAGTGCAATAGCAAGCGGATGTATAGATTTTATTCTTTCACCTGAGGATATTGCTAAAGAAATTGTATTAATTGCGCACGCGGGTAAAAAATAGATCGATAAATGAAGCCTCAGCATTATTCCCCTTGTAACCAGATAGAAGAACTGTTCATTTTATTGCCCTAGTTCCCTTGGAACCAGAGATATGCAGATTTCCGTCAACCCATGTACACAAAATTTAATTCTTATAAACCATTGACACAAGAGTGAAGTAACATTAAGTTGATATATAGTAATCTTCTAAGATTTATTTTGCCGGATAATTAAATTTTATAAAAACTATGGCTCACTTAACTACACGCTCCGCATATAAGAATCTGGTAGATAGAATTAATCAATTACCACAAGGAGCTGCACCTTCAGAATTACTTTATAAAATTTTAGAAATGTTATTTACTGAAAAAGAAGCCGGGTTTGTAGCATCACTTCCAATAAAACCATTTACAGCAAAGGAAGCAGCATACTTAACAAAAAAATCTATTAGTGAAGCTCAAAAGATACTAGAAGAACTTTCATCGAAAGGGATATTACTGGATGTTGAACAAAATGGACAACCGGTTTATTCTCTTCCTCCGCCGATGGCAGGCTTCTTCGAATTTTCGATGATGAGAATACGTAAAGATATTGATCAAAAAGTTTTGGCAGAACTCTTCTATCAATATCTTAATGTAGAAGAAGATTTTATTAAACAGCTTTTCACCGGAGGAAGCANNTTTGTGAATGAAGAAGCTTTGAGCGAAGATCATAAATTGGAAGTTCTTGATTTTGAAAGAGCAAGTGAAGTCATTAAAACTGCAAGTCATAGAGCCGTTGGAATGTGCTATTGCAGGCATAAGATGGAACATCTCGGTAAAGCCTGTGATGCACCTATGGAGATTTGCTTGACATTCAATGATGTTGCCGCCTCATTAATAAAACATAACATTGCCAAAGAAATTGATATAAAAGAAGGGATGGATTTACTTCAAACTGCCTATGATAATAATCTTGTGCAGTTCGGCGAAAATGTTAGAGAACAAGTTAGTTTTATATGTAATTGTTGCGGATGTTGTTGCGAAGCGATGCTCGCGGCAAAAAAATTCGCAATGCTGCACCCGGTGCATACTACAAATTATCTCCCGGTCGTAACAACCGGGGATTGTAATGGATGCGGAAAGTGTGTGAATGTCTGTCCTGTTGAAGCAATGAGTCTGGTTTCTGCTAATGATCCTCTGAAGAAGAAAAGAAAGAAAGCAGTTTTAAATGAAGATATTTGTCTGGGATGCGGATTATGCGTTAGATCTTGCTCTAGTGGAAAGATTCATCTGATAGAACGAAAGCAAAGAGTGATTACTCCTCTCAACAGCGCACACAGAGTAGTTGTGATGGCAATTGAGCGTGGGAAATTTCAAAATCTAATCTTCGATCAACAAGCTTTATGGAATCACCGCGCAATGGCGGCGATACTTGGTGTTATTGTAAAACTTCCTCCGGTTAAACAAGTGCTTGCAAGTAATCAATTGAAATCACGTTACTTGGAATATCTTTTATCAAATTATAATAAAAATTAAAAACTTGTTCCTCTTCAATACTCTTAAAAATAACAGATCGGTATGATCTAAGACAGTAATATTTTGATAGTTTCTTTGAATAATAAAAAATTATGCATGCAGATTGTATAATACTATAAGCACTTTGACATGTATTAAACTGCACCTGAAACAACTCCATTAATTGGTGGGTAATTTTCTATAATCTCATTACCAAAAGGTGTAGTTCCTCTTTCATCCCTTTGTCCGATTGAAATAACAAAACCTTCTTCATATAATCATTAAGCGTATGACCGTTTTTCCACAAAACCTGGAATAATCATATGAAAATGGTCCAACTACTCTTGGTGCATTTGTTTTAAGCGCCATAAGCGGTTGGCAGGTGTTTACAAAAAGATTTACGATGGTAGATTTGATTATAACAAATTAATAAAAAATATAAATATTAGAGGCAGTACCAATGAAGAAGAAAGCTTCAAAATTAAAACCGGATGTGCAAAAACCCCTCTCCTCGAGAAAGGCATATAGAAATACTTTGAGCAAACTCCAGAAACAACTTGTAAAATTGCAAAGGCACTTTATTGGGAAGAACGACAAAATTCTGATTATAATGGAGGGGAGGGATGCATCCGGAAAGGATGGCACAATTAAACGCATAGTCCAGCATTTAAGTCCGCGTGAAACACGCGTAGTAGCACTTGGAAAACCCTCTGACAGGGACAATACTTCGTGGTATTTTCAGCGGTATGTTTCTCACCTTCCGGCGGCCCAGGAACTTGTGTTATTTAACAGGAGCTGGTATAACCGTGCAGGTGTGGAACGAGTGATGGATTTTTGTACTGAAGCTGAGTATGAAGAATTCATGAGCTCGGTCCTGGACTTTGAAAAAATGTTGATCAACTCAGGTATCAAGCTATTCAAGTACTACCTGGACATAAGCAAGTCAGAACAAAAACGGCGGCTGAATAATCGAAAAACAGATCCTCTAAAGCAATGGAAAACCAGTCTTATCGACGAACAGGCAATAAAACACTGGGAGAAATACACTGTAGCCCGTAATGAAATGCTGGCACGTACACATAATTCTATTGCGCCGTGGACAATAGTGCGAGCCAATAATAAACATCAGGCACGGCTAAATATAATTAAAGATTTACTTGACCGGCTTCACTATTCAGGTAAAGATAAAAAGCTTGTAAAGCCGGATCCAAAGATCATTTACGAATTCGATGTCTCAACTCTGGAAAACGATCAACTTGCAAAGTGACCGGAATAGACTGACAGGAGCTATTATATCAGCATCGTATTAGTCATTAAAAGAAAGTTTTTTTGTGGACTCAACAATTAAGAATACATCTGAATATAAAAAAATCTCTTTGGAAGAGACGTATAAATCCTTTGACACAACAGCAGACGGACTTTCTGATTCTGAAGCAAAAAATCGTCTTGAAAAATTTGGAAAGAATGAAATAGTAGAAAAGAAACAAAACTCTCTTCTTGAATTTATTCTGCGTTACTGGGGTCCAATGCCATGGCTGCTGGAGCTTGCAATGGTACTTTCCTTTGCGTTAAATCATTACGTTGAAGGAATAATTATTTTTTCTTTATTAACAGCAAATGCCGTAATAGGGCATATACACTCAAGCAATTCACAAAAAGTAATGGACCTGTTAAAGAAAAAACTTGCAATAAATTCAAAAGTATTACGGAATAAAAAATGGCTGGAGGAAGATGCAAAAGACATTGTGAATGGAGACATTATCTCTGTAAAACTAGGCGATATTGTACCTGCTGATGCCAAGATCATATCCGGCGAACTTTCAGTTGATCAATCAACCCTTACAGGAGAATCACTGCCGGTTGAAACACATCCATCAGATATTGTCTACTCCGGCTCCATTGTACAACGTGGTGAATCAACATGTGTAGTTGTTAACACAGGTACAAATACCTTTTTTGGTAAAACGGCAGAACTGGTAAAAAAAGCGAAACCAAAGTCACATCAGGAAGCAATGATGATGGTAATTGTAAAGTATATGATCTACCTCGGAATTGCCGCATCTGCTATAGTTTCAGTATCCGGATTACTGATGCATCTAGACGTAATAATAATTTTGACATTTGTAATTGTAGTTCTTTTGGGAGCTATTCCCGCGGCTCTTCCCGCTGTCTTAACCATTGTGCAATCTGTTGGAGCAACCGAACTGGCAAAAAAAGGCGCGTTAGTAACTAAACTCGATTCAGTTGAAGATGCCGCCTCAATTGATATTATTTGCTTTGATAAGACCGGTACAATTACCCAAAACAAGCTATCGGTTGTAGAGAGCATACCGTTTTCAGGAAACAAGAATGAAGATGTGTTAATGATAGCAGCACTGACATCACAATCCGAAGGAATGGATTTAATTGATCTCGCAATTATTGAATTTGTAAAAAAATCCGGAGTAAGTTTTACTGATTACAAACAGGTATCCTATACTCCGTTTGATCCATCTGTAAAAAGAACAGAGGCAACTATTGAATTCAACGGTAAACGATTCAAAGCTGTTAAAGGCGCTGCACAGATAATCATTTCACTGTGTCACGGTATAGATAAAAAAACTTTAGATGAAGTAAACAAAACTATTGATGGTTTTTCCAGGAAAGGTTTTAGAACGATTGCTGTTGCCAGATCGGATGGTGAGGATTTAACTAATCTGAAATTTGTAGGTTTGCTTTCCCTTACTGATCCACCGAGACCGGATTCAAAAAGTATGATAGACCAGGCCAGGGAATTGGGTATAAAGCCAATGATGCTTACAGGGGACAGCATTGACATAGCAAAGGAAATTTCTGACCAGGTTGGTATTGGTAAAAATATTATCCGTATGGAGGATATTAAAGATTTAAGCCCGGATAAACAGTTAAAGATTGTTAGTGAATGCGATGGTTTTGCTGAAATATTTCCGGAAGACAAATATAAAATTGTAAATCTGCTTCAATCCGGCGGACACGTTGTAGGAATGACCGGAGACGGAGTAAATGATGCGCCTGCACTTAAGCAAGCTGAGATGGGAATAGCTGTAAATAATTCAACAGATGTTGCTAAAGCCGCCGCCAGTGTCGTATTAACCGAAGCAGGCATTGGTGTAATAATCGATGCGGTAAACATAAGCAGGCAGACATATCAGCGGATGCTGACCTGGGTTCTTAATAAAGTTACTAAGGTTATAGAATTTGTAGTTTTTCTTGCTATTGTTTTTTTCTGGCTGCATAATATTTTACTTACGCTTCTTGGGATGACTCTACTGGTTCTTGCAAATGATTTTGTAATTATGACACTTGCAACCGACAATGTTAAGAGCACAAGCAACCCGAATAAATGGAACATCGGGAATATTATTTTAGCATCGCTTATACCGGCATTATTCTATGTCCTTGGAGATATTATCATAATTCTGATAGGCATTAACTATTTTCATTTGCAATGGAAGGAATTGACAACTCTTGTAATGCTTAGCTTCATATTCAATAGTCAATTTAGAGTTTTGGTAGTTAGGGAAAGAAGACATTTCTGGTCATCGTTTCCCGGAAAAGGTTTACTGATATCAACTACATCAGCAATAACCGGAATTGCGTTTATAAGTGTGTTGGGTATTCTTGTACCATCACTAAGCTTAGTCATTGTGATAAGCGTATTAGGATTATCGGCGTTCTTTACATTCTGCATCGATTTCCCAAAATATTATCTTTTCAAAAAGTTCGAATTGTAGACCATCCTATGCTCATTGTTTAATAGACTAAGTCTTGGTGTAATATGTATGCTTCGGATGGTAAAATTCATAATTCTCTTTATTGCTTTAAAGGAAAATACCAAATTATTCATCTTGGCAAACTTCTTACAATAAATGAATGTTTGTGAAAATACTAAAAGAAATAAATAATTATTTACAAATAAATGCAGATAAAAATATGACTGACAAGCAAATAATTAAAATACAAAAGACCGGTTTCCAGTGGGAAATGGAAAACCCATTTATTTTTTGTGCTCATCATAAAGATGCTTTCCCCAATGGAAATAAAAATCAAGGGGTTGATGTTTCGTTAGCAGGAAGAGATATCGGAAGTGATTTTTCCGGAAAAGACGGCTTTAGTATGTATCATGGTGAAACTGTACCCGGATTTCCTTCACATCCCCATAGAGGATTTGAAACAGTAACGATAGTCCAAAAAGGATTTGTTGATCATTTTGATTCTAAGGGTTCAAAGGGACGTTATGGAAATGGTGATGTACAGTGGCTAACAACAGGCAGCGGATGCCAACATGCAGAAATGTTTCCACTTATCAATCAGGGTAAAGGCAACCCTACTGAACTTTTCCAGATATGGCTGAATTTACCCGCCAAAGATAAATTTACCGAGCCAGCTTATAAGATGCTTTGGGCAGAAGATATTCCGGAAGTAAAAATTGCTGGTCCAAAAAACAGTAAAACTACTGTTAGAATAATTTCGGGAAGTATTCAGGGAAAAGAAAGTTTGCCTCCATGTCCTGCTTCATGGGCTAATGACAAAAAAAATCATCTTGGTATCTTCCTCATACATATGGAACCCGAAGCTGCTTTTAATCTTCCGGCTGTTTCAATTACATTAACAAGGAATTTGTATTTTTATGAGGGAAGCGGAGAGATTCAAATAGAAAGTAAAAAGATTTCTTCCTCAAACCGTGTAAAGTTGGACGGTAACGAAGAGATAACTATTAACAATGGGAATAAAGAGAGTTATATGTTACTACTGGAAGGGGAACCCATTTTCGAACCGGTAATACAGTACGGTCCTTTTGTAATGAATACTGAAGAGGAAATAAAAGACGCATTTGTTGAATATCAAATGAATCAATTTGGATGCTGGCCCTGGGACCGCATTGATCCTGTAAACGAAATAACTGCGGGCAGATTTGCCCATTATATAGATGGTACGATAGAGACCAGGTAAATTAAAAGTATTGTTTTGCAAAATTAAAATTGCATTAATGGAATGTAGAGCTTTAATAAACTTAAAGAAATTTTTATTATGAAATTCTTGAACAAAAGAGAATTACTTGCAAGATGCTATCATCTTACGACAGAAGGATAAAGTTTAGCCGCTATTAATGAAAGAATAATCATTGCAATAATAAGCGCGGCAAAATCGAAGGTTAAGCCGTACTGGCTTTGACCACCGATTATCATAAATGTCCGTAAGGCATCAACCTGGTAAGTTAAAGGGTTAATATGTGCCAGGACTTTAAGCCAATGTGGCATAATTGATATTGGATAGATTGCATTACTGGCAAAGAAAAGCGGCATTGTAATAACCTGCCCGATTCCCATAAACCGTTCCCTTGTTTTAACAATGCAAGCTATAATGAGAGAAAAAGTTGAAAAGAGTGCGGCACTTATAATAACAATAAAAATAATTCCGATCAACGAGAGCGGATTCCAGGATAACTGTACACCAAGCAGCATTGAAAGAAGGTAAATTATTATTGCCTGCGAAATAGCCCTTACACCTGCTGAAAGAGCTTTTCCAAGAACAAGCGCTGCTCTTGGTGTAGGACTCACAAGAAATTTATGAACTATTCCGAGGTCACGTTCCCATATAATTGAAATACCGTAAAAGATCGCTACAAAAAGAACGCTCTGTGCAAGGATACCGGGCGCCATGAAATCAAGATAGCTTAAGCTTCCTGTTGGAATAGCACGTACTTTAGTAAACACCTCTCCGAAGACAAGCATCCATAAAGCAGGTTGAGCAGCCCGGGTTAATAGTTCTGTAGGATCGTGTTTGAGCTTTCTGACTTCAAGCTCTGCAATCACAAATGTTTTTTTAATAAAATTTAAAACCGCAATAACCGGATTAATTCTTGCTAATTTAATAATATCAACCGAGTCGTTTAGCATTTCGTCTTGTCCTTGATACTTCTGCAAAATTTCTACCGGATTCATTTTCTTCAAGTTTATCACCTGCATAATGTTCAAAAACTTTATCCAGAGAAGCGTCTTGATTTCCTATAGATAATTTTAATTCTTTCGGTGAACCGATAGCAGCAATATTTCCCTTGTGCATAATTGCAATTCTGCTGCACATTGTATCTGCTTCTTCCATGTAATGAGTAGTCATTAAAACGGTGGTTCCGTTTGCAGCTAAAGTTTCAACATGCTTCCAAACAGCATCACGGGCAATCGGATCCAAACCAACGGTAGGCTCATCCAAAAACAGCACCAGGGGTCTGTGAAGAACCGACTGTGCAATTTCAAGCCGCCGTATCATTCCGCCGGAATAACTTTTAACCATATTGCCGGCAGAATCTGAAAGCCCCATAAGGTGAAGCGAATCCCAAATTCTTTTCTCTCTTTCTTTCGAAGGTATGTCGTACAGCTTTGCGAACATTAGTAAATTTTCATAACCTGTCAGATTTCCATCTGCCGAAAGAAGTTGAGGAACATAACCGATTATTCTACGAACGGTTGAAGCATCGCGTACAATATCGTAATTGCCAATTGATGCTTCTCCTGAAGTGGGAGGTAACAGGGTTGTCAACATTTTTATTGTTGTTGTTTTGCCGGCACCGTTTGGTCCAACAACACCGAAGATTTCACTTTTATCAACATTGAATGATATTGAATTAACAGCGGTAAAATTTCCGAATTTCTTTGTTAAATTTTTTACTTCAAGAATTTTTTTCGTCATTGTCTATTTTACATTAATAAGTTCGCAACTGTTCCTTTTTTTTAAAAGTAATTCTATTATCTATATATTATTAAAATAACTTCATTAAGCCAAATCATTTTTTGAAGAAACGGTAAAGCATCAATCTTAGATTCTAAATTAGAATTTATATAAAAAGTGAGTAGTATAAAAATTAATTTTGATCTACACTCTCAAACTTATGTAAGTCTTTGAGATCAAAAACAACCTTGCCGGATTCATTAGTCGAGTAAGGTTTTGAGAATTTACCGCCCCAGATTATATCGTCATGACTGTAAGAATACCTGGAATGAACAACCTGACTAAAAGTATCATCAAAACCTTTAACTAGAATTAAAAATTCAGCATGAATTTTCTTCAATTCAACTGCTGTTTTACCGATCAATGGACTACCATCGTCGATAGGATGCACTACTGTCCAGTTCAATGGGAAAAAATAGACTGAATTCCGTTCAAGTTTCAGTTCCTGATACTTTTTTACATGATCCTTTGTATGATAATCAATATATGAAAACAGAACCTTTGCCTCAATCTCCAGCAAATTAGTATTTCTTAGATTAGCAATCCGGAATACAAGCGCATTTTTATTTTCGTAAGGAGATACTAAAATATTTTTACTGTATAAAATTCTAGCTGACGGTTTTGAAAACCGTCCGTAAAGCAGACCGGTTGTCACAGCAAAGCCAAGAAGCCCGGTCATAGCTTCAATACCGGCAACTGTATTTGTAATAATCCCGCGGGGAACAATTCCGCCATAACCAACGGTTGTCAAGGTCTGAACGCTGAAAAACAATCCGTCAAAAAAAGTTTTACTGAATGAACTATCAGTTGTACTTTGAAGATTATTATCTCCGATGAAATAATATACGACGGCAAATAGAATATTTGCTATTATATATCCTGTAAAGGTTAATAAGAAAAATTTAGTCCAGGAAATATTTATTAAATATTGGTATAAATCTTTATAGTGTAGCGTGACGCCTTTTTTGATAATATTAAATGAGCCGTCCGGGTTTATCGATTTGGAAGCTTTATCAAGAAATTTTTCTCCGAGACCGGGGTCTACTGATTTTTGTTTAATAACTGATTTCATATGCTATGCTTTTAGGATAAATTAAATAATTATTAAGGTGCCTAAACTGGATACAATTAATAACAACAAAGAAGTTAAGTTTGTTCAAATAGGATTTTTGAGACAACCTACATTGCAGGGTAAACTCCAGAACCCACGCAAAAGGAGCGGGCAAACCCACCAGAGAATGGTAAACTCAATAGCTAAGAAAAAGGAAAACGGTTAAAACCGTTAGTAATATTTTCACTTAGTTAATTCCAATGGATAAACCTTCCAGAGGTAGGCAAGTCCATTGGTTAATGAAATTGAGTAAATTCGCAGATTAAGGGAGAAGAATGAGAGTTTACGCGAGTGGAAAATTTTCCGTTTGAAAAAAAAATGGTAGTTAACCCTAAGCAGTTTCAAAATTATTAGTCCATTTTATAATGGAATGAATTCTTGAATATCGACTGCCAAATTATGCTATTTCATTTTCTTCGCTTTCCGGGCAATGTTTAAAGCTATAGCAACAGCTTGCTTCTGGGGTTTACCGGCCTTCATTTCTGTCCCAATGTTTTTGCTTATTGTCTTTTTTGAATAACCTTTTATAAGCGGCATAGCTAATCCTTGCGTTTAAGTATTAATTCAATTGTATAACTGATACTCTAATTTATTTTAGCAAACTCCTATTGATGTTCACTAATTATAATATTAAAATATAATGGAATTTTGAATGGGTCAATCGAGCAAAGGGATGAAAATAGAATTAATACTTTTTGAAAGTGGAGAAGATTTACTATTCAGCACTGAGATAAACCATATCACAATTAGTGTTGTACGAAGCCGGAAAATGAGCATGTTTAACTATTTGAACACGCGATTGAAGAGTTAATTTTTCCTAGGGCGGTGACCTTTAGTATATCTAACTTTTCCGAGATTATGTTCCATTAATCTATTATCAAGATCAGATGTAGAGCCGTAGTAATAGGAATTATCTTTAGTGGATGAAAGAGTAAGCGAGGTTCCAGTCGGAAGAACAGGTAAGAGTTTGGTTGGGAAAGCGATTAGCTATCTACGCGACTCGGCACGAATAGACGGTAAGAATTTTGCATTTGGGGATCGATTTACATTTCAGCAGGTTAATCCGACAACAGAGATCGTTGAATTTAATGATGTGAATCAGAAATTTGATTTCGAAAAGTTGTTTTCTGTTTTAACCGACGATATGACAGTTGAATACAAAAACAAACGTCCTTTCCCTTTACCGTTTGAGAAATCACCAAAGATAATGGTAAGTACAAATTACTCGATACGAGGGACAGGTGATAGTTTCAGCGACAGAATGTTCGAGATCGAGTTCTCGGATTACTACAATGCAAAAAGAAAACCCATCGATGAATTTGGTCACTTATTCTTTGACGGTTGGGATGAAGAAGAATGGAATAGGTTTGATAACTTCATGGTTGAGTGCTTACAATTATATCTTGATGAAGGATTAATTGATTACAAAAAAGTTAATGTTGATGAGAAGAAACTATTGCTTGAGACATCATCGGAATTTTTAGCATTCATGAAATATAGTTTTGTTGTTTCTCATGAATACGAAAAAGATGATCTATATAATAAGTTCGCAACCTATCTTGGTTATGAAAACGACATATTTGGCAAATGCCCGGTGAAGAAGAACACCTTCACAAAATATTTGAAGACATTCGCCGATTACAGACAACTGAAATACTTAGAACGAAGTTCTAACAGTAAATAGTTTGTTGAGTTAAGGCAGAAATGAGAAACCGGTTTTTCACTTTTTCACTTTCTCACTTTTGGGCTATTTTGTTAGAATTCAGGCTGTATTCGTAGAAAATGGCAGTGAAAACTTAAAAATGATTTCTCACTTGAGTGAAAAAGTTTTTCACTGATGGGGCTTCGGTTGGTTAGGTTGTTTATCAAAATATAAAACCAGGGAGTTTGTTGGTCCACAAGCCATGTATACCGGAACATGAACAGATACTGGGGGCGGGTTTGGTTGGTTATCCGGTCGGCGACGGCTATATATAGCCAGCACAACCAACACACCCCACCGTGGGAAATGTTTACACAAAAACCCACATCTGTATGGGACGGTCGGATGTCGGAGGGGTCTGTGTATAACCAACACAACCGACCCCAGCTTTCCTCCCAACATGCCAACCGACAACAAACATTTACCTATGTAGTTATTAATATTAAATGGAGATTGGTTATGCAACCTAAAAAACATAAACAACACAAGAAGCACAATTACCCAAAAACTAGGAAACCGAGAAACACCAGCTACAGCATGACCTATAGAGTCTTAAATGAAATTGGAAAAGAAAAACTGTATGAAATCTGGAAAGACAATGGGCATCGCAAGACAAGTGATATCGTCACGAAGATGCTTGGTGTTTGGGTGACAGATATGGTGATCCAGTATATCGCTCAAAGAAAGTTTCATTGGACACGCGTTGTTACAGATAAGTCCTTGCCGATATATAAAGGAGTTATTTCTGGTAACATGCCAGTTTCATTTTATAAATCAATAATATTTGCATGAGGTCTTAGACATGAAGAAAGAAAGTAATATTTATCAACTTAACTCGATCGGCATAGATAGAATAAAACTCAGAGCAATGAAAGAGGAATTGAAAAAAAGGGTGACAAATGATAATAAAGATAGATACACTTTTGGAATTCTTGAAGGGATAAAGACATCGTTGCAACATTAAAGTAAGTTGGGGTTGTTTGTTGGTTCTGTTTGTAAAGAGCGGAACCAACAAAACCAATATATGGCTTTTTACCATTTGACAGTGTGCCTATTCTTTATTCAATCCAAAACTAAGATCGGAGGATTAATTTGAAAATTATATTGATTTCTATCTATTAGGATAAAAATTTTGAGGGTAATAGCTGAATATTAAATCAAAGTAACCGTTTCGTAATTGTTTTTACTAAAAATAGATATGGATAAACGTCTGTCAATAAAGACTTGCGAATGAGAGAGGCTCAGAAAAATAATTATGCTACCTTTCTGAAATAGAAGTTGTGCAACCCGTTGGCAACAGAAACTTTCTCAATTTTTCCAATTATATGAACTTCTCTTGAGTCCGGTGAATCTTTATTCAACCCTAAATGCGTCCGTTGATTGTTGTAATAATGAAAATATTCTTTCAGAAGTTTTCGAAGATGATTTTCGTTTATGACAATTACATGATCAAGGAATTCTCTTCTAATACTTCCAATTACTCTTTCAACATATCCATTTTGCCAAGGTGATCTGTATGCAGTTATCACTTCACGAATTCCAAAGTCTGAAACGCTTTGTATAAACAGAATAATTTAAATAATAATATTACTTTCCCATTATGGGAACATTCGTTATATTTGAAAGTGAGTTTATGAGAATAATTGCACGAAATACTTTAATCAATTACTGGAAATATTATCCAGAATTAGAGCAACCGCTGAAATCATGGTATGATGAAGTCTCGAATGCTAATTGGAAGTCACCTAACGAGCTAAAAAAGCAATTTAGGAACGCATCAGTTATTACAAATAAAAGGATTGTGTTCAATATTAAAGGGAATAGTTATAGACTGATAGCTGATATTGAATTTAGAATCGGAATTGTTTTTATTGTTTGGATCGGAGCACATAAAAAGTATGATAAAATTAATGTAAAGGAGATCAAATATGTTAAAACCGATTAGAACCAAAAAAGAATATAAAGCTGCAATCGAAAGAATTTATGAACTAATGCAGAAAGAGATCAAAGTAAATTCTGAAGATTACAATGAGCTTGATGTTCTCTCAATCTTCGTTGAGAACTACGAAAGCAAGAATTTTCCAATTGAAATGCCAGATCCGGTAGAAGCAATCAAATTTAGATTGGAACAACTCAATCTTGAACCGTCTGCACTAGTATCGATTCTTGGATCAAAAAGTAGAGCCTCAGAAGTGCTAAATAGAAAAAGAAAACTCAGTATCTCAATGATTCGTACTCTTCATCATAAATTGAAGATCCCAGCTTCCTCCTTAATAGCAGAGTATAAATGAAAAGTTATAGAGATGACTAGTTAAAATTTTGTTACTGTGCAGGAAGTATATAAGATAAGAAAAATAAAATCTCGGTCACAAAATAGTCACTACATTTTGAAAAATTGCGTTTTTAAGCTAATTTTTCGGCATTTTCTCCGAGGAAGAGAATTGTCTATATTCAAAATTATATCCGCCTCAAATTTTAGCTGAATGTTCAGAGAATAATTGTTTCAGGCAGTGGAAAAAGCGAAAAATTCAGAGAAGTAATAGAAGAAATTGGTCAAAAAATTCTTGCCTGGTTGCATTAATTGTCAAAAAGAATATAACCTTTGGTTAGCCGAATAAGACTTAATCTGTAAAAACCAATTGAGGAAAGACTTAGGCTGATTTTCGGAAATAGAAGTTGTGCAACCCGCTGGCAACAGAAACTTTCTCAATTTTTCCAATTATATGAACTTCTCTTGAGTCCGGTGAATCTTTATTTAACCCCAAATGTGTCCGTTGATTGTTGTAATAATGAAAATATTCTTTCAGAAGTTTTCGAAGATGATTTTCGTTTATGATAATTACATGATCAAGGAATTCTCTTCTAATATTTCCAATTACTCTTTCAACATATCCATTCTGCCAAGGTGATCTAAATGCCGTTACGATTTCACGAATTCCAAAGTCTGAGACACTCTGTACAAATAAGTCGCCGAATTTAGTATCACGATCGCGAATTAGGAACTTTGGTATTTCAGAATCATGTAGCGCGTTTCTTAGTTGTTGCGTAGACCAATCAGAAGTTGGATGAGCTGTCACATTGAAATGAATAATCTTTCTTCTCTCATGTGAGAGAAAAATGAGGACATACAATAGCTTAAAGTTATAAGTTGGCACGGTTAGAAAATCTATTAAAACAATTTCAGTGGCATGATTCTTCAGAAAGGTCTTCCAGCGTTGACCGGATGTCTTCCCATTTTTTTTCGGTATATATCTCATGACAGTTGATTCTGAAATATCGAATCCGAGTTTTAGAATTTCGCCATGAATCCTTGGAATTCCCCACTGAGGATTATCTTCTGCCATTTGTTTAATTTATTGGATGATCTCAGTCTCAATTCTAGGTTTTCCTTTTTCTTTTACTTTTCCATGTCCAATAGATATTCTTCGTGATTCTGTTATGTATTTCCAGTTGCTTCCTTAGGGAGACGTTTTCAAGTTGCAATTGAGTTCTGGATTTAAAGAGATTGGGAATAAAACAGAAGGAATTTCTAAGCATGATGAGTTTTAACATGTCAATTTAAGAAAAACGAAAATAATGATTTTGCTAAGAATCATCATTATAATGCAGAAATTTTTAGTAAAGATAACTGAATTGCTTGTCTACCCGGTGACAAGCAATGAAAGAACAAGAATTACCGCATTGTTAAAATATCTGAAGAAGTGTAATTTTCTTGATAGAATACTTTAAGTAAAGGGTTAAAAATGGCGAAGAAGAATTCAGGGAAAAAGTCGGGGATGAGCCAGTTTCTTGATTCGGAGCGGACACTCTCTAAATTAAGCAAGGTGTTTAATCAACAGAAATTCCAATCGATTGAGGAAGCCAATGCCTATATGCAGGGCCTGGTCGGAAAAACGGATGATCTGGACATTCTGTTCCAAGGAGAAAAAAAAAGTACCTCGGAAGAAGCTCAGGAAATTATGTACGACGCGTATGAAGAGAGGAGCAAAGCCAAAAGAATAAAACTTGCTAAAAAGGCTATCGCTATATCTAAAGATTGCGCCGACGCCTACAATCTGCTCGCTGAGGAATCAGATTCATTGGAAGAGGCTAAAGAATTATATCGTGAAGCTATCTCTGCTGGGAAAAGAGAAATTGGAGTTAAAAAATTTGAAGGGATGAAAGGAGATTTTTGGGAATATACAGAAACGCGTCCTTTTATGAGAGCAATGGCAGGCCTTGCCGACTGTTATTGGATGTTGAATCAAAAGACTGAATCCGTAGAAGTGATGAAAGAGATGCTGATCCTGAACAAAAACGATAATATGGGAATGCGATATATATTAATAAACAAATTATTGGTTTTGAAAAGGTTAAAAGAAGCGGAGGAATTGCTGAAAGAATTCGAAGGAGATAATACTGCACATTGGTTATACTCGGAGGCTTTTCTTTTCTTCAATAAACCAAGCAAAAAATTTAGCGCTGATGAAAAACTCAAGGAAGCGTTCAATTATAATCCATATGTACCCCAGTTTATGTTCGGCATAAAGAAAATGCCAAAGGTTCTTCCAGATTATATGGGCATCGGCGATGAAACAGAAGCAATTCAATATGTAAATGAATCAATGGAAGTCTGGGGGCCGGACAAAATGGCTGTTCGCTGGCTGGCAGGCCTTTTTCATAAAATCGAAAATGAATTAATGAAACTGTGTGAACAAAGAGAAAAAGAAAAGCGTGACTGGTACAAAGAGTTAAGCGGAAAAATGCCCTCATAATAAATCTGTTCTTCAGATATGGAAACGCGAGGTATTACTACTCAAATTTCCATACTAAGCTGAAATTTGTATACTAATTTGAGATCGTTAATGCTACTTGAAAGTCAAAACAAACATTTGTCTTCGAACTAATGAATAGTATTTTATGAAAACTGTTTTTGACTTCCTAGATTATTATATTTAATGTAATGGAAAAGCAAGATTTTATAAAGTATTGGGTCGAGACAGCTGAAGCTGATTTAACATCAATGGAAAGTGTTTTCATTGCCGGGAGGTATGATTGGTCTCTATATATTGGCCATATGGCTCTCGAAAAGATTCTTAAGGCACTTTGGGTTAAAAATAATGAGAGCAATATTCCAACTAGAACTCATAATCTGCTCAAACTATCTGAAGAAGCTAAATTGAATATTACTGAGGAAGATATATTAATTTTGAATCGTGTAACAAATTTTAATCTTGAAACAAGATACCCCGATTATAAGATGGAGTTTTATAAAGGCTGTACAAAAGAATTCGCAGAGGAGAACATAAAGAAGGTCAAAGGGATATACAAATGTATCAAAGAGAAGATATAAATAATATTGTTAGTAGATTCATTGCATTGGTTTCAGTTGAATTTCCAGTTAAGGGCGTTTACTTGTTTGGATCATATGCAAAGGGTACGGCCCATGATAATAGTGATATTGATATAGCTATAGTTTCCGATAAATTTGAAGGAAGACGCTTCTGGGATCGAGAGAAATTAGGAAAATATGTAATTAAATCTTCATTTGATCTCGAAGTACACCCATATAAAACAGAAGATTTTACAGAGGATGACCCCTTCGTTAAAGAAATTCTTCAGACAGGACTTAAACTAGCATAGTTTCTGTGTAGTCTGCAAGGACGGTGTAGTCTGTTTAAGTGGAAACGTCTCGGTCACAAAATGGGCACAACTCCATCATCTTTTAAAAACCCGGATGCACCGGTAGAAAATGTAAGCTGGAATGATGCAGTTGCTTATGCCGATAAAGTAGGTAAACGCCTACCCACAGAAGCAGAATGGGAATACGCTGCAAGAAGAGGAAAACAAAGTAAGGGTTATATATACAACGGTAGTAACACTATTGTGGATGTGGATTGGTATTATTCTAATTCTGGAAATACTACACATTCAGTGGGCACAAAACAACCGAATGAATTGGGTATTTATGACATGAGCGGGAATGTGTGGGAGTGGTGCAGTGATTGGTACGGAGATACTTATTACAGCAATATGCATGCTTGTAATCAACTTGGATTTTCATATTTTGCTATTGCGCGTCATTTGATGGATTTTCTTGATCTTAATAAAGCTATAGAATATTTGAACAAAGCCAGAACAATTGTAAAAGAACAAAAAGATCGAATCAAAAAGACAGGAAACAAAAAAGAGAACTTTGGAACTAAGAAAACAACAAAACTTATTACTTAATCAACAACCAATTAACAATCTGGAAGTATCAAAAATATCTCTTAAAAAAACACAACTTTTGTCCGGAACTATTTGAAGACATACGGGCAGAAACATGTATCTCAAAGTACTGTTCAGATTCAATGAAGCGGAAAGTCATAGGGAGCGAAATCTTGTTAACGATATTCTCAGCGAAGAGATATCTAGCCACTCATATCTCTCCTATGATTTTGCCAATTAGTTGTTCTAAACATAAAATTTAATGACTGGATTAAACATACGAGACGCTCAACATAAACTCCGTTTTCAATGCGGCATTTTCCAGAACAATGCTGTTGGTTTAAAAACAAAGCCTAATCGTTTCTTAACTGTTTTCCATTGGCCATCTGTACGTATATAATCTAGCAGTTTGCCCCATAATTCACCTGGTATATGAGTCAAAAATTGCATCGAGATTGACGGTACTATCGGCTAGGGGATTGAAATTATAAAATTTTTGTAATATTTTTTTTCATGTTCTATTCAGGGGGCGCCTGGTGTAGTAATCTCAAATCTGATATAGAAGCCCAAACCGGAGAAAAAACTGTTATTTGAATACTCGGAATAAAATGAATTTAATTTTTGTCTAATTTGTTGTGATTTGATTTATCTGATTATAGATTGTTCACTTACTTTACCTTGGACAAAAAACAGTGATCCCTTGTTTTTAAAAAACAGTAAAACCCGCAATTATAGATCTATTGCATTACTGAGATGGGAGTATAAAGTAATCTGTAATATGCAGATTGGAAAAGTTCTATATTTTTCAGAGGAGCTGCTATCTGTATGATAATATATCTTGCGTGCAGTATTACCTTTCCGGCTAACTTTAATAACTGATACCTCAACGTCTTTACTGTTTTGTGATGATACCCCTCAGGTAATCCTATGAGTTTACTTAATTTTTCGTTACTACGTGTTATCTTTATCGGCTTTCATCTTTTTAGCATCGTTTATATTCCTTCTTTTTTCTTTTTCACCTACCCGTGATTTTTCTAATGCTAAATTATTCTTTATTCACTTATATTTACAGTAATTTCCCTTTTCTATATCGGATTTGAGAAATTATATTTTATCTCCTTCTTCTGCAAAAATTACGATAAATAGATAGATTGCTTATAATTTATATTATAGGAAAGCCTACATCAAACAATTACTCACTCTTCTCAAATTTTTCTAACAAATTAGGGAGTGCTACTCCCGTCAAAAATAATCCGGGTACCCAACCCAGCCCCGGCTTTGATCTAACTAAATTTTTATTGTGGAAAATATTTCAGGGGAAAGAAGGCCTCCAGTGCCGGAATCATATATCCAATATCAGTTTGCCAAGCTGCCAGCCAGTGTGGCTGGTAAAACTGCCGGTAAGCAAGTGCTTGATAATGTGAAAAATGATTTATCAGCGATATACAAATCGCGGGCTCGTCAGGAGGATATAATTCATGCTAAATTATTTCCAGATTATAGACAATTTTGTTAGACAGTTAAAAGCGGAAAGGACTGGTTTTGGGGGAAAGGCTTTAGGCTCGTCTTCAAAAATATTAGAAATGGATTAACCGATTAGGACACATAAGGTTTATGGCCAATTGGCTATCGCATTAGGATTGACTGCTATAAAAGCAGAGGAGCAGAGAAATGAAAGTCTATCAAACAGGAGACAAGCTTTTTAGTTTATGAGATTAGTTGAATCTTTTAAAAACTGAAAGAGCATATATTCCTCATATTAATTTTGAGAACAATTAAAAATTCAATTAAATTGTTTATCAATATGTTGACTTAATATTTCCTTTATAATTATATTATTTCATAAAATTATCAGATTGTTATTGCAGGCGGGATGGTAATAAATTGTTTTTAGCGGGCTCGCAGCATTTCTCTTATGAATATTATATAGATTTACAAATAAATCACTGTTAAATATTCACAACATTATTCTCCATAATCTAATAGGTAAATAATGTGGAGTATATAATTATAGAATTCTTAATAATATTCAAAATATGAACTTTACGGAACATTCCAAAATAAGACCTTCCATAGGTGTCAAAGTATTGACAGAATATCTATTAAAACCTTTCATCTCAGGTTGTGGCGGGTTTTTAATTTATTTTGTAACTATTAATATAGCTCAATTTCTTGGAGACTTATTTTATAAAGGAACTTCTTTATTAATAGGTATTAACGATGCTGTAATAATAAGCTTAATTGGATTTATTTCGTTTTTCTCAATTTGCCTGCTAAACAATAAATCATTGCAGAATAAAATAGACAAAAAATCTAATTGAATTTTATAAATGAAAAGAAATAATAATAGAATAAACTAATAGTGCTACAGATTTTTACTTAAAATCACGGGAATAATGAAAGAAAAAAAAGAATATACTTTTATCAAAGGTTTTCGAGCTGGTAATCGTTCAGTGAAAATATATAATTCAGTTGATGATAAATATCTGATAATAAAATCAAAATATTTTTTTGGTATTCGGATACGAAATGAAAAAGTAATAGTTAATGATCTAGAATTGGCAGAGGATTTTATTAGAGAATTAAAATTCGATGAATATTGCGGAAGGCAAAATAAATATAATAAGTAATGCAGATTTATTGTAACAAATTAGATTCTAAATCACTAATTTTAAAATGTATAGTAACTTATATTAATCTATAAGAGAAACACTAGATAACTTGAGATAAAGAGAGGCATTATTGGGAAAAACTATTTTTTTATGTATTTGATATAGTCACTTTTGTCTCTATGGTGGTAAACGAGTTTTTAATATACACACAACAATAGGTTTAATAATTAATTTTGAAGATTTATATTGTTAACGAGCCCTTTATTATTTAGAATAATATTCCAATAATTCTCATAGACTAGCTCGGTATTCAGATGCCAATTAATTATAACAAATATTATTTTACAGATCCAGCTCAACTTGTTCGTTGGAAAGCTTCTAATTATGCTGGCATTTATGCTATTCTAATACCAGACAAGTTTTGCAAACCTTTATCATATCGAGTAGTTTATTTTGACGAAACGGAAAATTTTGCTAAATGCGGCATTGATGAAACACACTCCAAGTATTCTTGTTGGATGACTAGTGCTCTGAAGAAAAGTAATATTTATATTTCTGTCCATTATATGCGCGATTCAACAGCGGAACAACGTCAAGCAGTTGTAAGTGCCCTTATCCAAAAATGTCAGCCATCATGTAATTTTTAGAATTGATACCCTGTTAAGCAAGCCATTTCTTGATCCTAAAAGGATGATAAAAAATTAACCGATAAATTTCCACTTAATAGGTGTAATCCCTTTTTCATCCTTTTGGTCGATTGTATAATCATATTTATAACACTATAATTCTATTGCTTATGCAAAGGATTAATAAAATGGTATTTAACTCAAATAAAACGCTCCAATTGTTTTCGCGCTACACCCCATCTATGATGGATAAATAGGATGACAAAAAGACAAATTGAAAAGAAATTTCCAGAATTAACAAATAATGATTTAGTATACATAGAAGGTAAAAAAATGAAATGCTTGAGAATCTTCGAGTAAATCTTGATATAAGAATAGAAGATGGAATAAAATATAAAAAACATTAATGCTTGATGATTAACAATATCAGAATAGTTAAATGAGAATTTATTATGACTGAAATAATCATAACAGTAATACTTTTATCTCTAGGTGTTGTATTTCTAATATCGTACATAATATATATTGAGCTGCGAAAAAATCAAGTTCTTCAAAGATTAAATAAACAAGGGAGAGAAATAATCCGGGTAGAGAAAGAATTGGACAGAACTGATTTTTTTAAAAGAGGATTGTATCTACTAAACAATGAAAAAGACAAACACATAAATAGAATTACGCTATAAACTCGAATTTAATTCAATACATTAAGTAAACCGGTAAAGTGTTACTTATTAATAGATAAATTCTATCTAAATTAAAAGGTAATCTTATCCAAAAGATGTAGGCCCTTTTTCAACACTTTGATCGATTGAATTAGACTAAACCTTCTTCATATTTTATTTCAGTTTTACGAAACAAATATCTTAAAGATTTTTATGAATATTATTACAATACAAATTCAACAAGTTTATTGAACATATGTTAGCGATTCATCAATATAATTCCGGTGATTATTTTGAAATTAGATATGAGTATACACCTAAAGATAAATGCAAAATGTTAAATTACATTTACCGTAGAAATGCTTCTCTGATGTTGCCCCTATTTGTTGTACCAGCATAAATGTTAGTCTCCTTCATCAAGCACTGGTATATTGATGAAGGATAATGACCTCCGGTACCGGAGGTCGAAAATTTAGAGACGGCGGGCATTCCATCCTATCATCGAGGGTTCAAACTCCCTCCAGCTCCACCATTATAACATGAGACGTTAAGTCTTGTCTTCCTTTAAATCAACTCGTTCAAGATAATCCGTAACTTTATGTTACGTCATTCAAATTTTCAAATAACAAGTTAAATGCTTAATTTATAAATATAATTAAATCCGAAGGGGACTTTATGCTTATTTATGAAATTCAAAAAGACTTAAAAAGTCATTCTTCATATCTTGCAGATTTATGTGATATAATTTTATCACTTGGTTCAGAAAAAGACAAAGTTTGTTTATTCACAATTAATGTCCCCGAAGAATCTTCTTCCTTGAATGATGAAATGCTATCTGGGAAACCTGCATTATTAGTTTTTCCTGATGAATTGTTGCTCACTTTTTTCGCTGCCTTATCTAATAATTCAGCGAAGCTGCTTAATACGTTACCAAATTTTAGCAACTTCCAAGTTATTTGTGGAAATGTAGAGGCAATAGCCGTAGCGAGGGGTAACCAATAATTCACCTCAAATATTTTAATTTTATTCCTCAGGTCTGCTTTATCTGTAAGGACATTATACTTTATATTACAAAAAGCATCTACTTCTATTTTAATTTTTGAACCTTCGGGAATTGTTATTTCCATTTCATAAATCGGAGATTTACCATAATACATCTGATTGAACTTAAATAAAACCTTGTTTTCATTTTTAAACATATTTCATCCCTCCCAAACTTGGGTTTGTGAAAGATACAATCTCGAAAAAACATAATTGACACACTCAATTATTTATTTTAAGTTGCATCTACAACAAGGGGAACCCCTGTTTATAAATGATAATCCTTGCTGGTTATATTCCTATTCTCTATCTCTAAACAAGAGCAATAATTTCGTGCAGTATTAGTAATAGATAGCCAAAAATACATTATCAATTAAAAAAGAAATTAATATGAAAGTATCATTTGATTCAGTTTTCCAGATTAATCCAGATGGTTCAATCACTCTGAAAGTGCCTGTTTTTATAAATGGAGAAACGATGGGATCTGGGGTTTCTTTCACAACAGGGGTTAGTTTTGGTGGTGTTGATTTAGCTTCGTTACATGGCAAAGATTTAGACGTAAAAAAAGAAAATGATATTGTTGTTATCCAAGGTTATTTCAATTGTTAATTAGAGGGTGTAAAAATGCCCACACTAGGAAATCAAGTAGCATGCGTTACTAATACAACCACAAATATGATAGAACAATAAGGATTTCACGCTGTAACGATTGTTCAAAAGGTGGTTCAGCAAATTCAATTTAATCCAGCTTCGGGTATGCCTTTAAAGATATATGTTTGCTTTCAATGTGGATATGTAGAATCATATTTTGCTTGTGCTATCCCTGAGTGGAATAATTAATAATATTTTGGCTAAACGCTTATAAAAGTATTTTGTCTATAGGCAAAAAAATAGTATGTGAGAAGACTCATATATTTTTTTTCTCAACCCTGCTTACCGCACACAGGTTCGGATAAAACACTTAACGTTAGGTGGCTAAATATAATGAAAACATCAGATCCTTATATACTGGTTATAATGTTTATTCTATTTACACCTTTTGGATATTCACAAACTCGATTAGATTTTACCACGCCAGAGCGAACCTATGATTCCTATATACAAGCACTCAGGAATAAAGATAGTATAGCAACTTGAAAGTGTTGGGACTCCAAAGAATTTCGATTTAATGTAACGGAATCCTATCCATGGCAGCCTTATAAAATCGTAAAGAAAACTGTGTTCGATTCAGCAGAAGTTGCTATTCGTGGATACGGGGGTATTGGCGAAGTTGAATTATTAGTAGAAAGAATAAATGGTACATATAAATATGAAGATCCTGTTTTCCTAATTCTAGTAGGTGATAAGTGGAAAATTATTGATATCCCTAATCCCTAATTAACTTTTGGCGCTTAACTTCATTAATAAGTAAAAAGCAAAGGGGATAAAATATTTTCAAATCTTACATTGCCATAAAAAAGATACCTTACACCCACGTCAAATGTAATCCAGGTACTCAACTCACTATTGTGATAGCCAAATTTTTTATTTGGGAAATTTTTCCCAAGAAAGAAAGCAAAAAACATAATTAACACACTCAATTATTAATTTTAAGTTGCAAATGCAACAAAGAGAATCCCGAAATGGGGAAACAAATTCAAATAGTCCTTTCTTATAAACAATTCCGAATATTTAGTCACAAAACTTTATATATAATTTAGAAATTTTATTTAATGGATAATATCAATAATATATCTGTTCCCGATTTTGATGAATTTTCGCTATTCGAAATGCACAAAATAATTTACTCCCCATTTGATGATGATTGTCCGATAAAGATAAACATTCTGAGTTTGGAAACAATTCTTAGCCAATGCCCAATATTTAACATTCTTATTGGATTCCTATCACGTATCGGAGAAGAAAATATTAAGCTCACTACAAAAGGAAATCTTCCTATTAAAGTTATCAAAGACATCTATAATCTAAATCTATTACCAGACAAATATATTGAGAATGGGATTAGCAAGATCCGCACAGAAACTGACTGGACAGTTCTTCATAACGTTAGAATAGTCTTGACTATGGCTGGACTGATTCGAGGGCAAAAGAGTAAACTATTATTGACAAGGAAATGTGAGAAACTTCTAAAAGACAACAATTACTCAGAACTATTTTATGAATTTATAAAAACTTTTACTCTACAATTCAGTTGGGCTTTTAACGACAGATATGCAAATCAAGATATTGGACAAATAGCATTCTTATATTCGTTGTACCTTATTAATAAACATGGAATTGAATTCAAAGATATAGATTATTTCACTAACCTCTATTTTGCAGCATTCCCGAATTTGCTAGCCAAACCTGAGACTGATTTAGATAAATATTCTTTTAGAGCTTCATCGTATTATACCAGATTAATAGAAAGATTTGCAGTATGGTTCGGATTTGTAGAAGAAGAAATTAATGAAGACAAAAGTTATATTGGAAGAATAAAGAGAACAAAATTACTTCAAGGACTATTACAAGTTAAATCGGCAACTATTTGTAATATTTATAGAATTAATTAATAATTATGCATTGCTTCGTTGGGCGGTGGCTTAAAAACAAGAACGTTTTATTGGCAAATAAGTAATCAAAGATGAAAGTTGAAACTGATTTAGAAAAAATAAAATTGATTGGGAAACAGAAGGAAGATGAGAATTGGAAGTTTCGTTCTTATTTAAAAGGATTAGATATAGAAGCTGAGGAACTTGATAAAATTGTTCACGAGATAAATAATGAAGTTACATTACAAATTGATTGCACGAAATGCGCAAACTGCTGTAAAGTTGTTTATCCATTTTTAGATGAAGAAGATGCGGCTAAGTTTTCATAAAGTCTGAATATGGGTATTAGAACATTTAAATCTGCCTATTTAGTTATTTCGGAAGATGAAAAAGATAAATATAATTTCAATTCTGTCCCATGTCCTTTTTTAGAAGAGAATAAATGTACTAATTATATCAATCGACCTAAAGATTGTGAATCGTATCCACATTTAAATAAAGAACATTTTTGGACAAGATTAAGGGTAGTAGTTCAGTATTATTCAATATGTCCCATTGTATTTAACGTTTATGAGCGATTAAAAAAAGAGTTATGGCTACGGGATTGGAGAACAAGATTAGAATAGTGAATTACCAGTATAACCTTTTTAATAAGTAAAGAGTCAATATAGAGTAAGAAAATTAAATAAATATTCAAGGTACACCGTACAGAGCGGTGAGCAGAAAAATTGTTCTTTGAACAACTGAGTGTGGATCGCTTCTTCGATCCAACTCTTGAAAAATATTCATGTGTATTTTCCAGAACAATGTTGTTTGTTCAAAAGTAAGACCAAATCAAACGCTTAAGTCATAAGGCTAAGCCACCTGATAGTACACAATAACGTCGGGATTGTACCTGGCAATGAGCCAAAACGGAAGTGACGTACCCCTTTGATTTCTAGATTGTAATTAAGCCAATAAAATTTTTTTTCTAAAAAATATTCATAGCTATATAGATTTTTAATCTAAACAAGAGAAGTTTCCTCCTCTTGTTTTTGTCCCGGACATGGCGTGCCTCAACAACTTGAAAAGATTACATTAAAAATCTCAACTATTGCTGAGGTGAGTATTCGAAGAAATTGATGTATGATGCTCTCAGTTCACTGATAACTTTTTTCACTGACGGATACGATACCTTCAATTTCTTTGAAATATTAAAAGCGTTATAACCCTCTATCAACAAATTTAGAATCCGCTTCGCTGCCGATGATAATTTTTCCCTCCACTCCTTAAAATCCATTTTGAATACCAGGTTATCTTCTACAGCATTCTTCTTGAACGTTTTAGGAGTCATCCAATGATCGTATTCAACTACTTCTGTTGCAGAATTTGGTCTTCTACGATAATATGAAAGTACGTCGCGAGTAGAAGTGCCGCCGAGACCTTTTTTGCATACCGATCTTATATCAACTTGCTTGGCCCGGCTTGTGATGAAGTATTTATAATTCTGTTTGGTAATTTCTTGACCTTCCGAAATATCGTGGATATACTTTTCATACGATTGTGCTAGCAGTTCTTGGATTTTGTCTTGTCTGCGAGGATCATAACGAAGAACAGCATAATAAGCCTGCTCATTTACAACTGGATACAATTCGTTCCAAGTCATAACGTTCTCCGATATTAATGAGAGTGGTTGATTTGGTGAAGGTTGTTTGGTGGGAAATGAATATGTTTATTGATGAGGTATTAGCTCCTCACTTACTTCTTATGCCAAGTTTTGATGAAAAATCTCTGGGAAAAGGAAAGTTTTGCTGAATGTAATTCCGTTATTACGATGTATTCAGAAAATATTATAACGGGATCTGGTCAGAGGGTGAGATTCATACGAGTTCCTACTTTGTTAGACTAGAATTCTTATCTCAATAATTTTATTGTTGATTCTATGTTAAAAACTAAGAATTATATCGAAGGGACACTTTATTCTAGAATAAATAAAGCTACAGAAGATAAGTTAATCACAGAAGAAATGGTAAAATGGACCCGCGAAATTATATTGGATGCTAATGAACAAGGACACGATGATGAAAAAATTAATTTACCAGTTAAAGAAGACGCTGAAAGGAGTATTGAGTTTGCTTTGACATTAGCTGAATATTTATTTGTATTACCATCTAGGGTAAATAAGGGCTTGATAAAAAATGATTCGCATTAGAATTGACTGCTATTAAAGCAGAGGAGCAGAGAAATGAAAGTCCATCGAACAGACGACAAGTTTTTTAGTTTATGAAATAAGATGAATCTTTCAAAAACTGAAATAGCATATTTATATTGGGAACAATTAAAAATTCAATTAAATTACTCAAGTTGACCGCCATTAA
>PMDS01000047.1 GCA_003155655.1 Melioribacter sp.
TATTAATTTTCACACAGCCTCTTTAATGGGCAGGTTGCAGGCGCTTTTATTCATATGTACGCGTTACATGCAATTACCGGTTCTCTTTACTTTGAAATTTGGTCTGATAATTCCGGTCTTCCGGGATCAAAACTTGGTTCAACTGTTGCTTTAGATCAAACTAACCTTGAATCATATAGCTGGAATTACGTTGATATGACTGGTGCAGGAGTGAATGTAACGAGCGGAACCAATTATCATATAGTTGCATATTTTACTTCAGGCTCATCTACCACCTTTGCAATTGATAACGGCAGCCCGGATAATCGTTCTTCCTACAATACTGGAGGTGGTTGGACAAGCTATGGTAATGATTTTAGGATAAGAACTTTGGTTGTTCCAAGCGCATCTGCTTTACCAGTTGAGTTAGTTAATTTCGGCGCTAATGCAATGGATAATAAAGTTACACTTAACTGGAAAACTGCAACAGAAGTTAATAACTACGGTTTTGATGTAGAACGTAGAATGCAAAACGAAAATGGCTTTTCGGCTTCACTTAGTGCTAGTTGGTTAAAAATAGGTTTTGTTAAAGGTAGTGGAAACAGCAATTCACCAAAAAACTATTCATTTACTGATGCTAATCTTCCAAGCGGAAAAATTCAGTACAGACTTAAACAAACTGATTTAACCGGCAGTTTTGTATACAGTCCTGAGGTTGAAGTTAATATTGCTGCTCCTGATAAATTTTCACTTACTCAGAATTTCCCAAATCCATTCAATCCGGAAACTGTTATTAGTTTTCAATTGCCATCTGAAGGAATGGTAACACTTAAAGTGTACGATGTTTTAGGTAAAGAAGTAGCTACCTTAGTAAATGAAAAGAAACTTGCAGGTAAATATGACGTAAAGTTTGACGGGAGCAAGCTGGCAAGCGGCGTTTACTTTTATAGATTATCTGCTAATAACTTTAATGCTGTTAAAAAGTTTGTGCTGATGAAATAATCCAGGTATTTATTACAGATTATTAATTTATCGAATAAATTCATTAACGATTTTCTATAAATGCTTTAATATAAAGAAGTTATTCTAATATAGCGGATAGATAGTCTATCACCTATTATTTAATAGTAAATTATCCAATTTGCATCAGCATTATCCTGCCGTTTTCAGCTTGAATCATGACACTTTTAGCTTGAATCATGCCGTATTAAGCTTGAATCTTGCCGCTTGAACCTTGCAGCTAATTTTAATAACCAATTGCCAGGCCATCGGCACTGCGGGGATCGGCTGTACCGAAAATAATATTTTTCTTTCTGTCCACAACTATTCCCATTGCTTCGCCTAGTCTTGAACCATCCCTTTGTTCTGCTTTATGCCCCATTTGTTTGTACAATTCCAGTGAAGCGTTTGAAAGCGTTCCTGCTTCTAAATTGGTTACGTCAGGCATCCATTGGTGATGAATGCGCTTGCTTGAAATGGCTTCAAAGATATTCATTTTAAAATTAATTACATTCAGCACAACCTGCAATACAGTATTCGGTATTGTTCTGCCGCCGGGAGAACCAATAATAAGTAATGGGTGATTATCCTTTAGAACAATTGTAGGACTCATGCTCGATAGCATTCTTTTTCCGGGAGCCACTAAATTAGGTTTTGTTCCTATGTTTCCCTTTTCATCAGTTTTACCCGGCATAGGATTAAAATCGCCCATCTCATTATTTAATAAGAAGCCCGCTCCATCAACTACAATTTCAGAACCAAACCAGTCTTCAAGTGTGTATGTAAGTGCAACCGCGTTACCTTCCGAATCTATTACTGACAAATGTGTTGTATGAGAACCTTCCGGTAATTGCTCTGCATCTTCAATCTTACTATTTGAGGCTTTATCCATTCGAATCATATTGCGCAGCTTTGAAGCGTATTCTTTAGAGTAAAGCATATCTAATGGAACATTTGAATTAAAATCTATGTCACCTAAGTACCTTGCCCTGTCAAGATAAGCCTGGCGCATAACCTCACTAAGTATATGAATATATTGGACGGTGTTATGTCCCACGTCTTTCAGATTATAACCTTCTAAAATATTTAACATCTCCGTAAGTACTGTGCCACCGCCACTTGGAAGCCCCATCGAATAGACATCATAACCCCTGTAATTACAATGAACCGGTTTTCTTTCAACAGCATTGTAATTCTTAAGATCATCCAATGTAATTAACCCACCATTCTTGTGCATAAACTTGCTGAGCAACTCTGCAGTTTTTCCATTATAGAAATCTTCTTTGCCGTATTTCTGTATTCGCTTAAGAGTTTGAGCAAGATCGGGTTGACGCCAAATTTCACCGGATGAGTATAAAGAGCTGTCTTTTTTCAAAAACTCTTTAGCAGAAGATGGATACTTCAAAAATCCGTTTCTATAATGCTTGAAATTACCTGAAAGGTTTTCGCTGATTTTAAAACCGTTTTCCGCCAATTCGATTGCAGGTGCAAGAAGTTTTTCCCAGGGCAATTTGCCGTACTTTTTATGAGCGAGTTCTAATCCTGCAACCGTTCCGGGGACACCTACAGACAATATTCCATCGTGGTTTGAATTATCTTTTACTTTACCATCCTTATCAAGAAACATATTTGCATTGGAACCCACCGGGGCTTTTTCACGGAAATCTATACTTGTTATCATCCCATCATTACTATAATACATTATGAAACCTCCTCCTCCAAGGTTTCCGGCGCCAGGATATGTTACAGCTAACGCAAATGACATTGCAATTGCAGCATCAATTGCATTACCTCCATCCTTCAATATTTGCAGTCCAACGTTGGATGCATGCTTTTCCGAACATACAACCATTCCGTTCTTAGCTGAAATCGGTCCTGCAGTCTGCGCATAACTACAATAAGCCGGGAAAATAAAAGCAATAACAATTATTACTATACCAAATAATCTGCGAGCATTCATTTATATATTCCTGAAAAATAATGTGCATCAAAATGTATTATTTAATTAGTCTACCGCAAAATAAAATATTATTTGCAAACGGTGATGCGCCTACCACACACATACTAAACAATAATAATTAATTATCTGCCAAATTGGTTGAGATGGTGATTCAAATGATAAACAGCCAATCTTTCCCATTGAACTTTATTAAGCTCACCATAATATGGATGAAATGAGAATTTATATTTTTCATCCGTTTCAAAAAATCTATTCAGGTATAAAATCAATGTTTCTTTATCCTTCTCTAATTCAGTTGGTTTAGTTCCCTCTCCGGCAATTTGGTCCAAACCATCAACAGTAGGAATAGTTTCATTTCTCATTGCCATTTCTTTTAATATTGCCAGATCAACATTTTGTCTTCTCAAACCATCAATTTCGCCAAACATCATTCTGAATTGATCAGCACAATGACAAATCATCTGAAAGACATTCATTTTACCAAAATTTGGTTTATCATTTGCACTGACGGATAAAATACGAACAATAAACTCATCTCTATTTTCAATTGTCATTTAAATTCAATCTCCAGTTTTACTTGTGTATACCGTTGTTGCAACTAATATGTCCCCTTGAATAATCCACCGGCATACGCACGGCAATTGCCGGATCATTTATTAATCTTGCAGTTTATTATCTCAATTATTATTGTCAAGTTACTTTATGAGACGATCAACCTTCCCCGCAATAAACGCGGGGTAAACTAATAGGCTCAGTGTGCACGGTCGTTTCCGACCAAAAAGATATAATACTATCGCGCAACACAGAGATGTACAACAGAATTATTTATTTTAGTCGATGCACCCCCGCAAAGAGAAACAAGCGCATCGCAGCTACAACTTGTATCTCACAGCTCGTAGTTAATTTCTAATAATTAATCCTAATTAATAAGTCAGGCACATTAATAAAGAATAATGATTCTAATGAAATTGCCAGTAAGAAGTATTCAATTTTATTTGGTCAATTTGTGATTTTAGACTCTTTAGAGAATTATCTAAAGTCGTTTCACGAGTTACAACCCATACAATTGTGACCCATGTAGTTTCTCCAGAATTCAGAGAAAATGATTCAGATGAAATCATACTTCTTACATCAACAGGAGAATCTAACCATCCTGTATGAGTTACCGGGTCGCCTGTAAATGCAAAATTAGTTTCCAAACCAGTTATAGGATTTATCATAGGCTGACCAAAATTAGACAAGCCTTTAAGCGCATAAATTATTTGTTGAGGTGATGTAAATGAATATTCTCCATAATCCGGGTTTATGTAATTATTTTTTCTCATTATCCGGTGGCTTTTAATTCCAACATTTTTTGGCAGTTCCAAAAAAGAAAATCCGGTTGTATAATTAGCTGTTGTATCATATGTGTAAGAAATTGATCTCGCCTGGTCATATCCAGTTCGGTTGAACCCTGCCGCATTTAAATCTGTATCAGAGTAAAATCCAATATAAAGATTATTCCAGTTGACAGGACTTAAATTTGTAATGCCATATTTTATAAAAATAACATTCCTCAGATCATCCTTTTGATATCCAAATACTGCTTCAGTAACGCGTAAGCCATTAATCGGACTGGCAAAGATTGATTGATTTTTCATTGTTGTATCAGATTGAAGAGATGTCCAGCACATTGCATCACCGTAAATCTTTGGAAATCCGGAAGCATCTACCGGAGCACCATAACTAACAGGCCAATTTTCCGTGTAATATTTTACACCTGCTTTAAGAGAATAAGTTCCAAGCTGCTTGTTACTCCACTTAGATGTATAATTACTATATGGGATTGCTTCTGTTGTAACAATATTACCGCGTGGTGCGCTGTTATTATCCATTCCAATCCATAGACCCGCAAGATTAATAACATACACATTATTCCACATCCCATTTGAAATTAACCCTCTATGTGATAGCAGTAAATTAAAATCGTTGATGTTAAGAGTTTTGGTACTATCTATGGCAATATTAGACTCTACATCCGGAGTTAATAATTTTTCTCCATTTTCATTGCATCCAATTGTTATAAGAATAATAAAAAGAAATAATAAACTAAAGGTATTCTTCATAGGTCCTCCACTAATTCTAATATATCGGCTAACGGTATTGTACATTTCGCTGTTCCCTGAATAATTTGCAACGGCGGACTTATACCTAATACTTTTTACGCAGTTAACAGTAACTATTATACATCTTTTTCAGGTAACAATTTTTTAAAATTACGTATTGAAAGAATAAATATTTTTTTAGACTCTACCCTGTAAATTATTCTGTATGAATTCTCGAAGACTTCACGAATTTCTTCTCTGTTTGCTTCGGGAACTTTTCTGCCCCTTCCGGGGAATTTTGATAAACTCTCTATTCTCTTAAAAATTTTATCAACCTTTTTTTTTGCAGAAATACTATCATCTTTTGAAATATACTCATAGATATTTTCCAAACGTTCCAAAGCCAATGGTGTCCAAAATATTTTCAGTTTATGACCTCTTACCAAATCTTTTCTTTACATCTTTATGAGAGATTTCCAAACCCCTACTAATTTGTGCTTCGGCTAATTTGATATCCTCCAGAACCTCTATTTTGTCTATCATTGCTTCATATTCTGAAACTTCCAATAATATTGCCGAACTTTTCCCATTCTGAGTAATTATCAATGGTCTCTTGGTTTTTTTTACCTTATCAAAATAGAAGGCAATTTTTGACCTGAACTCTGAAAGAGGCTGAATATCTTTATCAAATTTTACTCTAAACATCCTGATACCTTTTATTTATTGTACGAGGGAATGTACAATATTCCGTACAATATATCAATATCAATAAATATTATTTGTAATCTTTATATCTGATGCCGAGCTTGCCTATACGTCTTTTGCCGGGAGCGTCTTTAAAATAATTGTGTTAATAAAATTTCGTGAAGTGAAGCGTAAGGCTGGAAAATTTATTTGACGAACTCGCCCTGAGTCCGTCTCCGTTAGTTAACATATTACTTATAACAGATAACTGATAACATATACCACCCGCCGGATCATTTATTATTCTTGCTGCTTGAAGCTCAAAGCTTGCCGCCTGAAGCTATTCTATAAAATCAGTACCTTTAATAGCCATAACTCCTACTATTATTGCTGCAATTGCAAATATGAGTGATGCATAAATCTCGATTTGAAAAAATGTTAGCCCAGACAAAATTATCAGCACAACAGTACGGACTATGTTTCCTTTGCGTCCACCGGTAGCACGGCGGCAGCTGATTGCAGAATAAATAAAAATTCCAGCAATGAGAACACAAATAATGATCTTAATCCATAAAGACCACTCGCCTGATCCGTTGATTGCATCATGCCAAAAGAAAAAAATGAGCCAAAGTAAAATGCCCGCAAGGAAAGAACCTCCAGGTACAAGCATTTTGTTTTTTACCACAGTAATTCTCCAGGATTAAATATGCAATTAGACGGTTATTGCTGTTACATGGTTGCATTAAAGCTCATACTGGAACTAACCGCAAATAGTCTAACTACTAAATACTAGATACTAAATACTTCTTCTGCTTTTGCATATACATATACTTTATTTTATTTTAATTGTTATTAACAGATAATGAAAGAAATATTATGAAATACACAAGGCGCAGATTTATTTCGACTTTAGGTGCCGGCTCGGCTTTAATTATGGCTTCCTCAATCCCGGGATTTTCTAATAATATTTTTCAAGATAAAAATAAAAAACTTGGCGTTGCGCTTGTAGGACTTGGCAGCTATGCATCATATCAATTAGCGCCGGCGCTATTGGAAACATCCAGCTGCTATTTAAGCGGTATTGTTACCGGCACACCTTCAAAAATAGATACATGGAAAAACAAATATAAAATTCCTGATGAAAATATTTACAACTACGATAACTTCGATAAAATAATCAATAACAAATCAATAGACGTTGTTTATGTGGTACTTCCCAATTCAATGCACAGCGAATTTACAATCAGAGCAGCTAAAGCAGGCAAACATGTTTTTTGCGAAAAACCAATGGCTTTATCGTCCCGGGAATGTGCAGAAATGATATCTGCTTGTAAAAACGCCGGTGTTAGATTATTCGTTGGTTACAGATGCCATACGGATCCTTTTCATAAAACAGCCATGAACTTCAAAAATACCAGCGTGGGAGCGTTAAAAGTTGTTCAATCCGAATTTGGTTTCAGAAGCGGCGACCCAAAACAGTGGCGATTAAGAAAAGCTCATGGCGGCGGTGCTTTGATGGATGTTGGAATTTATTCAATTCAGGGGTCAAGATATTCAATTGGAAAAGAGCCAATCTCCGTATCGGCGCATGAATACAAAACTGATAATGTTAAATTTGCAGAAGTTGATGAAACGATGATCTGGCAGATGGAATTTCCCGGTGGAATTGCCTCTAGCTGTATCTGCTCCTTTAACGCACCGTTTAACCGCTTGCATATTACCGCGGAAAATGGCTGGTTCGAAATTAACAATGCCTACAGTTACGGCGGACTTAGAGCCACTTCAAATAGAGGTCCGGTGGATATCAAACCGGTTAATCAGCAGGCTGTACAAATGGATACTTTCTGCAAATCTATTGTTGACGGTTCTGAATCTGATGCTGACGGCTCTGAAGGATTAAGGGATATGCGTATTATTGAAGCTATATTCAAATCGGCTAAAAGCGGAACTATGGTAATTTTGTAAAATCTGTTTTGATTCATCGTATTAAAAAAGTTGCCTTTTATTGCAGCTTATTTTTACCGGATGTCGAGCATAGCCGAAGAGCTTGCCCTGAGTCTGTCTCCGTTCGCTAACGGATTGCAGGAGCTAAGAAAAGGACAATTAACAGATTTTTTTTTCAAGGCAGTCAAGCCTCGCCCCTTTCGCTTTTCCCTCTGAATCCCGCGCCTAAAAAGAATTGCGTAAAAAATCTGAACAGAGTTGAGGATAAGAAGAAAAATATGTTTGAGCCCCGCATTTAAAATAATATTATCTGAAGCGGGGGGAGTTTATTTTTCTTCCCGAAACGAAGTGAAGATTTAGCAATTATTTTTCAGCGCTGCTTCTTTTCGTCCTTTTCTTACGTTAAGAAAAGGACACTTAACAAATTATTTATCACCGCAGTTTCTTTTTCGAGATGTCGAGCCTGTCCGACTCTGACGGAGATCATTCCTCGACATAGAATTAGATTACTATTGCACAGTCAAGAAATGGTTTACTTTCCGTAGCTTGTTAGAGCGTAGGATAGTTCTTCACTGCCACAAAATAAGTAATGAAACGGTTATTGCGGCAATAGGGTTACGCTTAAGCCCTTGCCTGCAATTATCCCCGCCGCATCGGACTAACTATTTGATACGCAGCTTATTCAGCTATTCTAATATTAGCAATGGAAATATATTGGACTTACGGCTCTGATGAAAAACATTTTTTATTGACAAATAGTACATCATAACTTATTTTCACCCTTTCACATCTTCAATTTAAAAACATTTAACCGAAAGGATATTTTATGTTGAACAAATATAAATTTTTGTTCCTTTTATCAGTTGTCTTTTTTGGAGTTCTTATATCAACCGTGCATTCACAAACCGACCCTAAAATTACAAGACGGCTTGTAATGCAGGATGAAGTATTTCCATATAAAGCTATGGAATACGAAACAGCTCAAAAAGCTTTGAATGAATTTTTCAAAAAGTATAAATTTAATATCTCATTTTCCTGTTTTCAGACAGATGATTTCACTTACCAGTATGTTTTTCCTTTTGGCCCTTACAATGACGTGGATGTATTTTTTAAAATGTTTAATGAAAAAATTGCAGCATCAGATAAAAAAGAATATGACAGGCTGTATGCTGCTTTCGCCGGAACAATTAATGCGAATAATTCAATTGTTATCGAATTAAAGGATTCATACAAACCCAAAAATCCGTATCTGAAACCGGGAGAAGCCGGTTTTATTCATTGGGATTATTTTGAACTGCTTCCCGGAAAAGAACCTGAAGCACTTGAATTATTAAAAGAATATAAAAAGATGAATGAAAAGTTTGAAATTCCTGTTGCCAATAACCAATGGAGTGTATCTTTTGGTGATCACTCATCTACAGTTATTTTTTCAACCTTAGCTAAAGATGACGTTGATTATTATACCCACAATAAAGAAGCCGAGGAAAAATATATGAATGATCCTGACTTTATGGGTTTTTATATGAAATTCCTTTCCTACGTACGCAGCTTTAAACATTTTAACGGAAAACCAAGACTCGATCTATCATATTCGGCTGCTGAATAATTTTTAATAATAACAAAGGGTCTCTAGGGACCCTTTCTTTATTTATTTCTTAATGACTATTTCTGTTTACCGGATGTCGAGGACCATTCCTCGATATAGAATTAGGACTCTTTGTTTACGGCCATGTAAAACCTTGTGCTGAGTTATTTTATTCTCTTCTTTTTTATGAGACGATCGAACCGATCGTCTCTACAAATTTCTTGAAAATTTTATCAACCATTTTTTTTTGCAGCGATACTATCATCTTTTGAAATATACTCATAGATATTTTCCAAACGTTCCAAAGCCAATGGTGTCCAAAATATTTTCAAGTTTATGCCTTCTTTACAAATCTTTTCTTTACATCTTTATTAGATATTCCCAAACCTTTGCTAATTTGTGATTCGGCTAATTTGATATCCTCAAGAATCTCTATTTTGTCTATCATTGCTTCATATTCTGAAACTTCCAATAATATTGCCGCACTTTTCCCATTCTGAGTAATTATTAATGGTCTCTTGGTTTTTTTCACTTTATCAAAATAGAAGGCAATTTTTGACCTGAACTCTGAAAGAGGCTGAATATCTTTATCAAATTTTACTCTTATCATTCTGATACCTTTTATTTTTTGTACGATGAAATGTACAATATTCCGTACGATATATCAATCTTAATCAATATTACACTTAATATTTATAACAGATGTAGAGTTTGACTGCCTAGGGATGAGACCATTCCTCGACATAGATTTAGATTTATTACAGCACCGTCAAGAATTGGTTTTCTTTTTTTTTGTAAAGAATCCTATCACTGCTGATACAATCAACAAAATACCTGCTATAATAAATAAATAAGAAGTATTAGTTATACCCTTATAATAATTAGAAATACCAACAAATAGAAAACAACCTGCTGCAATTAAATTAAGCACGGGAAAAAGGATATTTCTTTTCACAAAACTACTCCTTAATAAAATACCAAATGTAAGTCGTTTTACCGGATGTCGAGCCTGCCCGACTTTGACAGAGACCATTCCTCGACATAGAAGCAGATTTAATTGTTAACCATGCAGTCAAGAAATGGTTCTTGACTGCCTCCAAAAAATATTGTGGATGTAATGTATCTATTCATGAGACCCTCCAATCAAATGGGTCATACATCGTTGTGTATTATATCTCCGCCAAAAACTAACTTTCAAATGATAGACACACATTAACAGAGAAAGGTTTCTTAATGAGATGCAGCCTACTCAAATTCAAGTATGTATTTTTATCTGTATCAAAGTATCAGGTTTTTCATATAATTCCCAAGTAAATTGAAATATACAATCAATAAAATTCCATTTTTCTACAGTCCAGAAAAGACAAATATCTTTGTCTTTTCGTCGCCATATTTCAACGGATAAATTGCCTTGTATTTTTTTTATAATCTTCAATTCTCGATGTTTCTAAAACATTTGAAGTATTAATAAATCATACAATTTATTATAAACATCCTATACTATACAAAATACTATATTTTAATAATAATTAAAACTACCCCTATTATACCAGATTCTATTATCATAGCAAATAAAATTAGTCTTTGAAAAAATTAACAATAATTCTTCTTTCTCAATGCGTTCCCAGATTATTTTATCGAGATTTCTGTATCGAGTTTCTTTTAATTCTCTATTAATGAGTTCTTCAATATTTTTTACATTAATTTCCGGGTAATAAAATAAGCGACTTACTAAATTAACTAACATTGATAGTATAATCTGGTTTTCATACGATTTTTGATTTAATTTCTCAAGTAATTTTAACAAGTATTTACTTAAATCTGAATTATTTAAAATGAATAAAGAATCTGAATAATAGAATGCTATTTCTTTTAAATTATTATTAATTTCTATTTCTTCCTTCTGAATAAAACATTTCCTAGTGCGTCCCACATAATAATCATTATCAAACAATTCGATTTCTTCCCATATTTTTTTTAATGAAAGAGTCCACCTCAAATCTAATCTCCTTTGTTCAGGAATCAACTTTACAGAATTAACTTGAAAACTATCATTTACTAATTTATCTATAATATTATTTTGTTTTTGAAAACATAATAAAATATCGATATGGTTTATTTTGGAATCCTCAATACCATAAATTGTTTTTAATAAAGTTAAGGCAGAAGTATTAGAAGATTTAACTTCTTTAATAAGAGAATCAGCAGATAAATATGAAGCACAATCAATACTCCAAAAATGTTTTATTTTTTTTAATTCGTTAATACTTATTAATTCACGTTTTTCGTTTATTTCTATCAAAATACATTTTACTTCAGATAATGCTCTGTCGAATGCTTTTTGATCTTCTATTTTAGGCTTTTTATCTGTATATCTTTGACCACTTGAGAAGCTATTTATTAACCAATTTGCTTCATCCGCTGACCATGTTATTGAAAAATTTGTTTGCAAATTTTTTAATTGTTCAGATATATGTTCAAGATATAATTTATATATAGTAAAGAGCAGGTTTTCTCTTTCTGGAGTCAACTCGAAATGTGATCTGGCTACATTAGTTTTTGGTGCATTTTTGCCAGTTGTATTGGATAAAGCATAAATATTCAAATTTTTAAATCCTGGAGTATAAAAATCAACCCTAATACCTTCAATGCAGGTTCCAATAGGCTGAATTGTTTCTTTATCGGTTTCAATATATTCCAAAAAATCCCATTCTTTAAGATGATTAATATATTTAACAGCATAAGCAAGTGTTATACCCTCTTTTTGGACTTCTTTAATATCAATGTTACTATTATTATCATATCCTATTTTTTTTAAATATTCCCTTAATACTTCTCCCGGACTGTTATAACCAATATTGATTTTAACATTATTTTTGAAAAGAGTTAAAGAACAATTTGGAATTAAAGCCCATTTTTTCAAATCATTTTCAATATTTGCCAAATCAACATCAGCTCTTGCATATAATTTTATACTTGTTCCATGGTTTTGAATTTCTAATGGCACCATATCAATATTTAGATATTTCAGCAAATACTTCCCATGAACATTTTTTATTTTTAATAGTATTGCCTTTTCTGAATCACTCGATTTAGTAATAATATCGACATTATCTGCAATTAAAAAACATGTAAGTATTCCAATGCCAAAACGACTAATAGGTGAAAAATCTGGATATTTTTTCTTAAAATTATCATCTTGATATCTTGACGATCCAACTTTTAATAAGTGGTTCTGAATAATTTCTAATGTCATGCCAGAACCATTATCCATAAATGTTAACTCTTTTGTTTTATCATCCCATATAACTTTTATTTCAGGTTGATAATTATTCGAGTTCCCTTCTTTTTCCAATTCATATTTTTTTAATTTTATTGCATCGATTCCATTTTGTGTTAATTCTCTTAATACAACTGAAGAGTCATTATATAAAGTATGGCCTACTAATAAATCAAGAATTCTTGTTTGATCAAGAATAAATTCGAATTGTTTTCTTTCGAAATCTTTTGTCTCAATATTTGAATCATCAATATGTTTCCATGGAAACTCGTAATTATTCCCATATTGCTTGCATGCAAGTTCATTTAATCTGAAGTTTTCTCTCAATTGTTTATTGGCATAATCTATATATGATATTAAACCAAAAAAACCCTTTTCATCCTCAAAAAAGGCTATCACTTCGAGAGTATCTTTTGGAATTGAATCATCAAATGTTCCATCCTTACTTTTCTTTGTCTGTGGTCTAATAATTCTAACTGCTCTCTGTTTAGCCCATTCTTCTTGACTTATTGGGTCAGATGGATTTATTAAATTATATTCGATTGAAGGCGTCCTATCAGAAGTTATATGTAATAAATCAGCTATTCTAAGGATTAAAGCGCAATAATGTAAATTAACTTTTTCATGCTTAGTAACACCATATTGTTGATTTGGTTTGTATTTATCAAAGTCCTCTAAATCGGACAAATGATGACTTTCACAAATAAATGCTAAATCTCTTTTGAACATTGCATCTATAGGGGAAATTAGCTTTTTTATCTCCTTGGCAATATTTAATTCTTTAGGAAAATTTGGGTTACGATCATCGAGTATCCAATATTTAATTCTTTCAGCATGAGTTTTACGGACTAATTCTTGGTATATAAATCTATCTTGATTTTCTTCTCCTTGTATATTTAATATTTTATCTTTATAGTCTAATCCATAATTACCGTTAATTATATTTCTTTTAAACAGAGGGAATGACGAATTAATCCTATTGTTAAATTCATCCTTTGTAACAAGCATACCTAAATCATGAAAATAAATTGATAAAGTAATCATTAACCAATCAGCAGGTGTCAATTGTTCTTGAGTTTTAGATGGGATAATCCAATCCAATGAATCAAGCATAGAATTTATATGGCTTATATCATGTTTTGAATATTCATCAAATATTCCATTCCTTCCTATTTGAGAAAGTATAAATGTGATCTGCTTTTTAACATGTTGAATTTTTAATCCACTGAATGCGTCTAAACTTTCAGCATTTTCTGCTAATTTTTCTGCATTACTGCTTAATAATAATTCATTCATTTTATGCTCATATTTTATTTATTAAATTCAGAGTAGATATTCTTTAACTGGAAAATTATCAATTGAATAATTTATACTATTTTAATCTCACAAATATTTTATATTAAATTAATTTATCTGTTTAATAATATTGTAATTTATATCAGGATGGCTATATCCATCTTCAGCCCGGAGTTGGTTTGCAGGCATAGGTGCGGTTAAAATTATTTTCCCATCATAAAACATTTTATTTCCCCTGTAACAATAGCAACATAAGACAAATGCATCTTTTTATCAATAAGAATTAACACAATCAAATAAAAATCCGCTGCGACGGGTTTGAATTAATTCCGCAAAATATATTTTGTTGTAAAGACGACCGGATCGGCTTGCCCGGCTCAGACGTGGTCGTCTCAAGAAAAGTAGAAGCTGAATTGATTACACAAAATCGAATACACCCATAAATTAGACGATGCACCCCCGCAAAACGGGATAAGCCCATCGCCTCTACTACAAAATAAATCCTCTGCGGCGGGTTTGAATTAATTCCGTCAGGGAATGGTCCCTGACGGCCGAGTGAAAGTGAAAATGCTTCCCAGAGACATTATAAGTCCAAAGAGGTGAACTATTTTTAGTGCTCGAAGCATTGTTATTCTCCATAAATTTGAACCAGCTTAAAGAAGAACGCTGCTAATTGTAATTTATCAGCTGATAAACCATCATATTTTTATTTTCAATATATTTTTATATGAGCCAATGACATTAGCTTCATTGCATCAGCTATGTTCATTCCAATTCTATCCATCATTGAATAATTCTTTTTATGTTCTTTATACATCGGCATATTGCCAACCACTTTGATATTACTATTCCATTTTTCTATTTCATAGATATCATTAATCCCCCATTTTATAAGTGCAGTTTTATCCATTCCTCCTTTTTCAATAACTCTTTTATTCGAAATATTTATCCCTAATTTAGAACCATAGTCGAAAATAATTTCCACTCCCGGAAGAAAAGCATGAAAATTGTTAAAAAGTTCTTTCACATCTGCTTCATTAAAATAAAAAAGCACCCCGGCAATCATAAGCATTACATTTCTTTTGTTCTTTATTCTGTCATACCAGCTTGTATCAAAAACTGATTTAGAAATAAACTGTCTTCTTTCAGATTCAGATATATACTTCTTCCTTAAATCAATTGTATCCGGCAGGTCTAAGTCTATCCATTGGATTTTTCCGTTGTCTACACGGTCAAATGTAGTATCAAGACCGCAACCAATATTAACAATTGCAGCTTCCGGAAATAATTCTATAAACGATTTTATTTTTTTATCAAAGTATATGCTTCGCGCAATCCATCCGTATTGAACGAGCTTATTAATATTTTTTGCAATGGTTGTAAAATTGTAAGGGATGCTGTTTATTATTGAAACAGCTTTTTCATCAATTAAAAGAGGTTTTTTCTTTTTTGTTTCAATTGCTCTTCCCCATAACGGCAGCAGCAATGTTTCTTGAATACTTCCAAGTTTTATTTCGTCTGAATCTCTCATTACAAGTTATAAATATTAAGAGCATGTTTCATGAGATTGTAAAAAACTGTTTTCCATTTGTTGCTTAAATTAATATTATAAAAATACTAAAAGGGAAAGCATCCTTACGTTAACAATTGTTAATAAATGAAATTTATTTTCTATTTCTAATTCTACTAAATTATTATCACATAAAAAATATTTTGTTATAAACCTGCCCTGCCTACCATAGGTTGGTAAACCATAGGCAGGCAAGTTCATTGGTAAATTAAATATTTGTAAGATAATCATGTTTTGAATTAATTCCGTCAGGGAATGGTCCATGACGGCAGAGTTAATTGCAGGATCATTTTTTAATCTTGAAGCTCAAAGCTTGTGGCTTGTCCGCTATGGCGGAATCATAGCTTGCAGCTAATCTATCGCAGCGGACTAATGTCTAAGTACTAAATACTATTTTCCTTTTTATTTAAGAAGAATGAGTTTCTTTGTTTCAGTAAATGAACCTGCCTGCAAACGGTAAAAATAAACACCGGAGGTTAATTGAGAATGGAGAATTGAGAATTGAGAATTATAAATTCCTGCATTTTGATATTCATTTACGAGTGATGCCACTTCATTTCCTAAAACATCGTAAACTTTCAAAGTAACATAGCTTGCAATAGGTAACTGATAAGTAATAACCGTAGAAGGGTTAAACGGGTTTGGATAATTCTGTCCTAGAGAATATTTATCCGGCACGGTCTTTCTGTTGTTGATTCCTAAAGGACTAACGACCACAACAAATTGTCCCATCATACCTTCATCTTCGTCGTTGGCAAAATGGCAATGGTACATGTATGCATGAATTGGATCTGCGTAATCTTCAAACTTTGCAACGAAAGAAACGGATTCTCCTATAGGCAGATAGAGAACATCTTTCCAACCGGATTCATAATCGCCAACCGGTCCGGAGCTACGGGATACAATTTTGAATTGAACATCATGAATATGAAATGTGTGTCCAAATACATTGTTGTTTACGATCGTCCACTTTTCAATCGTGTTGAGGTTAACTGTCTTGTTGATCGTTTCCATATTGAAAGGAGTATTGTCGAAACTAAATGGCGTACCAGGCAAGCCGCCTGTTACATATATGGTACGGTTAACTGTTGCGTCTTCTGCTTTCCAATAAGTATTATTAGCCAGCGTTGCAGGCATTGTTGTAACAGGATTTGCGGTGGCTGCTACAATATTAATATGCAGGAGAGGAAAATCAATGTTGTTCAACAAACTCCCATCCAGTCCGCTTGTAATTGGCTCACCACCGGGAAAACCATAAGCTTGTCCTGAATTATATGCTTTGAGATCCAAACTTGAACCGACTGCATCGCCGCCGAAATTTACCAAAATCTCAATGCGTTCACCTACCATTAATTTTACACGTGTAACAGCAACAGGCGTATTTAATAAGCCGCCATCATTGGCAATAATATAAAAAGTTCTGTTATCACTGAATCCTATATTGTAGCCCCGTTCAATTTCGGCATTCAAAATTCTCAACCTTACAAATTGTTTGGGCAAACTCACTTGCGCGTTTGGTGTTCCGTTGGTCAGCAAATAATCTCCGTACTGACTAATATCGACATTATTGTAAACTGCAAAAGCATTCGATTTATCGTAACTTCTGCTGGTTAGCGCCAATGGAATATCATCTACTCCGTACTTCCTTGGCAATTTAAGCGATGCTTCCTGCGCATCCCGCACAATAATAAATCCGCCGATTCCTTCGGTCATTTGCTGCACAGTCATCATGTGAAGATGCGGATGATACCAATATGTTGCTGCATTGTTCGTAATTTTCCAATAAGGCTGCCAGAGTGTTCCCGGAGGAATTGGTTGATGCGGTCCGCCATCCATGATAGCCGGTAAATGAATGCCGTGCCAGTGCAAGGTGGTTGTATCCGGCATGTAGTTATAGACATTCATATAAACCACATCGCCCTTGTTCCAAATCAAGGTTGGTCCCCAAAATCTGCCGTTGACAGCCTCTGTTTTTGTCAGGTTCCCAGGTCTAAGCTGAGCAGATGAATCTCTAATAAACAAATTAAATGTTGTTCCGGAAAGTGTATCGGGAATCCACAAGTTGTTGAATTGGCTCAGGATATTATTTGCCGAAAAAATTAACATGCATAATAGCATTAAGCCAGTAAGATTTATCTTTTTTGAATGGATCATTGTTTTACTCTTTATCCGTTTGCAGTAATGATGTGAAGTTGATTCTTTTCCTTTGCTGAATTAACCCGAAGCCGGTTTGCAAGAATGGGAGTTGCTAAACTTATTTTCTTTTCTAAAAACATTTTAATTTTCTCTTGTATTAAGAGCAACTTAAAATAAAACCCGTTTTATAGCAACATTTCTCAAAAGAAGTTTCATTTTTATATTAATAGTTTTTGTAGAGACGATCAGGTCGATCGTCTCCAACTAAAAAATAAAATACTATCACACAACCCAGAGTTGGATATCAGAATTATATATTTTAGTCGATGCACCCCCGCAAAGCGGGACAAGCGCATCGTCTCTACGCCAAAATAAATCTGTTAGTTAACAAACGTAAGTTTACAGACACCAATTGCCGAATCATTTATTAATCTTTCAGTTATGAATATTGTTTTCATAATCACTTAATCTGAGAACATCCACCAATTGAGTATTGTAAATATCTTTCCATGCATCGGCGCCGTTCTTTTTGACATAAGCTTCGCAAATACGAAAACCTATAAAGTAAGCAATTCTACCCGGAGCTCCTTTAAAAATATAGCTATGAGCCCGTGAGAACTTATTAATGATTACAGAGTTTGTTGAATCCAAAAAAGGTTTTGCATATTTGAATATAATATTCTCATTTTCCATACACCATTTCCATTCTTGCTCTGTAAAATCAATGTTCCTGGCAGGCGAGAATTTTTTGTCCCAATAGATATAATTAACATAACATGCGAATCCTTCATCGATTATTCTATATAATAAGGAATAAGCACCAGCGTTAGTTTTGCTAAATATTTGATGATTTATTTCGTGTGGTAAATTGAATATCAAACCTGCTGCACCTTTATTGCCGACTCCAAAGAAGTCAACAAACATGCTGCCGTTAGAGAAACCACCTATACCGGAAGCTTTATTGCCGTAAACCAGGTACCATTTCCCTTGCGGCTCTTTGGATGTAAGGATTTTTAATTTACTAACTGTTAGGCTAAACAAAGAATCAAAATCAACTTCAAAAGGAATCATAATTCCAGGAGTTTTAATGTTTGTAAGATTATCCCAATTGCTTTTAGTCCATTTTTTAAAACCATCTTCATCATAAAAATTGCCCCAGTATTCACGATGAGGAAAATATACATCGTGAACAAATTGGCTGATCCTATCTTCTTCGTTCATGTTCCTTGATTCGTAAATCGATTTGATTTGATCTTTATAAATATTCACTACTTGAATATTGCCATTCAGCAGAGACAATTGTACCTGCGGTTTTGTCATAACAATGCGATAGATTTTTTCAAAATCGTCTGAAGAATAACTTAGTCTATAACAAAAAAATATTACTGATGTTAAAACAAAAGTGATTGTCTTCATTTTTTTCATATTTTTATTTTGCGTCTTAACTATTACTTATGTTGATGATTAATAGACAAAGGAAATAAATAATTTATTGTATATATAAAGTCTTACGACTAATATTTAATGAGAGTTTACAAGAAATGATTATCTGAATCAATATTCCCATAGTGGGATTTTTTATATTCTAATTACAACTTAAAATAAAACTCTTTTTATAGCAACACTTTTTATATGGAGTTTCATTTTTTTTAATAATAATAATTCTTTGTAGAGACTATCAGGTCGATCGTCTCCAGCCAAAATAATGAAATAATCTCCTGCAACCCGTAGTTAAAACAAATATGAGGCGGGCAGGACACAATACAAAATAGTTGAGCAAATCCCCTACAAAAAACTACGGAACAAGTATTTTGAAGTGTTCAAAATTATTTATTAAAGAAGTTTTGCATATTTGGTGCGGACCTCACCCCGACCCTCTCCTTAAAAAAAGGAGAGGGAGAAAATATAAAAATATTTTACCTTGAAAAAGTTCTTTGACATGCTGACTATTCCATAGATTCCTAATGGTGAAAAAACGGGATAAAAATGGGACAAAAACAGGACATAAATGGGATAAAAATGGGATAAAAACAGGCCAAAAATGGGATAACAATGGGATAAAAATGGACCAAAAATGGGATAAAAATGGAACAGGAATGGACGAAAAGCCGAAGAACATCAGTAAAATTTATTTAAAACAAAAAACCCGATCTCAAAGTAGAAACCGGGTTTAAAATTTCTAAATACTAAATCATAAATAGCATAACATCGTGCAC
>PMDS01000113.1 GCA_003155655.1 Melioribacter sp.
GCCCCTGGAGATTTTGATGTTAACAATAATTCAAACTCATCCGCCGCCATTGTACCAACACCATTCTATCCAGCATCAGGCTCAGTAGTTTATGTTGTCAACCCAACTTTAAGCTGGACTGCATATTCTACAGCCGCTTTACAATTCCAGATTATTCTTGCCACTGATCCAACCTTGGGTGGAGGTGTTTTATCTAATCCGGTATTAACCAGCCCGTGGACAAATTCAAGCTCTTATTTGTTAACTGGTTTAACACCTGGAGCAGTTTATTATTGGCAGGTAAGATCAAGACTTGTAAGCAATAATTTAATAATTTCAGCGTGGTCTACTTTAGCCTGGTTTGCAGAATCACCAGGTGCTGCTGCAGTAGTGCCAATTGCTGGAAGTCCGGTTGGAGGTACTACAATCAATAATAACTCTGCTGTTTTATCATGGGTATTACCTGCTCAAAGTAATTCAACACTTACATACAATGTTCAGTATGGTAAAAAGCAAGATTTTAGTGATGCTTCCACTGTAGCAAATGTCAAATCAACAAATGTTACAGTATCAAACTTAGATAAGGGATCAACATATTATTGGAGAGCTGCTTCTCAAACAAATTCTGGTTCAACTTCAAATTATTCCGGAAGCGGATACTTCAGCACTAGTGGTGTCACAGGCGTAACTACAGAACCTGTTGTGCCTACTAATTATGAGTTACAGCAAAACTATCCAAATCCGTTCAACCCAAGTACAAAAATTTCATTTTCACTGCCTCTAACTTCTTTTGTAACTATCAAAATTTATGATATGCTTGGAAGAGAAGTAAAGACTCTTGTTAATAATGAAATGCCTACTGGTGTTCATTCACTTGAATGGCGAGGAGATAACAACGGTGGCGGAACAGTTGCCAGCGGAACTTACATTTATAGAATAAATGCTGGTGAGTTTACCGCAACCAAAAAAATGGTATTTCTTAAATAATATTTTTTTAATACCAGTGCTTGTTCATAAAAAGTGAGGAATAAAATGAAAAAAATAAGCGCAACCATATTTATAGTTTTCGTATTGGTTATAATTGGACTGGCTCTTTATGCATGCCATCAGGCATACTTTGCATAATTGAAATATGATGATCTGATTTATTTTGATACGTTAATTACTTTTTGGGGCGACCAATTTGGTCGCCCTTTTTATTTATCATTATCTTTGCAGATACGATGAAAATATCTTATGCAAAATATTCGCTGACTCTTAGACACCAATTCACAATTTCTTATAATTCAAGAAGTTCAACGCCTGTTGTACTGATAAGAATTGAACACGAAGGTTTTACAGGATATGGAGAAGCATCATTACCTCCATACTTGCATGAAACACAGGATTCTGTAATTGAATTTCTTCGCAAAGCTGCTTCAGTTAAATCTATTGATGTAACAGCGTATGCAAAGTTTTTAATGTATGTTGATAAAATTTCTGAAGGCAATACTGCTGCTAAAGCGTCAATTGATATCGCAATGCACGATTTAATAGGTAAAATTCAAAACAAACCTTGTTATAAATTTTATCAGGAAGAGAAGAGGAGTTTACCTTTTACTTCGTTTACTATAGGAATAGACGATCCATCTGTTATTAAACAAAAAATTAAAGAGGCTGAACAATTCAAAATTTTAAAAGTGAAACTTGGAACAAATCATGACAGGGAATTTATAACATTAATAAGAGAAGAAACCGATAAGCCAATTTATGCTGATATTAACCAGGGATGGAATAATAAAGAAGAAGCTCTTGATAATATTTATTGGCTGCGGCAAAAGAATGTTCTACTTATAGAACAACCCTTCCCCAAAAATGATTTGGATAATTCGGCTTGGTTAACCGGGAGATCACCTTTACCAATTATTGCAGATGAGTCAATACAGCGCCTTGCAGATATTGAAAAAATAAAAAATTCATTCACAGGTATAAATATTAAACTAATGAAATGTACAGGTGTTAATGAAGCATTTAAAATGATTTTAAGAGGGCGTGAACTTGGATTGAAAATTATGTTAGGCTGTATGACTGAGACTTCTTGCGCTATTTCCGCAGCATTGCATCTTTCTTCACTTGTCGATTATGCTGACCTTGATGGAAATTTATTGATAACTAACGACCCTTTCAATGCAGTTACAGTTAGCGATGGTTTGCTTCAATTATCTGATAAACCCGGCTTGGGTGTTGATTTGTATAATGAACTAAAATTTATCGATATTTATTAAACTATCTAAATTTTATTGTTGTTTAGCATTTTTAATCATTTGAGTATATTTTTACAAATTAAAAGAAAGGAGACTAAAGATGCCGAAGAATTATATCTCCAACAAAGATGAAACTGTAAGATTGTTCGAGAATGATTTTTTGGAAGCTCTTTCTAGAGTTCATTGGAGTGTTCCGCTCTGGGTTTTTATTCCAATAATACTTTTTCTTTTATACCGAGGCTTTTTCATTTTTCACATTAATGTTTCAGACGCAATTCTATTTATAATTGTTGGTATTATTATTTGGACTTTCAGTGAATATTTTTTGCACAGATTTATTTTTCATTATGTCCCTAATAGTGAATTCGGTAAAAGAATTCATTTTTTAATGCACGGTGTTCATCATGCATATCCAAAAGATTCAAAAAGATTAGTAATGCCGCCGTCTATAAGCTTACCGCTTGCCGCATTGTTTTTTATTTTGTTTAATACAATATTTAGAAATGCCAATATTTTACCTTTCTTTGCAGGCTTTCTAATTGGTTATTTATTCTATGACATTTCACATTATGCGATACATCATTTTAATATGCACAATAAATTTTGGCTGGCAATAAAAAATCATCATTCAAAACATCATTATCAAAATCCCGGGCTGGGGTTCGGAGTCAGTCAGCCGGCATGGGATTATGTGTTTAGAACTACTTTTTCTGATAAAAATGGTAAAAGTTTTGATGATGAAAATAAAAAACATGTTTAACTTATATTTCCATTAATTGGTTAGATACCGAATGAATTTATCCTGCGTCAAAATTATATTATTCATTAGCCTGTTATTTTTATTCCCGGGTTGCTCTCTTAATTTGCAGGCAGAGCCTGAAATTTATATCCGTTTCAACCAGCTTGGATATTTTCCAAGTGATGTTAAAACTGCAATTATTCTTTCTTATCACCAGCTTGAAGGCAAACAAATTTTAATTTATAACATAAAGAATAATGAAAAAATTTGGAACGGTACATTTGATAAAAACCTTGGAGCTTATGGAAATTTTCCATTTTCATATTCAATAGATTTTTCTAAGATTAAAACTGCAGGTGAATACTTTATTCAATATGCCCAGCAAAAAACTTATTCTTTTAAGATAAATGAAAACGTGTTTAATGGAATTGTAGATTCATTATTAAAATTTTTTCGCGTGCAAAGATGCGGATACACTTCTCCATATCTCCATAAAGTCTGCCATATAGCAGATGCTACAAGTTTAATTGAAAAAAAACAAATTATCCTGCGGACGGTGGATGTTACCGGTGGTTGGCATGATGCAGGAGATTACGTTAAATTTTTGAACACAACCGCTTTCGCCACTTATATGTTAATGTTCTCATATGAATTTGACCCGGTTAAATTCGGATTTGATTATAATAAAAATGGCGTACCCGATATTCTTGAGGAAGCTAAAGTGGGATTAGATTGGATGCTGCGTTGTATATATAATAAGAACAAATTGATAACACAGGTGCAGGACTTACGGGATCATGATGTTGGATGGCGGTTACCGGAAGATGACAAATTAGGATTTGACCGCCCAGCTTTTCTTGGAATTGGAAAAAATCTTATCGGTATATATTCTGCTACTATGGCGCTTGCCTCGAGAATATGGCAACAAAGATTATTGAATACTGATTTTTCTAATAAATGTTTAAAAGCTGCTGAAGATCTTTATTCGATTAGAAACCAGGTCGCTAATATTGACAGCAGCGGAAGCGGAATGTATCTGGATAAAAAATTTGAAGGAAAACTTGCTCTTGGTGCTGCCGAGCTTTACATATCTTCTCATAAACCATCATATCTAAATGATGCAGTAAGTTATGCTGATAATGCTGGATCCGATTTTTGGTGGAGCTGGGGAGACATCAATACACTTGCTCATTATCGTCTTGCTAAATTTATTCCTCGTTTCAAGGATTACATTGAAAAAAACCTGGAGGATTTTAACAAGAGAAAGGATCATAATATTTTTGGGAAAGGAACGGAATTGAGCTGGGGTACAAATGTTTCATTAATAGGAATTACTCTTCAAAATATTCTTTACAAAAAATTAACAAATAGTTCAAAGTATGATTCAGTTGCAATATTTCAGAGGGATTTTATACTTGGAAGAAATGCATGGGGTATTTGTTTTATTAGCGGATTTGGAAAGAATTATACAAAAAATTTTCATCATCAAATTGCCCGGATTCAAGGAAGACTGCCGGGTGGTTTTGCTGCCGGACCTGCGACTAAAAACTTTATTGATAAGCAAAAAATTAATTTTGAACAACCAGATATTTATGCCAAATTTCAGACGGAAAATGATTATTATCGTGATGATAGAATGGATTATATTACTAATGAACCTACAATTACCGGAAATGCTACAGCAATATTTGTTTTTGGAAATTTAGCAGGAAAGCAGTAGTAAATCGTGTCCTATTATGATTCAGTAGTTTATTTATTCTCAATTATAGATGTTGTCTTAAAAATAAAATTGATTTTTACTTAAAAAAGTGACTTTAACTGGCATATTAGTTGATCTAATATACTGTTAAAAATATAAATATAGGCTTAGTTATGAGTAATTCTGTACGGCGTGTACCATCTGGATTTTCATTTATTGATAATAATTGGGGCGGCATCTACTGCGGTGGAAGCTATTTGTTGATAGGTCCTAGAAAATCTGGTAGAACTTTAATTGGTCTGCAGTTTGCTCTCGAAACTGCAAAGTCATCAGAAGTATGCATTTATTTCACTTTGATGAGACCAAAAGATTTAATGATTCAAGCAGCTTCTTTGAATTTTGATATTCAATCATATATGAATCAAAATCTTATTATTGTTGTTAGAGTTGCTCCTCCAAATGATATATATGATATGTATAACCCTGATGATTATCTTGTTGAATATTTCCGCGATATAATTACAGTTGTTGATCAGTATCATCCTTCCAGAATTATTTTTGACGAATTGACCCCTTTTGTTGGGTTTAAAAATATTGATTATCTGCAAGATACATTTATAAGAACTCTTGAAACAATAGAAGAGCGAGACATAACTAGTTTATTTATTATAAGTGAACCAGCCACTCAAAAAGCGCAATCAATTGTACAAGGGCTTTCGCAATATGTTACTGGAACGATCCAGTTAAAAAAAGAATCACTTGATAAAGGTGATCGTTTACAGGGCGGTGTTGTAACAATTACTCCTAATGTGGGTCACACTGAGGGACAATTTGTTGATGATTATAGAATAGAGCCATATAAAGGAGTTACAACAGAATTTTCACCCGTTACTAAAACAAATGATGAATTGCCTAGTATGCCTAAAGGCAGCAGGAATATTTCAAAACCAACTAGTGTTGATGGACCGGGTGAACCTTACGTATATTCAAATGTTTATAACTATAATGACTTTCTTTTAATACTCAATAACCAGATAGCGCTATTTAAAAGTACGGGACAAATATTTAATTTAGTTTCGTTCAAGCTGGACCCTGCGTCACAATTGCGCGGTCTTCTTACTATCAATCAATTACAAAATGCAATACGTCAGTCTACTAGTAAAAAAGATAAGATTTGCGTCATTGAAAATATGGTTATTGTTCTTTTAGTCCGGGGCAGCTTAAAGAGTGCAATGGATCTTATGCAAAATATCCAGATGCATTTGCCTAGCCGGGATCAGAATTATATAAGTGCGATTTTAGATTTTATTTCAATCTACAATCTTGAAATTGATGATAGAGTGGATAACGCTGAATCTATGATGAATTTTATTCTTAATTCAAATGCCGACTCCTCTCATAATTACCAACCATTGAATAAATATATTGGTTGATGAATAAAATTTTAAAAATATTTTTATTTTTAATTTTAGTTATCACAAGCAATATTATTTCTCAAAACAAATCTCTCGCCTTTAAAAATCAAGCTATTTTATTAATGAAAGGAGGCAGATATGGTGAGGCTGTTGACCTGCTTAATAAATATATTGCCGCTAACCCTCGTGAAGCTGATGGATACCATAATCGGGGATTATGTTATGAGCAAAAAATTAATTATGAGAATGCAGTTCTTGATCTAAAACGTGCTAGAACACTGGACCCGGCCAATATTTCAATTAAAAATGATCTGGACAGGGTTATTGGTATCTGGCACAGAGAATTATACCAAAAAATCGACGGACATAAACGTGATATTGCTATTGATCCTAAGCATGCATTTAGTTATCTGGAAATAGGCAAATGTTACCGTTGGCTGGAAGATTGGAGTAATGCTGAAATCTGGTATGATGAATACTTAAATCGGGATGATAACGCTTCTCCTGATGAAATAATTAGATATACTGAAATTCTTGCTAAAACCGGATCAATAATTAAAGGAGAAAGAATTTTAAAAAAATTTGTTGCCCGCTATCCCGAAGATTGGCGCTTGTGGAGCCGTTACGGATATTTCACTTATTGGCTTGGTAAATACAAAATTGCTGAAGATGCATTTACTGCTTCACTTGGTTTTAAACCATTCTTCAAAGAGGCTGCTGATGGTTTAGACCTAGCAAAAAGGGAAGGGTACTTAACACAATACCAGGGTAGGGCTTTTGAAAAATCGGAATATCCTATTGACAGATATACTAGAATTTTACGTACTGATCCTGATAACGATGATATTCGATTCAATCTTGTCAAAGATCTCATCGGAGCTAATAGGTATGAAGAAGCCTACCAAAATCTTCAATATCTACAAACTAAGCATTCCGATGACGACAAATTCAAATCATATTGGAAAAATGTTACTGAAAATAGAGACAGTACATTTAATAAAAATGTCGAAGTTTTTACCGGCCGGCTTAAAGAAAATCCAGCTGACAAAGAAGCCGTTATGAAACTTGCTGAAGCATATGGGAATTTATTTTATTATGATAATGCGATTGAAGTATTAACAGAATATCTTCAGGATCTTCCGGAAGACCAGGACCTTGATGCGCGTTTTAAGTTTGCACAGTACGCTGCTTGGAATTATGAATGGGAAAAAGCAATTGCGCAATTACAAAAACTGCTTCAGTATGATCCGAATAATATTGATTATCAATTACTACGGGGGCAAATTGCAGTCTGGACGGTGAATGATCTTGATATGGCTGAACAGTACTTATTAAATGTTCATGATAAAAGACCAAATGATATGAATGCCATTATAGGACTAGTATCACTTTACAGCTGGGAAAAAAAATTCTCTGAAGCTAAAAAATATTTGGAAATTGCTCAGGCAATTGCACCAAGAAGTAATGAAGTAGAAAATGCTGTAAGCAATTTTGAAATTCATGTTGCCGCTGAAGAAGAAGTAAAAGTTTTTGGCATTAAAGGTGAAGCTGAAAAATTAACAATTCAAAATAAATGCCCGGAAGCGTTAGCAAAATTTGATGAATATAAATCTAAAAGAACTGCCTTGACAAGGGATGAATTGATAGAATATGCAGATATTGCTTCTTGTGCAAAAGAATTTAATAAGGCTATTGAAGCTTATGATAAAATTCTTGCCGAAAAATTCGATTATAAAATAGCATTACAAAGGGCTAAAAATTATTTCTACAATCATGATTCATCAAAAGCTGTTGTTGAATTAGAAAATCTTAGTCACCAAAACCCTAACGATGATGAAGCACGGCTCTTTCTTGCAGATGCATACACTCAGACAGATCAATTGGAAAAAGCAGAGGATATTTATAGAGATTATGCGCCAAAAATTAAAGATGAATCCGATAAAAATCTGTTAGACCAAAGAATGATATTTTTAGGCGAATCATATGTTAAAGATAAAAATTTTGAGAAAGCCTCGGAAATATTTAATGAAGTTGCAAATTCTTCGGAAGATTCTCTTGTACAAAGAGATTTGATGCAAAGGCGGTTATATCTTGGAAGCGCTTTAATTGATGAAAAAAAATTAGATGAAGCACAAGAACTTTTTTCTCAGCTTGATCAGTCGAGATTTGATACTGATTTAAAAAAAGATTTTAACCAACGGAAATTAATTCTGGGTGATGCTTTTGTAGCCAGTCAGGATTATAGCCGGGCAGAAGATATTTATGATGAAGTTCTTAATTCAACTAATGATACAACTCAACAAAGATTAATTAAAGAAAGAATCAGCTGGATACCGCCTTACGGAATTAACAGGGGGTTTCATTCTATTGGAAGTCTTTTTGCTCTCTTTCTGCCAACAAACATTGGGTTATCACCTTTTACTACTTATTATACAGACAACCAAAAATTTCATTTTTGGAATTATGGTATGCGTTTGGATGCCGGGTTCATTGGCATTTTAGGTCTTGGTGCTTCCTGGTCAAGAACTAATCTTGATAACTTGATAGCTTCAAGAAATTTTTCACAATTGAAAGGACTGGCAACAATAAAGATTCTAAATTCATTAAGTCTTTTCGGTAGTTATGGAATCCTGAATATTCCTAATGAAGCTAACCGTAAAATTGGAGATGCAGGAATAAGATTTGAAAAACAAGACGAGTATAGTGCTGTATTCTCTTTTGAAAATAATGATACCCGAATGATATTATACTCTCCAAATTTAATTTATTCGCGGCTTGGTATTAATTATTATCGTTTGAACGGATTATATAATTATAAAAATCTTTTCCGCATTTCAGCGCTTTATAACTACTTCAGCATTTCAGATAATAATGAAGGGAATGATTTACAAATCAGGCTTGGAAAAATGCTTTTTCAAAATGGTCTTGTTGGATATGAATATTATTTTTCTTCTTATAAATTTGTCTCACCTTTATATTATTCACCTCGTAGTTTTGAATCACACAGTATCTGGGCAGAATGGACTGCAAATATCAATAAATTCAAGTTAAAAGCCGGGGGTAAACTAGGTTATGTACCGGCAGCAGATTTTGTGGTAAGTGAATTATACGGTGAAACAGTATATAATCCTATAACCAGATTAATAATTACATGCCGTCTCAGCTATGGAAACAGCTTCAGGTACGATTCCAGTTATAAAAGTTTTGCCGGTACCCTATATGCATATTTTGGTATCTACTAATGAACAATTCCGAAATAAAAGAATTACTCTGCTTAATTTCATAATTTTGTACACTAAATTGCACTCATAATTATTTGAAAGGATTTTGAATGTATAAGAAAATACAACTTATTTTAATTATTATTTGGGGATTTCCCTTTTTTGCTTTTTCTCAACAATTAGCTTCAAATATTTCCTTTGATGAGTATTCTCATTTCGGATATGATGGAAATATTCTCGATTTAGTTGATAAAGTTTCTGACGTAAGAGAATTTGAAACTGCTGAAAAAGATAATTTAGTTAACCCTCTTCAGCCTAAACTTGGTAAGTTTGTACCAATTACTGGAAACATTAGACAACTGGAACATTTTTTTTCTGAGCTTAAAAAATCGAAAAACAAAAAAATCAGAATTGCCCATTATGGTGACTCTCTTCTGCTTGGTGATATTATAACTGAATATTTAAGGGAAAAATTTCAGGATAAATATTCAGGAAAAGGAATTGGATATCTATCAATTGTTGCTGACGATTACCGTATGAGGAGATCAATAATGCAGTCATATTCTGATGACTGGCAGTCTACTTCTTTTGTTACAAGAAACCCTGAACAATTTCCCTATGGAATTAATGGAACAGTCACAAAACCTAAGCCGGGCAGTTGGGTTAAATATGAATCTGTCCCGATGTTTAAATCTACAAGCTCATTTGATATAGTCAAAGTATTTTATTCAAACGCTGATAAAAGTTCATCATTAAAATATTCAATTGATAAAAGCACTCCTCAAAATCTGAATTTTGAGCCGGGAGATGATATTCGACAGGTTACAATCAATAAACCAAATTCCAAGACATTTGAACTACAATTTATTGACGGAAAAGCACCGTTTATTTATGGAATTAGTCTCGAATCTAGTACTGGTATTATCATTGATAATTTCCCGATGAGAGGAAATTCCGGCGCTTCTTTAGCAGAAATTTCTGCTAAAACTTTAACTGATTTTAACAAATTAATGGATTACGACTTAATTATATTTAACTATGGAGCAAATGTCTCTTCTCCTAATGTAGGTATATACACTGTTTATGAAAATAAAATGGTTTCTGTAATTGAAGGGTTTAAAAAAATCTTTCCTAAAACAAGCTTCTTATTGATTAGCGCAGCTGATAAAACTGTTAAAAAGGGGAGCCAATTTATTACAAATCCTGATGTACCTGTTTTACTTGAGTCACAGAAAAAAATTGCTGAGCGTACTAATATTGCTTTTTGGAATTTATGGGAGGCAATGGGAGGCAATAATTCGATGAAAGATTGGGTAGATGCGTCACCTCCGCAGGCTTTAAAGGACTACGCACATTTTACCACTGAAGGCGGCTCAAGGGTTGGAGAATTGTTATTTGAGTCTCTTATGGACGCTGATAAAAGATGAGAAATGATCTGTGTAACATTATGAAGAAATTATAGCTTTCTCTTACATTCTTACTTTAAGAAGTTGTATTAACTTATATTGTTGCAATAAGTTAAAAAATAATTTATATTCCATCTAGGTTTGTTTCCTAATGAGGCATCTGAAGATAACTGGGCAAAGTTGGAACAGTTTTATTGTTATTAAGTGCTTAAATATGAGAAATTCCACAAATACAGTGGCACTTATATTGTTACATTAACTATTGTAAATTTCAAGATTTTTTATAGTGAATATTGCAAATCAAAAATATCAAATTGCTCTAGATAATAGAGAATTAAAATCTCCAAAGAGAAATCTTGGAGCAGAGAAAATACGGGCAATTTTTATTTCCGGCATTATTTCTTTGCTGCTTATTTTAACCATTATTTTTACACTTCCACTTACTGTGTTAACGTGGAGCGGACTATTTGTTTATTCTTCTATTGTATCCCTTGTAATTTTTTTGTTCATACTTTTAATCAGGTATTTCGCAACTCTCTTTATGGCATATTTTTATATGACCAGATACACTGTAGAATCTAAAGAAGGGTATTATCCTTTTATTTCGGTTATTGTCCCGGTTTATAATGAAGGTGTTGTAATTAAACAATCGATTGAGTCTTTATTGGATCTTGATTACCCTAATTATGAGATAATAATCGTTAATGACGGTTCTACTGATAATACTGCAGTAATTGGAGAATCATTAGTAGGGCATCAAGCTGGAAGGAATGGACATGTAAAAGTTTCGCTAATTAATAAACCCAATGGCGGTAAAGCTAAAGCGCTTAATGCTGGTATCCAGTATTCTGAAGCTCAATATGTTTTATGTATGGATGGTGACTCGCAGCTTACTCCAAATTCATTAAAAGTTGCTATAAGACATTTTATTGATCCGGCAGTTGGTGCTGTGGCAGGTAATGTTAAAGTCCAAAATCGGAAAAGAGTTTTGACAGATCTTCAGGCTCTTGAATATTTAGAAGGGCTTAATATGGCAAGAAGTGCCCAGGGATTTGTTCAGATGGTAAATATAATTCCGGGACCAATTGGTTTATTTAGAAAAACTGCATTGCGTGATGCCGGTTTTTATTCTAGTGATACTTTTGCAGAAGATGCTGACGTTACTTTGAAAATATTAGCTAACAATTGGAAAATAGTTTATGAACCGAATGCAATTGCATATACGGAAGCGCCAATCTCTATTTACCAATTGTTAAAACAAAGATACAGATGGACGCGGGGTATTTTACAGGCTGTAAGGAAACACAAACGTTATTTATTCAATCCAACAGTAAATTTTAATAATAGCTTTGTTCTATGGCAGATGTTTTATGAAGCTCTTGTTTGGCCTGCCATGAATATCTTTGTGAACCTTTACTTTATTATTGTTGCACTTTTTTATGGGCTATCAAGTTTCATATTTTTGTGGTGGATAGGAATAGCGGTTCTTGACCTTATGGCTGCAGTTTATTGTATTGCTGCTGAAAAGGAAGAGTTTAGACTGGTACCTTATGCAATAATTTATAGAATTGTATTTATTTTATTGATAGATGTTACAAAAGCAATGGCTACAGTAGAAGAGTTTTTAGGATTTAGAATGACCTGGGGAAAACTGGAAAGAACCGGAACTGGTGGTTCTTCGGGTCTGGCAGCTAAACCGGCGGCAAATACTGCCGGTACAAGATAAAATAAGTTATTAATAGAGGTTAATATGGAATTAATTCCAATACTTTCTTTAATCATTTTAGTTGCAACGATATCAACATTTATTCTTGCAGTTGGTGCATATATACTTTATAAAGTTAGAGAAAGAAAAGGGCTCACTGCTCAAGTTGCTCAACCAGCATCACTTCCTGCTGAATTAGTAGCCCCTGCACCGCTGATGTCCGAACAAAGAATTTTAACACCCGAGATGAGAACGTTTGAAATTCAAACTCCGCAGCAGCAGGAATATGGCTATGATTATCAACGTCAACAGGGTTATCCCTCGCATGAAGAAGCCTCTAGAGGACCTGAGTTAAAGCCGACTTTTGTTGGTACTCCTCCTCCAACATATGGTGATGGAAGATACCAAAAGCCGACTGGTGAAAATAATCGTAATGTTGAACCTGAGAAGGCACCTCCTGCAAAGAAAAAATTTATGCGTTACACTAATGAAGGTTACGTTGAACCTACACACAAGGAAAAGAAACAAGAGGATAATCTGAGGTGGCGGTAAAAGAAGCTAAAGGGCTCAAAGTTAACTACCTTATTATCTTTCTTAGCGGATTAGTTCTTTTAATATCTGCAGTGCTTGTCTTTTTGCTTATCATTAGAAATATTTATGGCAACTACGAATTAAAACAAATATTACCTACCAAAGAAAATCTCAAATTTTTATCTGATGAAAAAAAGGGAAAAGCAGCTATACTGTACTCTAAGTATACAGAAATTATGCTGCCTGCCGGGAGTACATGGATTAGAGATAATGTTGATACATGGAAAAAATTTATTAAAAATGCCAAGATGAATTATGATGTTATAACAGACCAAAATATTGAGTTAGGTGAACATTTTGATTATAAACTTATTGTGCTGCCTGGATCAAAGTCTTTGAGCGACAAAGAAATAATGCAGCTTAAGAGATATGTTGAAAATGGCGGGAGCATTTTTGTTACTGGTGGCCCTGCAACTTATTCCGATGAGGGCAAATGGAGAGGATGGGATTTCTTTAAAGAATTATTTGGAATGAATTTCAATAGAGAAATCAAACCCGAGGAGTCATACAAAGTACACACGTTAAGGGGTAACCTGGCTATAACAGCTCAAATTCCTACAGGTTATACTTTAAAAATTGCTACCTGGGATAGACCTATTTATGCTGAAGTTCTTGAGCCAAGGACAACTCAGGTTAGCTTCTGGTATGATTTCAGAAAAGAAGCAGGACTAGTGCGTGAAGAAATTCAAAAAAGCGCGGGTATTGCTTATGGCACTTATGGAAAGGGACGATTTGTCTGGTATGGTTTTGAAATAAACTCTGTTCTCGGTGTTCAAAAGGATTATATTTATTTTGAGAGACTTTTTAATAATTCTGTTAATTGGTTAATTTATCAGCCAACTGCTTTTGTAAAAGACTGGCCATCATCTTATGAAGCGGCGCTCGTTTTTATTCCAGAAATAACCGGGCAGCCTGAAAATGCTTATAACGTGAACAATTTATTCGTGAACAATCAAACGCCTGCTACATTTTTTGTAGATCAAAATACTGCAACTAAAAATCCTGGATTAATTCGTTCTCTTGCAACTAAAGGAAGCATCGGGGCAGTTCTTGATATCGGCTTCTTAGAATCTCAGGAAGATACTATTAACAAGCTGTTTAGTAAAGAAGTGCAAACTAGCAGTTTAAAATATGTAGTTGATACTTTAGGAAAAATTTCTAATTCTAAGATTAAAGCTGTAATGCCGTTAAATGGTTATTATGATGATAATACCTTGCAGGCAATGACAACTAACGATTGTGAATTTTTAGTTACAGATTCTCTGACTGATAGATCAGTACCTGAAATTAGAATTCGAAATAACAAACCCATAATGATTATTACAAAAACAGCCAGGGATGATTACGAGGTTGTGCGTAATTATGGATTAATAAATACAGAATTTCAGAGATATACTTACGAAGAAGATGTTGACCGTGTTTTGTTTGAAGGCGGATTATATGTTTTTAAGGTACATACTGATTACCAATTACAACCGCAATACTCTTCTGTTATTCGTGACGTCCTTAATTATGCGCAAAGTAAAAAAATGTGGATTACTTCTTTAAGGGATTTAAAAACCTGGTGGATGCGCAGGCAGGGTGTTGAAGTTAGATATGAAGCCAGAAGTAAAAGAAGAATTGCTGTTGAATTGACTAATCCCCGGGACGAAAGAGTTGATGAATTGGTAATTCAGGTTAATTTTAACAAAAGAGTAAAGAATGTTGAAGTTACTTCTGATATTATCAATACTAAAATTCCTAAATATAAATTAGTTAATGATTCCCAGACAATCTACTTCTATCTTGATAGGATGGAAGCGCATGAGACGCGTTCTCTTTTAGTGGATTTTGATAATATTGAAAACTAATTGCTCTTATTTAGTGAATAATGAAAAATTTACCCATTCATGTTGAATTGGTTACAAAATAAAAAAAAAGTCCCAGCCAAAAGTACTTTTCATTTATAATAAATTGATGTATTATTTAATTGTCAAAGAAAACAGAGTTTTACTAAATTAATTAAACATTATCAAAACTGATTCTCATTTATTAAATTGGATATCATAAAAATGGTCAATGAGTTCTAATGAAATTGAGAACTACTAAAAGCATCTTTTTGTTATTCCTGTTTATTCTATTAACAGGATTAACTGTTAGCTGTGTTGAATCCTTATCAGACACTCAAACCTCTGCTGTGCCTACTATAACTATTTCAAGCCCTAAAACTAATGATACTGTTAAGATTGGTCAGAATGTAATTACTTATCAGGCAGCTGATGGATCCGGCGGGCAAGGGCTTTCATTTTATGAATTATATGTAAACAAAGGATTTAAAAAAAATTATCAGCTAAATTCTGATGGAACAAATCCTGCAATTTATTTAGTTGTCGATTCTACTCTTCTTCATACAAAGATTAGTTATTCTGTTAAAGTTTATGATAAGGGTGGCAATTCCAAAGAAAGTACAATACAAACGAACATATATGTTAAGGATAAAGAACCAGCTGCACCATCAAATTTATTGTTAACAAAGATTAGTGATTATGCTGTCACATTAAAGTGGCAAGACAACTCAACTAATGAACTGGGGTTTGAACTCTGGCGAAGAGACGTTGGGAGTAGCGGAGTAGTTGAATATAGAAAATGGAAAACCTTGCCGGTAAATACGATCAGTTTTACAGATACTGGTTTATCTCCTTATGTTGATTATATTTATAAAGAAAGAGCGTTTGGCGAAGGGGGTTATTCTGCATTTTGCGATGAAGTTACTACCAGCAACTTGCCGGGTGGTCCTTGGAATTTACAAGCTGAAGCAATTGGCGCTAGCAGCGTTCACTTAACGTGGGTCGACTTTGCTATTAACGAGCAAGGTTTCCAGATTGAAAGAACTGATCCAAATACAAATACATTTAAAGTATTAGCTTTAGCTGGTCCAAACATTACTGAATATTATGATAATTCAGTTTCTGCCAGCTCAGCTTATAGTTACAGGATATGCTATTTTACATTAACAACACAAAGTTCATATTCAAATATTGCAACTATTTCTACTTACTATATTGATGTTGATCCTCCAACAATTACTTATTACGACACAAATGGATTAATTAAATGGCATGATAACAGCCATTATCAGGCTAAATCAACAATCATAGAAAGAAAAGTTGGATTAAATGGCGAATATTTTGAACTTGCAACAATCAACGTTGATTCAGGAATAACCGATTATCAATATACAGATCCACCAACTGGAGTTATATACTATTACCGTCTGAGACAGTCGTTAAGTACTAGAGTTTTTACTCCATATTCATTAGAAATTCATATTCCTTAATAGCTGGCAATGGATAATACAGATATAACTAAAACAAAAACTGCGGTCAGTACTCCAATTGGTACTCCAAAGTTGATCATTGATAAAACTGGTAAAATTATAGCTCTTAACACCGATCTTAAGAAAATTCTACCGCAAGCTTCAGCTCAATCCAATCTTTTTGAGATACTTGACGAACAAAAATTATTATCTATCCAAAGAGTTTTTATAGATGTTAGAAAATCTGAAGCCGCATTAAGAGATATTGTTGAGTTTAATATAGACGGTCAAATTGTCAATTATGAAGTGGAAATTACTCCGTTAAAAAGCGAAAACAACATTTACTTTGTTGTTATTTTCTCTGCCTCGTCTAAAAGTGCCGGTGATTCTGAATTGCAAAAATTTAGGATCTCAACTTCCGAACTTGAAAAAGTAATTAAGGATAAAAGAATTTTATTTGTGGTCAATAGAGTAAAACTTTCGTATCCTTTCACTTTTATTGAAAAAGCTAAAATCCAAAAAGAGATTAATGAATTGGATAATTTCTTTTGGATCAAGGACATTTCAGGCAAATTAATTATTGTTAACGAGAAGTATGCCTCCTCATTAGGATTTAAATCTATGCAGCTCGAAAATAAAAACGAGAAGGATTTTCTTCCTAAATATTTAATTGATCTATACAAAACAATTGATTCGTATATTATCGAATCTACAAACTCTGTTATATATGAAGGAATATCCGCACCATTAACCAGCGGTCACGGTGAAAACATTTCTATTGTAAAATTTCCATTATGCGACCTGGATAACAATGTTGTAGCTATTATTGGCTTTTCCCAAAAGAATGAAGACAATACGGTAACCACTAAAGAAACTTTTAAGAGTTTTCTTTTAAGGGGAATACCTTCAGCTACTATCTTTATTGATAAGGACTTTAGGGTTTTTTCATTTAGTAATGAATTTATTACCTTTTTTAATCTTAGTGAAAGATTAGATCTTACTAACATTGAACTCACTAAAATATTTGAGAAAGGCTTTATCGATCACCTGGAGAATTATTATAGTGATCAGGCCCAAAAGGGCGAATATGCTTTTAACTATGTCTTTTTAGATAAAGGCGGAATTGTTTCTGACGTACGTATGCAGAAAGTTTATACTGAGAAAGATGAATATTTTTGCTTGCAGATCAGTTTTTTTAAAAAAGATGAAGAAGTTTCTAAGAACACCGCTAAAGCAAAAATGTATGATGCCTTAATAACCCACACTCCGGAAGCAATGTTTATTTATGATACCGATAATCTAAAATTTCTGGAAGTTAATGACCCTGCCTTGGCCCTTTATGGCTATAAACGTAACGAGTTCTTAAATATGGACTTGACAGATCTTTATGCTCCGGAAGATATTCAAACACTTATTCAATCCGGTGATAACAAAATTATTCCCGGTAGTTTTAGTGGTCCATGGAGGCATAAAAAAAGTGACGGAAGTTCTGTCTTGGTAGAGCTGAGTTTTTCACCAATTGAATTTATGAATAAGAAAGCGCATTTAAATATTCTTAGAAATGTTACCGAACAAGCAGAAGCAAAAAAGAAAATCCAAATACTTGAATCGGCATTTGAGTTTACTAATGATCCGATTATTAATACAGATAAGGATGGATTCATTGTTGAAATAAATGAACCTGTTTCCAAACGATTTGGATATTCTAAAAAAGATTTGGAGACCCGTCCGTTTATTTCTCTTGTTGCAGATGATGATAGGGCAAAGGTTAATAAAAATGTTTTCCATTCAGGCTTGTTGAAAAAAATTTCCCTTGATATTGATTTTAAGAAATCTTCCGGTACATTTCAAAAAGCAACATTATTTGCTACTCCAATTAAAAACTATAACGGGGATATTGATTCTTTCAGCATTATAGTTAGAACAATCGAAGAAGTTATGCCCGGGAAAGATGTTAGTAAAACTCAAGAAGAGGGAACAAGTAAAATTGATCCACCTTTTCTTTCAAATATCTTCCATGAAATATTAACACCAATTAATGTAATCCTTGGCTTTACACAGGAACTTGGGGAAAGCATTCCTCACCAGAGTGAAGAACAAAAAGAAGCAGTTGATATAATAAAAGAGAACCAAAAGCTGCTTCTTCAAATTATGGATAATGCCGTTGAGTATTCAACCCTTGAACAAAAAGTAGTTAAGCTAAGACCAGAAGCAATTAAATTTGTTGATATACTTAACGAATTGAAAGAAAATACCCGTAAAACCTCAGAAGATAAAAAGGTTGAGCTGTCTTACGGTAAGATTTCATCTTCGCTTGAATTGGAAACAGACAGGCAGAAATTTATTTCTATTCTAAGTCTATTTGTCAAATTTTCTATCCAGATTACAAAAGAAAATGCTGTTTATCTTTCTGCTTCTATTTTTGAGGATAATTATTGCGCAATTAAAATTAAAGACCATAAAAACCTAATTACTCCATATCTACTGAAAGCTTTTAATGACATATTCTCTGATGATGAAAATATGAGCAGAAGAAATTATGGCTTTTCTAGATTTTCTGTTAAACTTGCTAAGAAATTAATTGATCTGTTGTCTATACGTAAAATTACTATTATGAAAGAAGGGGAACCAATGGAATATGCATTGGTATTTCCTTTGAAATTTGTTGTTTCCGATAAAGATAAAATGGAACTCGAATCCGTCAAATCTCCAGTAGCTGCCGATACTAAAGCTGCAAGTAAATTAAGCAGCAGGAGTGTTCAAACCGGCAGTTCTGCTGATACGAAAATTCCAGATGATAAGAAACAATTGGATCTTTCCAAACTTTCATGCTTATATCTAGAAGATCAAGTCGATTCACAGATGCTGTTCAAGGTTCAGATGAAAGATTTGAAGAATATTGAGTTTGCACCAAGTTTTGAAAACGCCTTGCCTCTTCTTAAAACCAAAATGTTCGATTTCATTGTTATGGATATAAATTTGCAGGGAGAATATAATGGGCTTGATGCATTACGTATAATACAAAAAATGCCCGGCTATCAGAATATTCCTATAATTGCTTCAACTGCTTATATGCAGCCCGGTGCACGTGAAAATTTTATTGCTGCTGGCTTTGATGATTTTGTTTCTAAACCGTTGTTAAGAGATAAACTTCTTGAGGTCCTTAAACAGCTTTTCTAATTCTCTGATTTGTTGCATTTCAATGAGTCCATCTAATAGAATCTGCTGTAATAAGTCTTTATTTTTCTGCTGTACATTTAATAATTTTCATCTGATAAAAATTATCCTTTGTAATGGAGAATCCGGCAAAAGTGTTTTATAGCTCACCTATAGGATTAATTGAGGTTAGCGGAACTAATAATTCAATAAGCTCACTTTTTTTTGCTGAAGATGCAAAAAGTGATAAAATAAATTCAAACGACTATCTTGATGAATGTCTTAAACAACTTGATGAATATTTTAATGGTAAAAGAAAAATATTTGAGCTTAATCTTGCCCCGGAAGGAACTGAATTCCAAAAAAAAGTCTGGAATGCAATTTTAAATGTTTCTTATGGCACAACAAAAAGCTATTTGGAGATATCAAAAAGTGTCGGTGATGTTTCAGCCGTTCGTGCAATTGCAAATGCACACGGACAAAATAAAATATCAATTATTATTCCATGCCATAGGGTGATTGGAAGTAATGGGAATCTAACCGGCTACGCCGGCGGGCTTTGGAGAAAAAAATGGCTGTTAGAACATGAGCAAAAATATAGTGATTTTGAAAAGCAGCTTGCATTACCTTTATAAATAAGTGAATTAAAATTTAAATAATGAATATGCTAAAATGATTTTTCAAAAAGAAATTATATTAAAGCCAAAACCCCGCGGGTTTCATCTTATTACACAGGAAATTATTTCTCAATTTTCGGAGATGACTAATATCTCTAGAGGCATTGCTCATATTTTAATAAAACATTCATCCGCCTCTTTAACAATAAATGAGAATGCAGATCCAAGTGTTAGAAATGACATGGAGACATATTTTAATAAAATTGTCCCTGAAAATGCCACTTATTTTGAGCATACACTTGAAGGTTTGGATGATATGACTTCTCATATTAAATCCTCATTGTTAGGGAGTTCAATAACTATTCCCATCACAAACGGAAAATTTAACCTGGGGGTCTGGCAGGGGATTTATTTATGTGAGCATCGAAATCATGGTGGTTCAAGGAAGGTAGTTGTAACTTTAATTGGCGAATAAAACATTTGATAATATTTTAATGATTTTATTCATTTTGAATTTGTATGTAAAAGTTTTTCTAAAAAATAATTTATAAATGAAAAAATTATTAAGGCTATTTTCTTTATAGCAGGTACTTTATTTGCGCAACCTGCTTCCATATGCTGGTATTTAACAAATAATCAAAATGTGTCGGAAACCGTTTGCCCAATAATAGGTCAAATTAAAGTCCTGAAAGGTATAAAAGGCTAATAGATATTTTGCAGAGCGGATTTAATGTCCGCTTTCAACCTTTTTTGTCAGTTCAGATATTTGAGTAAAGCTGTTTTGTAAACGTCTTAGCTCACTCTCTAATTTGTAAATTTTATAAGATTCGAATGATTCTTTCCCTCCCAGAAGCCAGTTAACATCGCAACCAAGTCTTAACAGTTTGGCAAGAATTCGTGTGCCAGGCTCTCTTTTGCCGCTGATATACTGCTGCAATTGCTGGGGTGAAATTTTCATAGCTTCAGCAAGCTTTTTGAGAGTGCCGTATTTTCTTTTCGCAAAAAGCCGCATCCTTTCGCCAATACCTGCCTGCAATTTCTCGTCAGTAAATAAATCAAGATTATCAATGTCACCTACCTCAAATAAATTAAGCTCAAACTGATAATCCTCAATTATTTTTTTTATCTGGTGATAAAGTTCATCATCAAATTGTGGACTTTCATCCAAAAGGTAAGTAAGAGTTTGGACCTTCATTCCTAGTTTTTCGGCAACAAAATTAAGTTTTATGCCAAATGTATGAAGGAGATATCTGAGTTCTTCCTGCTTTGTCATTTTAATTTTAACTTTAAGCACAGTTACTAATTGCAAAATAGCAAACCTATTTACAGCAGGCAAGCGTTATATGTATTTAAAACTTGTTTTAAATTTATTGCAGGTTTATTAAAATCTTTTATAATGTGTTTTTAGAAAAAAGATTAATTCAATATCTTAACAGCATGAATTTTAACCTTATCTCCAGGGATCATAAATACATCCTCAGACTTGCTCTTCCGGCAATTGCAGGCTTATCATCTCAAATGATTGTTTCATTAATTGATGCGGCAATGGTAGGGCGCTTGCATAACGCTGAATATTATCTTGCCGCAATGGGTATTGGTGTAATTGCTACATGGGCTATTGTAAGTTTATTTTCAAGCCTTGCAACCGGAACGCACGTTTTAATTGCAAGAAGATTTGGCGCTCAAGATTACAATGAATGCGGAAAAGTATTAAACACTTCAATAATCTTTTCTTTTATAATTGGTATTATTGTTTCCGCGGTGGTTGTATTCTTTTCTTACGATATAGCTAATTTCTTTGCAGTTGATAAAAAAGTCGCTTTTTATGCCGGTCAATTTTTGCACTACCGGTTTATGGGACTTCCATTTTTTCTTATCACCGTATCCTATAGAGGTTTTTTCTTTGGAATTGGTAAAACAAAAATCTTCATGTATTCGGCAATACTCATAAATTTCTTAAATATCATATTTAATTATATCTTGATATATGGGGGTTTGGGAATAAAAGGAATGGGATTGGCAGGGTCAGGTTTGGGGTCAACAATTGCAACATTCTGCGATGCCCTCTTTTATCTCTCTGTTTCCCTAATCCCTTCATACAGGCACAAATTCCATTACTTTAAGAATTTTAGATTTGTAAAGAGCATTGCTGCATCAATAATTAAAATTTCACTGCCGGTTTCTCTTCAAAATATTTTTATATTGGTTGGATTTTTGAGTTTCATTTCAATAACCGGGTTAATTAATACGGACGCTCAGGCTGCTAGCACTCTTGTATTCTCTTCGATGCAATTCTCTTTAATGCCTTGCTTTGGATTTGGTATTGCAGTTCAAACGCTTGTTGGCAATAGTTTGGGGGTCAAAAATTTTGTTCAGGCAAAGCATTATGGCTTTGAATCGAGCAAACTTGCTACTTTTTATACAATTGTAATAGGAATGATCTTTGTCTTTGTACCGCGATTAGTATTAATTTTATTAACAAATGATCACAGGATAATAGAAGTTGCGGTTCCGGCATTGAGAGTTGCAGGATTTGGGCAAATATTTTACGCTATCGGTGTTGTTCTTGCTAACGGCTTGCAGGCAGTTGGCAAAACCCTTTATGTTATGCTGGCAGAAGTAATTTTGAATTGGTTCATATTTGTTCCATTTGCTTATTTTTTTGGTGTTTATTTGAAATTTGGATTGGTTGGCGCCTGGTCTGCCCTTCCATTTTACGTTGTGCTTTATGCCTTAGTAATTTTTGTAAAATTTAGATTTGGGCGTTGGGAAAGATACAAAATCGTATAGGGAAATAACTTGACAATAATGTCTCTGATGGATATATTACTATCGTAAAAGTATGAAAACAAAACTTTTTATATCGATTATCATTATTTCTGCAACCATTTTGTTTGCGGGTGTTAACTTATATAGGTTTACCGGACGCAGCCAAGATGGTAATGTAATTATTGAATGGCAGACACTTTCGGAGACTAATGTAGATCATTTTGTTGTTGAAAGAGCATCCTATAATGGTACTTTTATGGATTTAGGCACTGTCTCACCAAACTCATCTATGAGTTATTCCTATACTGACCGATCTGTTTTTAAAGTCTCAGATCAATTGTACCTTTATAAAATAAAGGTTGTTGATAAAGATGGTTCAATTTCTGAATCTAGTACAATTGCAGTCCCTCATAGTGTATCAGGCGTAGTTAAAAGAACCTGGGGAAGCATTAAAGCTCTTTTCCGTTGATAAATACTTTCATCAAAAAAAAATTACATCCCTTTTAATTCCTTACAGTGTTACTAATGATCAAATCAAGTATTAAAATATATCTTGCTTCAAAATCACCCCGCAGAAGAAAATTATTAAAACAATTAGGATTGAACTTCAAGTCATTTTCTGTTGGTCTTAATGAGGAAATTCTTGATGGTGAACATCCGGTTCAGACAGTTAAAAGATTAGCGTTGCATAAATCCGAAGCAGCCGCAAAAAAAGTTAAAAATGGAGTTATAATTACAGCAGATACTATTGTTGTCCTTGGGAAGGATATAATCGGCAAGCCAAAAAGCGAAAAGGATGCTTTTAATATTTTATCTAAGCTGAGCGGAAAAACCCACATAGTATATACAGGATTTGTTCTTAACAATTTGAGCAACTCCAAAAAAATAGTTGGTTATGAAAAAACTGATGTAACCTTTCGAAAACTTTCTTCAAGAGAAATTAAAGACTATATAAAAACCGGCAGCCCGATGGATAAAGCTGGAGCCTATGGAATACAGGATGATTTTGGAGCAGTCTTTGTTGAAAAAGTAAATGGCTGCTATTACAACGTTGTAGGTCTGCCGCTTGCAAAAGTTTACAAATCACTAATGGAAGTTTTGTAAAGTGTTTGAAAAGCTTAAAAAGAATCTTATAATAGCATTTCTTTTAACAGCAGTTATTTTTTTTATTTTCAGCGCGTTTACAGATTTTCATTCGGTTATTAACTCGTTCAAAAAATTTAATTGGTTTCTTTTACCTCTATTGCTTTTACTTTCTTTTGGAAATTATTTTGTCCGTTATCTAAAGTGGAATTATTATCTCGGTTTGTTAAAAATAAAAATTCCTGTTCTGCAATCATTTAAAATTTTCATTGCAGGGTTCGCCATGAGCGCTTCTCCTGCAAAAATGGGCGAAGTGCTTAAGTCCGTGCTGTTAAAGGAAATGTATAATGAACCAATTTCCAAAACCGCCCCGGTAATTTTTGCTGAAAGACTTACTGACTTTCTTTCGCTTATCTTACTTGTAATTATTGGGACATTATATTTCAAGTATTCAATTATCTGGATATACTTTATTTTAATATTTTTTATCATTATCATATTAATAATAAGTAACCGCAAAGTTGCAGGGTACTTGATTAAATCGTTGTCGGGATTTTCTACCTTAAAACCTCATGCTGCCAGGATTGAAAATCTTTATAAGAGTGCATATATCCTTTTGCAAATTAAGCCTGTTATGTATATGTTATTTGTAAGTGTTGCAGCATGGTTTTTTGAATGCTTTAGTTTTTACCTGATTCTAATTAATTTTAATCAGGATGTTTCTATTTTATGGCCCACTTTTGTTTATGCGTTATCAACAATTGCAGGGGCTGTTTCAATGCTGCCTGCCGGGTTAGGAATTACTGAAGGTTCATTAAGCCTAATTTTAATTAATGGCGGCATTCCAAATCAAATTGCTGTTGCGTCGACATTTATTGTAAGGGTAGTAACATTATGGTTTGCTATAATATTGGGAGTGGCAGTACTTTTCATTTTAAGAAAGGGATTAAAAAAATCTTTGAATCAAATGACGGAGTAAAAAATGACTAAATATAAAAAAATAATTGTCCCTGCAGAGGGAGAAAAAATTATAATTAAAGATGGGGTTATTTCTGTTCCAGATAATCCAATTATTCCTTTTATAGAAGGAGATGGAACAGGACCTGATATTTGGTTTGCGTCTAAAATGGTTTTTGATGCTGCTGTCGAAAAAGCATACAGCGGCAAAAAGAAAATTGTATGGATGGAAATTTACGCCGGTGAAAAGGCAGTTAAAACTTACGGCAAGAATCAATGGCTGCCTAAAGAAACTCTTGATGCAATTAAGGATTATATTGTTGCAATTAAAGGTCCTTTAACTACTCCGGTTGGCGGTGGAATTAGAAGTCTAAACGTTACCTTGCGTCAGGAATTGGATTTATTTGCATGTGTAAGACCTGTTAAATATTATGCAGGAACGCCAAGTCCTGTTAAACGCCCCAAGGATCTGGATGTTGTTATCTTCCGTGAAAACACCGAGGATGTTTATGCCGGCATTGAATTTAAGGCTGAAACAAAAGATGCCGTAGATTTAATAAAATATATTAATAAAAAATTTGATAAAAATATTCGTGTTGAATCGGGTATTGGAATAAAACCAATGAGTGAATTTGGTTCTGTTAGACTTGTAAAAAAAGCAATTGAATATGCAATTGCCAACAAACGTCCAAGTGTTACTCTGGTGCATAAGGGTAACATAATGAAATTTACCGAAGGTGCTTTTAAAGAATGGGGATATGAAACAGCTAAAAAATATTTTGGTGACTCAACTATCTCTGAAGATGAACTCTGGAAAAAATATAACGGTAAGGCACCGGATGGTAAAGTAATTATAAAAGATAGAATTGCAGACAGTATGTTCCAGCAGGCATTACTACGGCCTAGCGAATATGATGTATTAGCTACGCCAAATTTAAATGGGGATTATTTATCCGATGCTTGTGCTGCACAGGTTGGTGGGTTGGGTATAGCTCCAGGTGCTAACATGAGCTATCATTACGGAGTATTTGAAGCCACTCATGGCACAGCGCCAAAATATGCCGGGTTGGATAAAGTTAATCCTGGTTCAGTAATACTTTCCGGTGTTATGATGCTTGAATATTTAGGGTGGAAAAAGGCTGCCAGGTTAATTGAGCGCGCCATGGGGAAGGCAATTAAACAGAAAACCGTTACTTACGATTTTGCCCGTTTAATGAAGGGCGCAACTGAATTAAGCTGTTCAGATTTTGGAAGAGCAATTATAAATAATATGTAATTCATTCCCGGGTAGAGACATCTGCTGATGTCTCTACTTTTTTTACTCTCATAAGAAACCAATTTTATTTAATCTGCGTTACATTTGAATCTATTGAGGCTTAAAAATGAAACTTCTAACGGCAAAAATGAAAATGGCAGACGCAATTCATGCAAACTATTTATTAATTCCTGTAATCAACAGGTTTGGAATTAGTCTTGGTTTTGGTGAAAAGACAATTGAAAACATTTGCTCTGAGCATGACATTGACGTTGATTTTTTCCTGGCAATTATTAATGCATTCGGGAATAAAAATTATTTCCCTGAAAGCAGATTGCAGACATTCAGTGTAATTATGATTGTTAAGTATCTTAAAAAGACTCACCAGTATTACCGGGAAACTCTTATACCATCGATAGAAAATTTGTTGGAATTACTCTTGGAAAAATCCTCCAGGAAAAATAAATCTCTTGCTGTTGTCAAAAAATTTTTTGATGAATTTAAAAAGGAGTTCTTTGCACATTTAAAACGTGAGGAATCTATAACTTTCCCTTATGTTGAAGAAATTTATAAAATGTACCAGCCGGTGCAAAAATCAATTAAGAAAAAGAAACTGATAAGTTATTCAATGAAAATTTATAAGGCTGAGCATGACGAAATAGATGAAAAACTTTATGATTTGAAAAACATACTAATCAAATATATTAGTGGAGATTTTGACAATGCAATATGCAGTGCAATTATATTTGAGCTTTTCAGGCTTGAAAAAGATATGGAAGATCACTCCCGTATTGAAGATAATATTTTGATGCCTATTGTTGCTGAGATGGAAAAATCTCTAAAACTGATCAAGGCTTAGAAAATGCTAACCGGCAAGAATGTGCTTATAGTTTCTCCTAACCAGTTGCAGGCTATTGGATTGAAATCTATCCTCTATGAATATTTTTCACCAAAAGAGGTTGATATTCAAAGTGAATTTGACAATTCTTTGAATAAGCATTTAGCGGAATATATTTTCCTATCGTCAGATATATATCTTGCCCATCAGAAAAAACTACAGGCAATAACAAGAAAGCTGGTAATTTTAACTGAATTTGAGCAGGACGAAGAATCGTTTGAAAACCCGGCTATGCTGAATACTACATTATCTCAAACTGAACTGGTTGATAAGCTTGAAACTATTTTTAAGAAGAATGCTGGAAAAAGTGAAGATGATCAAAATGAAAAATTAAGTTTAAGAGAAATTGAAGTCTTAGTGCTTGTAGCGCGCGGCTTTATCAATAAGCAAATTGCTGATAAATTATCAATCAGTCTGCACACAGTTATGTCTCATAGAAAAAATATTACCCGTAAACTTGGTATTAAAACAGTATCCGGACTTACTATGTATGCTTTATTAAACGGATTAATCCAGCCGAAAGATGTCAGGTAGTTCCTGCCTTTCATAGCAACCTAATTACTCTACAAGGTAAAAATAGTTATTTAGTAAAATTAGACCCAAATATCTTTTTGATAGAGTATTAGAACCATTATATGTTAAATCACTACAAATGGGGATTGTGGACTAAAAGACTCTCCCGTATTTTTTCGATAGAGAATAAATAGGAATTGATTTTATATGAAAGAAAAAAGTCTTTTTGATGTTTCTACCGGGACGGACTTATTAATAAATAAAATAATGACTTCACCTGAAACATGCGTGCGTTTAAGAGAACTTGGGCTGACTGAAAATTCTAAGGTTAGAGTTGTAATTAGTAATTCATCACAATTAATTTGTGAAGTTTTTAACACGCGGATTGGGCTTGATCGTAAGGTTGCTAAAAATATTATTGTGACATATAAGAATTGATTTTTTATTGAAATGGATTGTTACCTATGAATTACTTTGCCATTATTGGAAACCCGAATTGCGGTAAGACAACAATATTTAATGAACTAACAGGGCTACGACAAAAGGTTGGAAACTATCCCGGAGTTACAGTTGAGAAAAAAGAAGGCAAAATTTTATTTAAAGATGGAACTGAAATAACTCTTCTTGACCTGCCCGGAACTTACAGCTTAACTGCAAACTCTCCTGACGAAAAAATTGTTTCTGATATTCTATTAAGGAAACGGATTGATATACAAAGACCGGAAGGAATTGTATGTGTTGTTGATGCAAGCAATCTTGAACGCAACCTTTATCTTGTCTCTCAAATAATTGATCAACGATTCCCTTTAATAATTGTTCTAAATATGGTTGATGTTGCAGAAGATACCGGATTAATTATAGATGTTGGTAAGCTTTCTAAACTGCTTGGCGTTTCTGTAATTAAAACTGTTGGAATTAAGCGCAAAGGTATTGACGAATTAAAAAGAGCTATCCAGGGTAAGTTCCAAGTATCAACTGCTGTGCGCCAATGGAAACTGCCTGAAATTGTACGCGAAGAACACGAAGAGCTTACGCAGCTTCTTATTAAACACAACAGTGTAAAAGAGGATGTTGCTGTTTATGATGCTGCCGCACTTCTTTCTTCACCAAAACAACTGAAAGAATTTAAGGATGAACTTAAGCCGGAAATACTTGACCACGTTTTGCTGGATCATCAAAGACTTGAATCTCTTGGTTATGACAGGCATTCAATTTTTGTTAAGTCACGTATTGAATGGGTTCGCTCCATATGTTCTGAAGTAGTTTCAATTGGCGAAAAGAAAAAAAGTTATACAGATATTATAGACAGCATTGCTACACATAAATTCTGGGGATACATCATTTTTTTGACTTTAATGATTTTAATGTTTCAATCCATTTTTACATGGGCAACTATTCCAATGAACTTTATCAGCAAGGGTTTTGACTGGATAGGATACCAGTTAGGCGCATTAATTCCGCACGGAGATTTACATGATCTTATTATTCTAGGAGCAGTAAGAGGTGTTGGTGCGGTTGTAACATTTCTTCCTCAAATTCTTTTACTTTTTCTTTTTCTTGGAGTTCTGGAAGATACTGGTTATATGGCTAGGGCTGCTTTTATTATGGATAGATTAATGAATAAAGTTGGTCTGCATGGAAAAGCATTTATCCCTATGCTAAGTTCTTTTGCATGTGCAATACCCGGAATAATGGCTACACGTACAATAGAAAACCCGCGTGATAGACTTGTTACTATGATGGTAGCTCCGCTAATGAGCTGCAGTGCAAGGTTGCCCGTTTATTCTCTTTTAATTGCTGCATTTATTCCCAACTTGCTTGTTTTTGGTTTTTGGAATTTACAGGGTATAGTGATGATCTCGTTGTACATGCTTGGTTTAGTAATGGCTCTGTTGATGGCATTTATTTTTAAGAAAACAATTCTGAAAGGTAAAACACCCGATTTCATAATGGAATTACCCCCTTACCGTCTTCCGTCATTAAAAAATATTTTAATACAAATGTGGGAGCGTTCTGTATTGTTTCTTAAAAAAGCCGGAACAATTATTCTTGGCGTGTCAATAATTTTATGGTTCCTTGCCACTTACCCAAAAATTGAAAATGGAAATCCATCCGAAAAACTTGCTCATAGTTTTATTGGGCAGGCGGGTCAGTTTATAGAACCTTTGATGAAACCTCTCGGATTCGACTGGAAAATTGACATAAGTATTTTAAGTTCACTCTTACAGAGGGAAGTCTTTGTAAGCTCAATAAGCACTATTTATAATATTCAAAATGCTGATGATAAAACTGTTTCATTGAAAAGTCAGATGCAAAAAGATCTGGACACCTCAACAGGGCTGCCCAGGTTTACTATTTTAACAGCTATATGCATTATGGTTTATTATGTTCTTGCAATGCAGTGCATGTCTACACTTACTGTAGTTAAAAGAGAAACAAACAGCTGGAAATGGCCGTTCTTTCAATTTGCGTATATGACCGGGCTAGCTTACCTGGTTACTTTTATAGTCTACCGTGTTGGTCTGTCTTTCATTTAAGGAGAATTTATGGATTGGCAGAAATTGATATCGTTTATTACTGTTCTTGTGACTTTGTTTTTAATAGTCCGTTCAGAGATTAAAAAATATAAGCTGCGTAAAACGCGCCCCTGTGGTAGCGACTGCAATTGTGCTGTTCTTAAAGAAGTGTCCCTCAAGAAATTAAAATAATTTGTGTAAATTTTCGATCATTGATTAATTCATTTGTATGGAGTTTTAAAAAATGAGACTTTACCGAATTATTATTATCCTTTTTATATACGTACAACTTTCTTTTGCCCAGCAATTTTCTGAAGCGATAGAAGATAATTCTTTTTTAATAGAAGAAGCATACAACCAGGATAACCGCGTTGTTCAGCATATATCTACGGCATATTACCAGTATTCTACTAAAAATTTTCTTTATACTTTTACACAGGAATGGCCGGTTGGAGGGCAAACTAACCAGTTGAGCTATACTATCCCTTATCAATCAATTAATTCAAGCACTAAAGGGTTGGGTGATATATATCTTAATTACCGTTACCAGCTTTGGGATGAAAAGAATTGGGGATGGGTTGCTCCAAGGTTTTCAGTAATTCTTCCCACAGGAAAATCTTCTGAAGGACTTGGAAATGGTGTTGTGGGATTCCAGGTTTGTGTTCCGTTAAGTAAAAGATGGACTGATCAATTTATCACTCATTTCAATGTTGGGTTTACACTTCTGCCAAATGTTGAATCCACTTTGGACGATAACAGCAAAGTGAAGAAAACGCTTCCTTCATATTACTTCGGTACAAGCGGTATCTGGCTCGTGAATGAAAATTTTAATTTTATGTGTGAGCTTTTGCATTTCATCAACTCAGCAGTTAATGAATCCGGTAATGTTGAATTTTCTTCACAGACAATTATTAGTCCCGGTATACGTGTTGCAATTAATCTAGGTAGTTTGCAGATCGTCCCTGGTATTGCAATGCCTATAACATTCGATGCTAACCAAACAAACGCAAATGTGTATGGGTATTTATCTTTTGAACATCCATTCTAAAAGAAATTGAGAATTGCGAATGGAGAATGGAGAATTAATTTATTTCACATATTTAATTTGCCACCAGACACACCCCCCGCAAAAAAAAAAACGCGGGGCAGGCACTTCTTTTCCCCTCTGGAGAGGGGAAGGAGCGGAGCGACAGGGGTGTGCGAGAAATTAAGTAGACCTATCCTGGTAACCTTAGTATAAAAAACTCTCCATTCTCAATTTAGCTTTATTAGGGTATCAATAAGTATACTTCTCATTCATTCTTCATTTGCTATATTCAAGATATGATTTAATGAAGTCTGGCAGAAAATTAGTGTCGTAGGATTCATAGATGGTCGGATTAAAACATTCTATAATCAAAAAATGGGGTTACATACTCACTATAAATGGACAAATCAGTATTAAATAAAATAATCTTGACTAACCATTCACCATATTGGGGAAACAAAAATGAAAAAGCTAATTATTCTTTATCTCACATTAATTTTTACAGCAGCAACTATAACGGCACAAAATTATGGTTTAGGTAATACAGATCCTTCTGTATTTACAAAATACCGTGTTCCGGAAACTTCTCTAAGCTCCTTGTATTTAAACACTAATTTTATTTACAATTCTTCAAACTATATCTCAAAAACAATGGACGCTTTTGGGGAAGCCCTAGTTCAAAATAATGATTTTCAGTCGAACCTGGTCTACAATTTAACGCCAAGATATTATTATCTTAATGAAAAAGACGATCGGCAATTTTCTCTTAGTTTGAACATTTTGGGTGAGTATAGCTGTCGAAGCCGAAAACAAAGCCCTGAAGAACAAACTTTAAATGATAAGAGCCTAAAAACTGTCCTTGACTTTTCAACTTCCTATCTCAATTATCCATCTAGTGGTGATTTATTTTTTTCAATGGCTTCAATAGTAAATGTAAATATTGAAGAAAACAATAATGACATTAGCTCTCCGCCTTATAATACAATGTACTCAAATACTAAAATTCAAGATTATAATGTGCTATTCGGACTTGGTTTTGGAAAAATTAGAAACGTAACGTCTGTTGTTACAGCTATAAGAATTCAGGAAAGGTTAAAGCAGTTAAACTTATTGAATAGTGATTTACCTGAAAATGCAATTAATGATTTGGCGCAGCAATTATCAAAATCATCATATTATTCTACTGTCTATACAAGAAATGAAAAATATTTTTGGAAGGATGTTGAAGATGTTCTTGCAAAAGACGGAGTCTCTCTCAAAGGACTGAATCAATACAGTAGTTCTTACTTACATGAGGCGCTAAGTGAAGTTAGATTTTTAAGAAGGGAAGGATTTATTTATGGTATTAATACTAGGTTATATTATTCCAATATTTATAATTCAGAGGAGGATAACCCATATAAAATCCATGAAACTTGTAGTATCCTGGGAAATGCGTATTTGGAATACAGCCATCAATTGAATCTTAATTCACAAATTAGAGGAAATTTAACATTAAGCGGCGGTCCAAATTTGATAAACGTAGAACCAACTATTCAGGATTATGAAATTGGAATAGGTTTAGGTTATGATTATGAACTTACGGATAGGTTTGTAATATCGGTCAGCAATGATTTTTCGGCTTCATTTTACAATCAGAAATATGGACAAAGTCAAAGAAAAATTATGTCCAATGAAGCTTCATTGTCCCTAAATTATTTTATTGAAGACCAAATAGCAGTTAACGCAACTTACTCGTATAACTATTATGGATTGAGTATTGCTGATTATAAAACGACTACTAGCTCAAATGATATTCAGATTGGAATTAATTATTATTTTAATAGGGGATTCATAATTAAATAATTGAGAATTTAGAACTTGTCCGCCGCGGAGGATTGAGAATGGAGAATTAATTTATTTCACATATTTAATTTGCCACCAGACACACTCCTGTCGCTCCGCTCCTTCCCCTCTTGAGAGGGGAAGGAGCGGAGCGACAGGGGTGAGTTAGAATTAGAACCAAAGTTTTTATATAAACGTTATTTTACTTAATTCTCAATTGTTTTTTAGTGCAATAATTAAAAATTTATATTAGATTGCATGTAATACTCCGGGGTATTGTAGAGGGTGGTTCTCAAATTTCTGTACACTAATTATGTCCCCCAATCCAGATTAAAATTATTTGTTTGTTGGTAACAATTTATCTAAACCTTTTTACAAATGCTTTGATAGTGAATTGAACTTTAAGTCAATTTTGCATTTAGATCTTTTAATAAATGTTGAAACAGATAAAATAGGCTTACTAACCTGTTTATGACTTGAAAGCGTGTTCTAAACGCATTAAATAATCAAAAAATAATGCATGGGAATAAATTTTTAGTGCTAGAAACTAACAAAGTGAATGAAGGATAACTAAATATTAAC
>PMDS01000015.1 GCA_003155655.1 Melioribacter sp.
CCATCTCTCCAATTTTATTTTAAGAACAATTTTACATCCTTAATGGTTTTTCCCGTAGGGATTCCCGAAAGTTGTTATAATGAACTTCGGGAACAAGACCGCCGTATATCAACTTGACCCTGACTTATCAGGGGAAATCCCGCTTTGCGGGGCACTCTGCCATCTCTCCAATTTTATTTTAAGATCAATTTTACATCCTTAACGGTTTTTCCAAAAGGGATTCTCGAAAGTTGTTATAATGACATTCGGGAATAAGAACGCTTCCCGACTTGTCGGGACATCTCTTCACTTCAAGAACATTTTTCAAAAAAGCGCCAACAACAATAGAAAAAATCCTGTTAATTCTCCATTAGTTAATATCAAAATCCCCATTATTTTCAGCAAATATCCATCTAAAATAAGAACCACTTGCCCGGTATATCCATTTTTTGATTATTTTTCTTTATCCAAATATTTAAATTGAATCTTTCTGATATGACAATTGAAGAAAAAGCAAAGTTAAAAATTGACTCTATTAGAAATATACTATTGAAAGAAAAGATTATACTTTCTGATATAATAAAGAAAGAATATAATTTTGAAATCACAGCTGAAGAGAAGAAATGGCAAGTAAAGGTATTGGTTTATTTTGGGAAAAAAGGGATCAAAATTATTTTACAGGGAGACGAGAAATCAGAGTTTTTTAAAAAAGTAAGAAATCTTTCTTTGGATGATCCGGTACTTGATCTTGGCGAACAACCATTAAATGAACCCGGCGAATATATCGGAACCGATGAATGCGGTAAAGGTGATTTCTTTGGACCGATTGTTGCCGCAGCCGTTTATGTTAAGAACGAATCAAAGGTTCTTCTGCGTAAGGCTGGTGTACGCGATAGTAAAGAGTTGAGCGACTATCAAATAAAAGTTACTGCGAAAGATGTAAAAAGAATTGTCGGCAAAAATTATTCCGTTATAAAAATTAATCCCGAAAGATATAACCAGATTTATGATCAATTAGGTAATCTTAATAAACTTTTGAATTGGGCGCATTCTAAAGCAATAAGTAATTTACTCGATAATATAGCTTGTAAGTTCATAATTACAGATAAGTTTAGTAACAAGGAGCTGGATATAAGCTTTCTTGATAAACACAATGATGTTGAGTTTATCCAGGAAACAAAAGCAGAAAAATATGTTGGAGTTGCGGCAGCTTCAATTCTTGCAAGGGAATCCTTTCTTGAGTGGTTTGATTTTAATTTGATAAATGGAAAGCAATTTCCTAAAGGATCATCCGAGCAGACGGAAGTTTTTGCAAAATCATTACTTAAAAAACTTGATGAGGAAGAAATGAAAAAATATTCAAAAATTCATTTCAAGACTTTCAAGAAAATTAAAGCGGAATAAAATTCTAATTAAAGAACCAAAAAACATTTAAAAATAATAAGCAGGTATGAAAGGTGGTAAAGTCAAAAATAAAAAGAATTGGTATATTGACAGGTGGAGGCGATTGCCCCGGTTTGAATGCTGTTATCAGGGGTGTAACAAAACCCGCGCTTGACCATGGTTTTACAGTGCTCGGCATTCAGGATGGATTTGAAGGATTAGTTGAAGGGAGAGCGGTAGAATTAAGCAACCGGGACGTTTCCGGAATTTTGGGAAAAGGAGGAACTATTCTTGGTTCTTCAAATAAAGGTGATCCATTCCACTGGCCTGAAGAAAAAAATGGTAAAATTAAAATTGTAAACCGTACTAATAATGTTCTCAAAAACTACCAGGCCTGGGATCTTGACGCTCTTATTGCAATTGGCGGAGACGGTACAATGCACATTGCACACGCACTTGGTCAAATGGGTTTGAATATTGTCGGCGTTCCTAAAACTATTGATAATGATCTTGAAGCAACCGATCAGACTTTTGGACATGATTCTGCCGTATTTGTTGTTACAGAAGCCCTCGATAGACTGCATACAACAGCTTCATCTCATCACCGTGTTATGGTTTGTGAAGTGATGGGAAGATATGCAGGCTGGATTGCTCTAAATGGTGGGCTTGCAGGAGGAGCAGATATTATTTTAATCCCGGAAATTCCATTTGAATGGGATGTTGTTTACGACCGTGTTCTCCGAAGAAATATGATGGGAAAAAGATTCAGCATTGTATGTGTTGCAGAAGGCGCTAAACCTAAAGATGGCGGGTTAATCATGAAAGCTAAAGATATTAAGAGAACCGACCCTATTCAGCTTGGCGGAATTGGAGAATTTGTTTCAAAAAAAATAACATCTAACACAGGACTTGAATCGCGTTTTACAGTATTAGGACATTTGCAGCGCGGTGGAAGTCCAACGCCATTTGATAGAATTCTTTCTACAAAATTTGGAACCTGTGCAATTCAACTTGTTATAAAGAAACAATTTGGTATGATGGTTGCGCTTAAAGGAGCAGAAATTAAGAGTGTGAGAATTGTTGATGCAATTTCACATCAAAAATTGGTAAGAGTAAAAGATCAGGCTGTTTTAGCTGCCAGCGCGGTTGGAGTTAGTTTTGGTACAAAGAATTTGTAAAGTTCTTGCATAAGATAATGTTTAATTCTTATTTTTGTGCTCGTTTATTGAAAGTACGGGGTCGTAGTTCAGCCTGTCGGTAGGCAAGTTGGTTGGAACGCCCCGACTTGTCGGGAAGATCGCGAGCCCGCCAGAGGTGGGTAAATTAAAGTTTGTTCTTAAATATATTGGGGTCGTAGTTCAGTTGGTTAGAACGTCTGCCTGTCACGCAGAAGGTCGCGAGTTCGAGTCTCGTCGGCCCCGCAAAAAGCCCATCATAAAGGATGGGTTTTTGCATTTATGGTACCACACCTACATCTTATATTCAAAATCCATAGATAAATACTACGTTGGCTATACCTATGATCTAAATTTAAGACTTGAACGCCATAACTCTGGTTGGGGTAAATTTAGCTCTAATGGTATCCCGTGGAATTTAGTGTATTGGGAATCCTTTGAGAATAAATCTGATGCGATCAAAAGAGAGAATGAAATCAAACGAAAAAAAGACCGTCTATATATCGAGAGACTTATTAGTCACCCAGAAGGTCGTCCCGGTTAAACCTCTGGTTTAATCGGGAAGTCTCGTCGGCCCCGCAAATAAAAGAACCCGCCGATTTAAGGCGGGTTTTTTTTGTATTGGGCTATGAGACTTTGTCTCCGGTTCCTGATGATCCCGATAGGGTCGGGAAAATCAGGAATCCGTCCCGATTGAGTGTAACGAAATCGGGAGTCGGCTATTGCCTAATGAATTGCGACTCTATATTTTAGTCTTATGTACTATACCTACATCTTATATTCTAAATCCTTAGGTAAATACTACGTTGGCTATACCCATGATCTAAATTTAAGACTTGAACGCCATAATTCCAGTTGGGGTAAATTCAGTTCAAGAGGCATCCCATGGAATTTAATGTACTATGAATCTTTTGAGAATAAATCTGATGCGATCAAAAGAGAGAATGAAATCAAACGAAAAAAAGACCGTCTATATATCGAGAGACTTATTAGTCACGCAGAAGGTCGTCCCGGTTAAACCTCCGGTTTAATCGGGAAGTCTCAGCCTGTCCCGATGAGCTTGTCCCGAGCAAACTGCAAGGCAGTATGCTCGGGGGGATCGGCTCCCGACTCAGCTAAAGCTTCGCCGGGATTTCGTCCCGTTTTTATCCCATTCCTGTCCCGTTTTTATCCCATTTTTGTACCGTTTTTGTACTGTTTTTAACACGTTATTATCCCGTTTTTTACCATTAGGCATCTATGAAATTGTCACTATGTCAAAGAACTTTTTTCAGGGTAAAATATTTTTACATATAATTTACCCGCCGAAGCCATTTATTGCGTAGGCGGGAATACCCTTTGCGAATATGCAAAACTTCTTTAAATAATAATTTTGAACTGTCCAAAAAACTAGCCTTGAGCTTGTCGAAGGGTTTACCCAACTTTTCTTGGACGTCCCGCTTTGTACAAAGGTCGAGAGCCCGCCATAGATTTGTAAATTATAGATTGTATCTTAGCTTACAGTTCAATGAATATTATTTCTAAACTATTCTCAAATGGTTTTAGATATTTTATGATCATCGGGTTTACAATAGCCCAATCCAATTTACCGTTGCCGCATCCAAGCGGAGGAATGGCGATAGAATTTATTTTATTTTCTTTTAACCAGTTTACAAGTGAGAGGAGACCTTTCTCTATGTATTCATACTTTGAAGGATTGCGCCACTCTATTTTAGTGGGGAAATTAATAATGTATTTAGGGCATGCCCTCCGAAGCCGTTGGCTAACGGACTGTGGAGCGTAGGAGGGATTTTCTGTAACAAATATTTTTCCAATATCAATTTGCTTAGTGTTGCATGCTTCTTTGTATAGTTTATAATTTACCGGAAATGACTTTTTAAAAGCCAAAGCTATACCCTTGCCCATTACGCCCTGCAGATTAACAGTATTGACTAACACTTCTACATGAGCTTCCAGAATATTGCTTTTTTCAAATCTGAACATTTTATTTATAATTATACATACTTTTTATATCGTTATATAATGAAATAGTGTAAAAGCCAACAATTTATCAAATAGAATAGCATAACACATGTTGAGACACGCTTAACTCCGCCAGTGCTCCATAATAATTAGTTAATAATAAAAGATTGAATTTATCATTGAAAAGAATCTTTAAACAGATTATCATTTATTCTATTATTAATGTCATTAAAATAACTTAGAAGTCCTTCAATAATTATTTCTTTAGAAATAAATGTTTGGTTGAAAATTAATTCTAAAACCTTATCCCCACAAAAACTTGCTTCCTTTATTTTAGCTGAAAATGATTCAATCTTTTCAGTTTGGATGAATCTTAAAAAGAGATATTCCAGACAAACTATTTTATTCTTTAGTTCTGTTGCAATTCCTTCAATGGCGAGATTGGAATACAATGCTTGGATGGATAATTTATCCCCTGTTAAAATATGAAATTCATCTGAAGGTGGACGTATTGAAAATAAAATTTGTTCACCAGTGTCAATATTTAAAATATTAGATAGCTTTAAGAATGTTTCTTGATCAAGATACTCGTCAGGAATAATTGAATATTTATTTATTGCCTCGAGAATTTGAGCCAGAGTTTTTTTAGAATATTTTTTCTCTAAATTTTTATTATTAGAGATATAATGCTTTGCAGTCGATAGAATATATATTGATTCATTGCTTACATTAAAAATTTTGTTGAGATTTTGTAGAAGACTCGCTGAACCAAGCTTTAAAAGAATATCATTGTCGATAAAAAGCTGCACTTAGTCCTCAGCAAGAGATGTTAACTTTACGAAATAATCATAATTCTCTTCGGAAAGTTTCTCAAGATTAAGCTTTGTTTTCATTTTTAACTGAATCACTTTAACAGCATCGGCTTTAGGGGTAAGAATTTTGTGAGCTTGTTCAGCTAAAGCATAGTTCTTAGTTTTATATGCATAATTAAGAACTATAATGCCTGGATCGATACTTAACTTTTTAGATAGCGGTCGTATATAGTTCACAAACTCATAAGGTGAACTAAAGATTTTATTTGAAGAAAAATATGATGGTGATTTTGTACCATTGAGCAATTCAGTTGCAAAATCGTCAGCTAAATGTTCTTCATCGTCTTCTTCAGTTTCCAGATTCACATCATATATAATTTGGTCCTTGTTTGAGAGATGACCATTAACTATATGCCCAAGTTCATGAGCAAGAATGAACATGAGCCATGCATCATACTGTCTATCTTTAGAAAGGATTATGAGCGGTCTTCCATTTAGGTTAACAGCCATACCATCCATTTTATAGACTTCTTTAGGAAATACCGGGACATGCAATACAGGGATTCCGGAAGACCATAAATATTCTAACATATTATTAAGATCGATTTTACCATACTGTCCTTTTATTGAATTCCTAATTTCTAATGCATTATTAGAAAGGTTTAATAATGGAATTGAATAAATCTGGTCAATTGTTTCGGAAATTTTAACGGCTAGGGAGTTAGGCCAAATATCTGTTGTATTAAAAGTAACATTTCGCGGGAATTTAAATTTGATTTTGGCCGGGCGTATGAGTGCAACCGAATTGGTTGGATTAATTAATTCAGAGACATTAATTCCCAAATTCTTGGATATAAGACTGGCAGTTTGAAAGTAGCCTGTCTTAGAATTTGCAATATCATCTTCCCACCAAGTAGGGAGAATAATATCTTGAATAAATTTTCTGTCGATACCATAGTTTTGAAGAGCTCTATAAATATTTTTTATATTGTATTCTGTGGCCATTTCCTATTGGATTTACTGAAGTAATATTTTGGATGCCTTAATATAGTTATTGTGCTATAATTATTGAAATGATATATTTATAGTATAAGAAAAAAAGCTATATGCAAGATTTAGATATCAGAAAAGTTTTACATTCCCATCTAAAAAAAGAAAACAAATCAATAAAGGACACAATAATTATTGATGAATTGGATTTATGTTCCGGTTTGTCACGAATTGATGTAGCCGTGATTAATGGTATTATACATGGGTATGAAATAAAGAGTGAAGAAGATACACTGAAAAGACTACCTCTTCAAGTGAAGTACTATAATAAATCATTGGAGAAAATTTCTATAGCTACAAATCGAATTCATCTGAAAAAAATAAAAAAATTTGTCCCAACGTGGTGGGGTATAATTTTAATTGATAATGATAAAAAAAGAAAGCTGAATGAGATTAGAAAAGCTAAGAAGAATCCAATTGTTGAAAGGAGAAGTTTGCTGCAATTGTTGTGGAAAGAAGAATTACTTTCTATTATGCAAAAATATAATGTGAAAGTAAATAAAAGTTCTAATAAAAAAGTTCTTCAAGAAAATATAGCAGTCACACTTGATATGGAAACAATATCTCAAGAAGTTCGCACTACTTTAAAATCCCGCCAGAATTGGAGAAGTTGATTTATTACAACAGTTAAATGATGAATTGTACCAACCCAGCGCCAAGTTGTTAAATTACCGGATTTTTTCTTATCAGTTCCACATATATATATAAATTTATCACCGGGGCAATGGTCGAAACCATAATAATCATCGCTATTTATTAGGCTTTCAGAAATAGGGAAAAATTGATCAAATCCATGTTGACGAACTCCTTTCCCTCTGTAAACATTAAAATCAGATTCATGCGTATATCTTATACTAGCACTAGCATTTGGTATTATTTTCTTAGGTTCAGTTGTTTGAGATTCATCATCCTCTAGTTCAGACATTTGTGGATGTGATATTCCATAATCAGAATAGGTTGGAATTCGTTCTATATCAGATGAATTGCAAATTTTTTGCCAAGCTAACCAATGTTTACGTGGAATGATATGGACTTGATCAGCTTTCAATTTAACAAGATTAATCGGGAAATTACTACCGGAAACAATTAAGCTGCGATATTTCAGAAGCTGTTTAATTTCAGAAATTTTTTGTACCGACCATTCGGATATTCCATCCAACATTAGATCCTCTACCGATTCCAGATCCAATAATAAGTCAACAGAGGTCGGATCGATTTCTAAATAATTAAGAATGCTTTCTAATTCGAAATTTATTTCACGCGTTTCAGATCTGAATATTCTAATACAAACGCCTTTTTTATCATCGGTAATAATGTTTTTAATGACTTCATTATATTCTAAATTAGTAGTGTTACTAATAACAGGCATTACATTAAAACCATTTTTATTTAGTTCATTGAAGATATACTGCATATAATGTTGTCCAGAAAATATTAGTTCACTTTCTTGAACCATATAACCATCAATATACAATGGTCTATCAGCATCCCATTTACTTAAATATCCTATTGTGGCTGTTATATGATCTTCAAAACTTTTAGAGAGATTATCTACTATATCTACAATTGGCACTAATTGATCTTTTTCACTTGAGGATAATTTCGATAATGCTTTGAACTCACCATCTTTGCATTTAAGAATAGGTACATATTGCCTTTGAGATATCATTATTTCTCATAATTTTATTTATGTTGTACTTCGACTGATTCCCCAGCAAATAATTTATTCATTCCAATCTTTAATTTTTTAGTATTTTGCATCAACTTCCTTTTTTGTTTACCACAATATATAATTTCTGTGAAATAACAATTTTTCTTCAAATATATTGATAATATACTGTAACCTAAGAAATTATAGCCAATTATACATTATTTGTGTGAAATCTCATTGAAATCTGTGTTATTCACAGCTATCGTAGTACATCGATTTATCCCCTTTATTATTAGACACTTGTTAAAATTGTTCCTATCTTTATGAGCATAAGTTCTTTAAAGTTAATATATTAGTATTACTTGTGGGGCTGACCCTGAAACAGGGAGTTTTTACTTTAATTATATAAGGAATTATTACCTGCTCTAACGAGAGCATATTTGTATTTAGCGATTTGAAAAATCGATAAAAGATATCTTCAACGTCTTCTCTCCTTTATCAATTTTAATCTCTATACCTACAAAGTACAAGTAACTGAATAACATAGTGTTGTTTAAGTGCATTTATATTTTTTAAAAAATCGAATTCATAACCGAAAGGAGTACCAGATGAATATTTTCGTTGGCAATTTATCTCAGCAAGTAACCGAGCAGGATATTGAAGCTCTATTCAAAGAGTACGGCTCTGTATCTACTGTTAAAATAATCCGTGATCTATTTACCGGAGAATCAAAAGGCTTTGGTTTTGTAGAGATGAATGACAAAGCCGCTGCAACAAAAGCAATGGAAGAATTAAACACAAAAGAAGTTAAAGGCAAAAAAATTACAGTTAACGAAGCCCGCCCAAAAACAGATAGCAGGCGCGGCGGCGGTGGCGGTCGTGGAGGAAGCGGCGGTGGACGTGGCGGCAGCGGCGGTGGTGGAAATCGCGGTGGCGGTGGAAGCGGCGGCGGCGGAAGACGCTGGTAATATTTCCTTTTATATATTTTTAAATTATATTTCTGTTGTAGTAGGACTTTTTTATTAACAATTATGGGATAACATTCCCACTACTTGCCTAAAATCCCCCGTATTGGGGGATTTTAGTTTACGCTCATTACTATACATATCATTCGTAATCAAACTCTTCATAATACATTGCAGCAAAAGATTGATTACAATTCAATCTTATCGGAATTTAACAGACGTTATTTTACCAGTCTCTTACCTGAAATAAGAAAAAAATTAATTAAGCTAATCGAATATCAAAACCAAAAAACATTTTGGAAATTGGCTGCGGCACAGGTTACCGGCTATAATTCGTAATTCAATATCTATCATTTCAATTACCCGTAAAATCATATCATCATACTGTTAATAATTATTAAAATCTCTTAAAATTTGTTAAAATCAGTCGAAGGCATGCAATAGCCGGCAACTTTTTTAATATTATTAAACTCTAAAGCCCGCAAATCTAAATAATTAACGGAGAGTTGTATGAAACAGATATTAGTAATTCTTGCAGCAGTTCTTTTAACACAATTCAGTTTATCAAATGCACAGCAAATGAAAATTATTACTAGCGGTGATGTGGAGTTTATGCCTGAAATTAACGGGGTGGTTGTTCATGAAAAAGACAAGTTTATTCTGAATCTCAATATACCGGCAGACATGCGAAGCAAGGAATATCAAAACGTTGATTTGCAAAATGGAGATGAAATTCAATTTGTGAACGGCAAGAAAATTAAAACAATTAAAGACTTCAAGAATATGTACACTGAAACCAAATCAGGTAATGAAGTTAAATTTGGCGTTATGCGCAATGGTCAGCGGTTCATTGTTGCTTTTAAGAAAGGGACAATAAAGGAAGAGTCGGTAAAGAGTGGAGAAAATAAAAATAAAATCCAGGTTATAAACGGAAAGGTGTTTATCAACGGAAAAGAAGCCAACATTGATTCATTAAAGAAGGCTGGTGTAAATGTGATTATCAAAAAAGGCAAGGGTGAATAAGAGGAACTTATAATGAAAAAATTATTACTACTTTTATTAATACTTTTTCTTGGCGATGTTTTTGCTCAAACTTCCGGTTCCTATTACAACCCTAAAGATGATAAATACAGGCTGCTGGGACTCAAGCGTGCTAAGGAACAATATGATCTTGCAAAAATTGAATATGAACGCAATGAATCAATGTTTAACAAGCAGATAATTTCTCAGCGTGATTTAGAAAAAGCAAAAAGCGCTTACTCTGACGCAGAAGTAAATTATCACCAGGCATTGCTTGCAGTTTTGTTCGAGCAGCAATATGTAACTGTAGTTGAGGCTGTTAAATATCAAACCCGTGACGGAAAGAAAAGAGTCAGGCTCAAACTGGCAAATGCTTCAAGCGGTGGGCAGGAGTTTAAAAAACTTCTGAATATTGAAGATGAGATATTTAAATCCCTTCAGCCGGAAGTTGTTAATGATGTCTACGTATCTTTACTCAACGAATCCAATGCAATTATCAGCCAGCCTTATGAAGCTAAGATTGAACAAATACGTTACGGCAGTCCGCAGACTTTGGATTTTGAACTGCTGCAAGATCTTGATGCCATTACTGTTAATATAGTCTACGGCAATGGAACTCAGCGCGCGCCAAAGATATTTCTACAAAAAGATCACTCGGTTAATAAAGTCGTACTGCAGTCAGATCAGTTTTCACAGGAAGTTGATTTAGGTGGATCAGCTTCTTTTTCAATGACGCTTGAGCTATTCAGCGGTACGAACAATACATATAAATTGGAAGTTGTAAATCTTCCAAAGCAGATAAATAAAATTTTTGTTGATCCATCTACACTGGCGCGTTTAAGCCAATTTAAGTTCAACGAAAGCGCACAAACGCGCAAAACAAACCTGCAGGTTTTCCTGCCGGACCGTTCAACCGGGGAAGTTCAAATAGATAAACCAATTTCATTCTACGCCCTTGCTATACCTTATGAAAAGTTGAGCTCAATCGGCATGACTGAAGATAAAATATGGACTAAGGAAGAATTAGATAAGCTTGATATTGGCTACCTAAAGCTTGAAATCATCCCTCGTGGAAGGGGCGAATTAAAAGTTAACGCAAGCCAGTTATTCTTTACTGCGCTGCCGGGAAATAAAATTGAAGTTCCGGTGGATATCAAAAATGAAGGAACCAGAAGATTAGACAACGTGGAGTTTGAGTTAGACCTTCCCTTAAATTGGACAAATTCAATCAATCCAAAAGTAATTGAATCAATAGATACCAGGGAAGAAAAACGTGTTGTATTCACATTCACTACACCGGAAAATGTTCCCGTTGGCAAATACGATATCAGGCTGCGTACAACCTCCCTGGCTGATAATAAATTAGTAAAAGCAGAAGACAAAACAATAACAATAGAATTAAAACAGTCTGATAACATAATTGGAACAATCCTAATAGTCTTACTGATTATCGGGCTGGTAGCAGGAATTGTAATATTTGGAATTAAACTAACAAGAAAATGAGGAATAAAATGAACAATCAAAAAGATATTTATCCAATGCTTCAAGCGGTTCATCTAACAAAAAAATATGAAGATGGATTGCTGGCGCTGGATGATTTAAATTTTTCCGTTAATAACGGACAAATCTTTGCAATGCTTGGCGGAAATGGCGCTGGTAAAACAACCGCCATAAATATATTCCTAAACTTAATTGAACCCACAAGCGGGCAGGCGAAAATTAACGGAATAGTTACGAGTGAAAACCCGCTGGAAGCAAAAAAGTATGTCTCTTTTGTTTCTGAGAACGTTATGCTTTACCCGGAATTTACCGCAATTCAGAATCTTGATTTTTTTGTGAGGCTTGGCGGAAAGATAAATTACACTAAGGACGACTACAGAAACGCACTGTTACGTGTTGGCCTGCAGGAAGATGCCCATAATAAGAAACTAAAAGGTTTCTCAAAAGGAATGAGACAAAAGTGCGGGATTGCAATTGCAATTCTTAAAGAAGCGCCTGCTATTCTTCTTGATGAACCGACATCCGGTCTGGATCCGAAAGCAGGACTTGAATTGATTCAACTGCTGGCTGAATTACGCAATGAAGGTAAAGCTATTCTAATGTCCACGCATGACATATTTAGAGCTAAAGAAATTGCAGATGAAGTAGGGATTATGAATAATGGGAAATTAGTAATGAGAAAAACGCGTGAAGAAATAGAACATGAGAATTTGGAAAAGTTGTACATAGAGTACATGGCAGGATATATGGAAAAGGTAGCTTAAATATGAATAGTGTTAATCTTAAAACAATAATGGTGCAATTATGCTAAAACTTTTAATAAAAAAAGAACTGAAAGAAATTGTTGGTTCTTCAAAATTTGTTTACAGCTTTGCAGTATGTGCATTGCTTGTACTTTTAACATTTTATGTAGGGGCAAAAAACTATCACATAAACAAAGCCCAATATGATGCTGCGGTAAGAGAAGACATAAATTCAATGACCGGAATTACCGACTGGAGGATGATAAATCACAGAATATTTCTGCCGCCTCAGCCGCTTTCATCATTAGTGTCGGGAATTTCCAACGACATTGGCAGAAACATTGAAATGCGCGGCAGAGGTGAGCTATTACCAACCGACAGCAAATATGGTGAAGACCCAATATATGCAGTTTTCCGCTTTCTTGATCTAAATTTTCTTTTTCAAATAATTCTATCACTCTTTGCAATTCTCTTTTGCTATAATGCAATTAACGGTGAAAAGGAGAACGGAACACTAAGATTAGTATTTTCTAATTCTATCCCCCGGGATAAATTCATTCTAGGGAAAATATTTGGTTCTTTCATTGCTCTGGTTGTTCCTTTGCTTATACCAATGTTAGCCGGTTGTTTACTCCTTATTCTGCTTAAGATTCCAATGAATATTTCAGACTGGTTGAAACTTTTAATGATCATTGTTACCGGCTTCCTTCTTGTTGGCGTATTTATAAATGTTTCTGTTTTTCTTTCAACTTCTACCCAAAGATCCTCAACTTCATTTTTAATGCTTATTGTAATATGGGTCCTTTTTGTACTTGTAATTCCTAAGATTTCAGTATTAATCGGGGGCCGTATTATCGATGTTCCATCGGTAGATGAAGTTAACTCGAAAAAGAATACTTTCGCTAAGCAGGTATCAAACGAATTTATGAATAAAATGAACAGCTTTAAATCTGAGCCGGGTGCCGACGTTATGAAGGAATTTCAAAATTTTATGGGTAAAACCAATGATGAACGCGACGAGCAAATGCGCACTTTTACAGAAAAAGTTAACCTAGAAAGATGGAACAAGCAGAATGTACAAGAAAGATTTGTTTACGCAATTTCTAGAATTTCACCCTCTGCCAGCTTTTCTTTTGCAGCTTCATATTTTGCGGGTACATCATTAGACCTTGTACGTGACTACAGGGAGCAAGCTGAAAATTATCAGAAAGCTTTTGCAAAATTTCAAATTGCTAAAAGCGGTGGAACAACCGGCACAGGTATGACTTTTATAATTAGGAATGATGGTAACAATAAACAACCACGCCCAAAGG
>PMDS01000063.1 GCA_003155655.1 Melioribacter sp.
CACGTCCTGAAGGACATGGTTATAAATTAAATTATGCGTAAGGTGACTTAATAATATAACATTAATTAGATTTACATTATTTTATAAACCAATTCCGCGCGAAAGGAATTATTCATGCTGAAAAACGCAGTAGTGCTTTTTAACCTGGGAGGACCTGACTCACTTCATTCAGTTGAACCTTTTCTTTATAATTTATTTTGCGACCCGGATATTTTCAATTTACCATTTGGGCAGAAATTGTTTGCACGCTTGATATCCCATAATCGCGCCCCTAAGATATGCGAGGAATACAAACTTATTGGCGGTAAATCTCCAATTACCGAATGGACTGAAAAGCAAAGAGCCATGCTACAGGATAATTTGCGTAAAGAAAATCAGTTGACTGATGTTTATATGGCAATGCGGTATTGGAAGCCTTTTACATATGAAGTAGGTACAAAAGTTAAAAGTATAAATTATGATAAAGTTGTTTTACTCCCTCTTTATCCACACTATTCTATAACAACAACCGGTTCTTCTTTTAACGAATGGAAAAGATATTATACCGGAGATGAGAATAAACTGGTGTACATTAACGATTATTATCTAAACGAAAAATATATTGCTTCTATAAATGAAAGGATAAATGAAACAATTTTAAATTTCCCTGAAAATGTAAGGAAGGAAATACAAATCGTTTTTAGCGCACATGGAACTCCGGTCAGTCTGGTAAAAAAAGGTGATCCATATAGCATCCATATTAAAGAAACTGTGGAAGCTGTAATGAGTGCACGCGGTCATTCACATGCTCATCATTTATGTTTTCAAAGCAAAGTGGGACCTATGAAATGGCTTGAACCATCAACGGATAATATGATCCGGCTGTTGGCATCACAGAATAAGAAAAATTTACTGATAGTCCCGATAAGTTTTGTTTCTGATCACGTTGAGACTTTATTCGAGCTTGATATTCAATACCGCCAGACAGCAAATGAATGCAGGATTGAGAATTATATTGTTATGAAAGGTTTGAACGATTCAAAATTATTTGTTGAAGCTCTAACAGAACTAGTTAGGCAAAAGATGTAACCATTAGCGAATAAACTTTTTTTATGTTTCTTTTTTAGGTCTAATATATTCTTAAATAGATGAGAACAAAAATGAAACTAATTAAATTATCAATTTGGGCTGCAATAGTAATTATTTCAACTATTTATTCACAAGAAAAGAAAGACATGAATAATCCCTTTTACAAAACATGGGACACACCTTTTCAAACGCCTCCTTTTGGAGAAATTAAATTAGAGCATTATCTGCCGGCTTTCCAGGAAGGTATAAAGCAGAATGACATTGAAGTTGATGCCATTGCTAATGATAAAAGCAAGCCGACCTACGAGAATACTATTGGCGCATTAGAAAAAGGCGGTGAACTTCTAACAAAAATCAATTATGTTTTTTACGGTTTAAATTCCACAATCACAAACGACGAGATGCAGAAGATCAATGACATTGTTACACCAATGCTTACAAAGCATAATGATGATATCAGGATGAATGAAAAACTATTTGAACGTGTTAAAGAAGTTTATAATGAAAAAGAAAAACTTAATCTATCTTCTGAACAAAAAATGCTTTTAGAAAATTATTATTTGGATTTTGTTCAGGGAGGCTCTAATCTAAGTAAAGAGAATAAAGAGAAATTCAGAAAGATTAATGAAGAACTATCCGTCCTAGGGGTTAAGTTTGGTCAGAATATTTTAAAAGAGACTAATGCTGTCGGACTTATTATTGATAATAAAGCAGATCTTGCCGGCTTACCGGAAACGGTAATTCAAGGTGCGGTAGAGACTGCAAAAGAAAAAGGCATCACCGGCAAATGGGCTTTTACACTGCAAAGGGCAAGCTGGACTCCCTTTCTTCAATACTCACCTAAGCGTGAATTAAGAAAAAAACTTTTTACTGCTTACATTACCCGCGGCAATAATAATGATAGTCTTGATACAAAAAAGATTTTAACCAGGATGGCATCGTTACGTGTTGAGCGCGCAAATCTTCTTGGCTACAAAACACATGCTGATTTCAAACTTGAAAGAAACATGGCAAAAAATCCTGCCAGCGTTTTTAAATTATTAGATGAACTCTGGACTCCCTCTATAAAACGCGCAAAGATGGAAGCTGCAGACATGCAGAAGATCATTGATAAAGAAGGAGGTAAGTTCAAACTGCAGCCGTGGGATTGGTGGTACTATGCTGAGAAAGTTAAGAAAGAAAAATATGATCTTGATGAAGAAATGCTTAGACCTTATTTCAAACTTGAAAATGTAATTGAAGGTGCTCATTTGGTTGCAAATAAACTATATGGACTTCAATTCACTGAAAGAAAAGACATTCCGGTTTATCATCCTGATGTAAAAGTTTTTGAAGTAGAAGATGCTGACGGGCGCCATGTTGGAATTTTATACATAGATTATTTTCCACGGGATTCTAAAGAAAGCGGTGCCTGGTGCGGCGGATTTAGAGATCAATCTAATATGGATGGAAAGTTTATAACACCTCTTGTTACGAACTGTGGAAATTTTTCAAAACCTACTACTGATAAACCAGCCCTCTTAAGTATTGACGAGGTTACAACATTATTCCACGAGTTCGGACATGCCTTACATTCTTTATTAAACGTTTCCGTTTATCCTGGCGGCAAGAGGGTGCCAATTGATTTCGTTGAACTGCCGTCTCAAGTTATGGAAAACTGGGCAATGGACCCTGAAGTATTAAAGCTTTATGCGAAACATTATCAGACGGGTGCAGTCATTCCTCAAGAGTTGATTAAGAAAATTGAAGTCTCCCAGCATTTCAACCAAGGATTTGTTACTGTTGAATACCTTGCGGCTTCTTATTTGGATATGTATTGGCACACATTAACTGATTCGAATGAAAGAGACGCTGTTAAATTTGAAAAGGAAAACTTTGCCAAACTTGGATTATTGCCGGAGATTGAATCACGCTACCAGAGTACAAATTTCCTGCACGTTTTTTCAGGTGATGGTTATTCTTCAGGATATTATGGTTATATCTGGGCTGCTGTTTTGGATGCAGACGCATTTGAAGCTTTCAAAGAAAAAAATAACGTGTTTGATCCGGAAACTGCGCTTGCATTTAAAAATCTATTAATTAACGCAGGCAGCGAGGATTCAATGGCTCTTTATAAAAAATTTAGAGGAAGAGAACCGAAAATTGACGCTTTATTAAAAAAGCGCGGGTTAAACTAATTGTTATAAAAATTCGAAATGTTATTTATATAGTCTAATTTTTCTTTTTAGAATTTATTATGAATATAGTTATTTAAGATGAGCAAAAAAATTGCTGTCCTTGGAGCAGGTATCTCCGGACTTTCAACTGCATACTGGCTAGCGAAAGACGGGTTTGATGTTACTATCCTTGAAGCTGCGAAAGTCCCGGGGGGCTCAATGCAGACAGCAAGTAAAGAAGGATTTTTAATTGATTACGGGCCTAACAGCGGACTGGAAACTACTCCGTTAATTCGTCAGATTGTTGATGATATTGGATTATCTGATGAAATGATTTACGCGAATGAAACTTCTAATAAAAGATATATTCTAAAAAATAATCAGCTTCATTCATTACCCATGAATCCGTTAACATTCTCAACAACAAAGCTTTTTTCCTTAAAAGCAAAGTTGAGATTGTTAAATGAGCCATTCATAAGTAAATCTCAAGACGGCTATTATCAAAGTATTGCAGATTTTGTAAAAAGAAGACTCGGACAGGAATTTTTAGATTATGCAATAGACCCTTTTGTAAGCGGAGTATTTGCCGGTGATCCAAATAAGCTGAGTGTAAAATCAGCTTTCCCAAAACTTTACAGACTGGAAGAATTGTATGGCGGGTTAATCAAAGGAATGATAAAGGGCGCACGCGAGAGAAAGAGACGTGCAGAAGAATCAAAACAAAGCGCTAGAATGTTTTCCTTTATTAATGGAATGCACTCATTCCCTTCTGCAATTGCAGACAAAATGAAGGATAAAATTCTTTATGAGTGTAGAGTGAAGAGTTCTGAACGTAGAAATGAATTATGGAATATACAATATGAACAAAATGGTGGGGATAAAAACATTAAAGCGGATATAGTAATTTCAACCGTTCCGGCTTATATAGCTTCAACAATTTTTAATAAACTTGATAGTAATTTATCAGATCATCTAAATGCAATCTACTATCCGCCCGTTATGGTATTATTTCTTGGATATAAAAAAGATTCAATTGGGATTCCGCTTGATGGCTTTGGTTATTTAATTCCGTCTAATGAGAATAAAACATTTTTAGGTGCGATATGGAGTTCAACAATATTCCCAAACCGATGCAATGAAAACATGGCTGCATTCACACTATTTATTGGCGGCGCCCGTTCCCCGCACTTATTTCAACTTGACAAACAAAAATTACTTGATTCGGTTTTGATTGAATTCAAGCAAATTATGCATATCCGTCAGGAACCGGTTTTTATAGAAGAAAAAATGTGGGAAAAGGCAATTCCGCAATATAACCTGGGTTACATTCAACATGAAAAATATTTTGCAGAATTTGAGAAAAAGAATCCTGGAATATTTCTTGGCGGGAACTATAGAGGCGGAATTTCTGTAGGAGATTGTATTAAAATGAGTGTAGAACGAAGAGTGTAGAGTGAAGAACGGCTATTGAATTTAGAATGAAAGGTGAAGAATGACTAAAATATTTGAGCCTCAAGCAATTTTGGAAGCGTTTTAAATCAAAAGTCTTTCAATTTTTCTGTAAGAGTTGTAAAATTATTCAAATATATAATTCAAAAAGAAAAATTATATGAACCGCTTTATAAACAATTTTTAAGATCCGGGACTTCAATTGGAGCTAATATTTCAGAAGCGCAAAGCGCATCAACAAAAAAGGATTTTATTTTTAAATTATCCATTTCGCTTAAAGAGGCAAGAGAATTTCAATATTGGTAAAAATTATTAAAAGAAACTGAAATAATAAATAATCAAGAGTATGAAAGTTTAAATAAAGATTGTGATGAATTAGAGAGATTATTAACAAGCAGTATTAAAACTGCAAAAGGAATAAAATAATTCTACACTCTACGTTCTTCACTCTACATTCATAAAGGAGACACTATGGCAAATTTCCCTATAAAAAGATTACGCAGATTAAGATATAATCCATCTGTACGCGATTTAGTCCGCGAAACAGTACTTACTAAAAATGATTTGATTTACCCGCTTTTTGTTGTTCCGGGACAAAAAATCAAGAAAGAAATTCGTTCAATGCCCGGGGTATACCAAATGTCTGTTGACGTAATAGTTGAAGAATGCAAAGATGTTGAAAAACTGGGTATTCCGGCAGTTATTCTTTTTGGTATACCTGAGCATAAAGATGAAGTCGGTTCCGGCGCGTATGACCCCAACGGAATTATTCAGAAGGCTGTGCGTGCAATAAAAAAAGGAACAAATAAACTATTGGTTATCACCGATGTTTGCTTATGCGAATATACTTCTCATGGACACTGCGGAGTGTTGAATGGTGAAAAAATATTGAATGATGAAACTGTTGAACTACTTGTTAAAGAATCTTTATCACATGCAGAAGCAGGCGCAGATATAATCGCACCATCGGACATGATGGACGGACGTATTGGCGCAATAAGAAAAGCTCTTGATGAGAAAGGATTTATCGAGACGCCTATTTTGAGCTATGCTGTAAAGTATGCTTCAGGTTTTTATGGCCCTTTCAGAGATGCAGCCGAGTCTGCCCCTGCGTTTGGAGACAGGCGTTCACATCAAATGGATATTGCGAACGGTAATGAAGCTTTGAGGGAAGCTGAAACCGATATAGAGGAAGGTGCAGATATAATTATGGTAAAACCTGCGGGCGCTTACCTGGACATTATCTGGAGAGTAAAAGAAAAATTTGGAATGCCGACAGCCGCTTACCAGGTAAGCGGAGAGTATGCAATGATCAAAGCCGCCGGCAGAAATAATTGGATTGACGAAGAACGTGTAATGATTGAATCTCTTACAGCAATTAAGCGTGCCGGTGCAGATATGATCTTAACTTATTTTGCGAAAGATGTTGTTAATTATTTACAAAAAGTTTCTTGATATTATTTATATTAAAGAATTTGATATTTAGAAATACATATATATTTGCGTATGGAAAATTTAACCAAAGATTCAAATACGGATGAAGTTCCTTCAAAAGGAAATGGTAATATTAAAAATGTAACGGATCTGAAGAGCAAGTTCAGCTGGAACCAAACATTTGCATCTCTTAAACATTACAATTACCGTTTGTGGTTTACCGGACAGATAATTTCTCTATTTGGCTCCTGGATGCAAATGACAGCCCAGGCATTCTTTATTTTTGAATTAACCCATTCCCCTGCTTTTCTTGGTTATATTGGGTTTGCTAATGGAGTGCCCACATGGTTATTCATGGCATATGCAGGAGTAGCAGCAGATAGATTTCACAGAAGGAAAATTTTAGTTATTACCCAAACTATTATGATGGTGCTGGCTTTTATTTTGGCTGCCCTTACATTTACTCATCACGTTCAGGCATGGCATATTATAATACTTACTTTTTTTCTTGGTACTGCAAATGCATTTGATGCACCAGCCCGCCAGGCTTTTGTAAATGAATTAGTTTCAAAAGACAATTTAATAAATGCAATTGCTCTAAATTCTACAATGTTTCATTCTGCCGCAGCAATTGGCCCTGCCGTTGCAGGAATTACTTATGCAGTTCTTGGACCCGGCTGGTGTTTTACTATAAATGGAATTTCTTTTCTAGCGGTAATTTACAATTTATTACGGATGAAATTTGATAATACACCTAAAAAAGTAACATCAAAATCCGCTTCAAGAGATTTTTTAGACGGATTGAAATATTTGAGGACACAAAAATTAATTCTTAGAATAATGCTTATCGTATCTTCAACAACATTTTTGGGGTTGTGTCTTACCACCTTATTTCCTGCCTGGGCAGTAGGAATTTTACATGGAGATGCAACAACAAATGGTTTGTTACAAACAGCGCGCGGAGTAGGCGCTGTTATTTGTTCTTTATTTATTGCTTCATTTAGCAAATATATTTTCCGTGGAAAAGTTCTTATTGCAGGTTTAGTTTCCCTTCCTATTTTTATGATTCTATTTTCCTTGAGCAGTTCATTTTTTGTCTGTGTTATTATTTTAGTTGCCATAGGCGCGGCAATAATTGCAATTAATAATCTGGCTAATGGAATAACCCAGACAATTGTAAGTGAAGAATTCAGGGGTCGTGTTATGGGAATCTACAGTTTTTGTTTCTTCGCATTGATGCCAATAGGCGCTTTATGGGTTGGTACAATTGCAGAACATTTTGGTTCTCCAACGGCTGTTTTAATCAATGCAATAATTTTATTCATTTTTTCAATTAGCATATGGATTACATCCCCTGAATTAAGAAAAATAAATTAGATTAAATCTCAATTTCTTTAGGATCAGTCTCAAGCTCAATAATCTTCCATTCATTTTCTTCTTTATCAAAATCAGTGATCTTTTCCAATGGAACCTTAAGGTATTTACCCTGTGCAGTTACAGCAACATCGCCGTTACTCAAAATTATTTCACCGGTCCCTTCAAACATCCTGTTATTCTCGGATGTAATTCTTCCAATAACCTTCAATTCCTCATTAAGTGGAATTGGCTTTTTGAATTTAACATTCAAATCAATAGTAACACCCCAAACTTCAGTTTCGTATTTGTTTAAAATTGAACGTCCAATTGTTTCATCCAAAATAGCAGATGCAATTCCTCCATGTAATCTTCCGGGATAACTTTGGTGTTCTTCTGATGGTGTAAATAACGCTATAAGCTCTTTATTTTCTGTGATATAAAAATGCGCATGTATGCCAAATTTATTTTTTAGTCCGCAGATAAAACATAACTTAGAGTTATGCTGCTTTCCTGTTATTTTATGAATCATTAATTTCTCCTCAATGTTCAATCAACAATAAAAAGTTTCACACCTGATTTTGTAAATGTACGGTGCGCTCCATCATCATCTGCAACCTGGTAAGAACAACCTGCTTTTGTTACAAATTTTCTACCGTCATTAAGTTCTGTTGTCATCTCGCCTTCCATGACCAAAATAACATGACCTTTTTTACACCAATGGTCTGCAAAATAACCGGGTGTATATTCAACCATTCGCACCCTGATATTCCCCTGCTTAAATACTTTCCAAAAGGCTTTTCCACTTTCACCAGAATGTTCTTCAGGAATAACATTATCCCAATCAACAACTGAGAAAGGAACATCTTTAATATTCATTTCGGCCTCTTCTTATTTTCGAAATAAAATCATGCAAAGTTAAGAAAACAAAAAATCATCTTTTACATAATTTGTTTCAAATAGAAATGATTAATGATTATTTTTTAAAGCAATATTTGGAATAGGTTAAACCGGAGTTTAAAATGAATATATCAAAAAGTGAAAAATTATTTGAAGAAGCAAAAAAATATATTCCCGGCGGTGTGAATTCACCAGTGAGGGCTTTTAAATCTGTAGGTGGAACCCCTAGATTCATAACAAAGGGTGCAGGCTCAAAATTATATGATGTAGACGGTAACGAATATATAGATTACATTGGCAGCTGGGGTCCCCACTTATTTGGCCACAATCCAAAGTTCATAATAGATGCCCTTATAAATGCAATTGAAAATGGAACAAGCTTTGGCGCTCCGACTGAAATTGAAGTAAAAGTTGCAAAATTAATAACCGAACTTGTCCCTTCAGTTGAAATGGTTAGAATGGTGAACAGCGGAACAGAAGCTACAATGAGTGCTGTGCGTGTTGCACGCGGATATACTAATAAAGACAAAATAATAAAGTTTGAAGGCTGCTATCACGGGCACGGTGATTTTTTTCTAATAAAAGCAGGATCCGGGGCACTGACCTTTGGAGTGCCTACAAGTCCTGGTGTTACGAACGGGAATGCCGCAGATACTTTGGTAGCCGATTTTAATAACATTGAATCAGTAAAAAAATTACTGACACAAAATAAAAATGAAATAGCCGCCGTTATAATTGAACCAGTTGTTGGAAATATGGGGACCATACGGGCAAATCAATCATTTATAAGAGAATTACGAGAAATTTGTTCTGAGGAAAAGATTGTATTAATATTTGATGAAGTTATGACCGGCTTTCGATTAGCACAAGGCGGTGCACAAGAAATATTAGGAATAAAGCCGGACATTTCCACATTTGGAAAAATTATTGGAGGAGGTTTACCAGTCGGCGCCTATGGAGGTAAAAGAGAAATTATGGAAATGGTTTCTCCTAGTGGTCCGGTCTATCAAGCCGGAACGCTAAGCGGAAATCCATTGGCTATGAATGCCGGCTATGCCGTTCTTAAATATATTAAGGATAATCCTGACGTTTATAAACTTCTGGAAGAAAAATCATCTTACCTGGAAAATGGAATAAAAGATTCGTTAAAATCTCTTAACAAAAATTTCCAAATAAATAGGGTTGACTCAATGATGACTTTATTTTTTACAGATAAGCCGGTTAACGATTACCTCTCTGCAATAAACTCCGATACTAAACTATACGGAAAGTATTTCCATGAAATGTTAAACCGGGGTATTTATTTACCACCGGCACAGTTTGAAGCATTTTTTGTTTCTTCCTCCCACAGCAAAGATGATCTGGATAGAACAATAAAATCATGTTTCGAATCCATAAAGAATATTTTTAATTAGCCTTCTTTAAAAGACGTAACCCACGCGGGCAAACGTGGGTTACATTGAGGGGGTTGTGTATGTATGAGAAACTGCAAAAGCAGTTCAGGATACTCCTTTACTATTTAAGTAAGAGGAATATTTTTTATCAGTTCCAAGTATGTGATTTCCAAGCCATCCTTTTAAGAAGTTCATAACTTCCATGCTAAGAACTACCTTACCACCTTCAAAATTTTTTTTGATTTCTTTTACCTGCTGTACAAGACCAACGTGAACTGTCTTGTGAATATTTGAGTCAGGATAACCATTTGATGCAAAAAGGTTTTCCTCATGTTTAAAATGATAAACAGTGTAGTCTATTAATTTATCTAATATATCTCCGAGAACTTCTTTAGCTTTACCCACCTTCATCTTATCATGAAGTTCATTTATTAGACTAATTAAAACTTTGTGCTGCTCATCTATTTCTTTTATATTAACCGAGTACTCGTTACTCCAATTGAAAAGAGCCATTTTGAATTCCTTGTTTATTATTTTAGATAAAAATTATAAAACTCCTTTGCTATTTAAAAATTTTGAATAGTTCTTATCTGAATTATTAATGTGGTTTGTAAGCCAATCCTTTAAAAAATTCATAAGATCAACTGTTACAACACCTTTTCCTTCATCAAACGACTTTTTAAAAGACATTACCTGTTCAACCAAATCTCCATGCTGACGTTTATGTACTATCTTGTCAGGATATCCGTATTTATCAAATAACTTTTCTTCAGTCTGAAAATGAAAGGCAGTATAATTAACAAGTTCGTTTAATATCTTTCCAATAATTTCTTTACCTTTTCCAATTTTCATTCCATCATGTAATTCATTTATTAATTCAACTAACTTTTGATGCTGAACATCTATTTCCTGAATTTTTACAGAATAATCTTTGTTCCATGTTAAAAGCGGCATATATATTCCCTTTTTTGATAGGTATTTATTAGAAGTATAATTCTCTTATTTTCTTTTATAATCGTAAAGAATTCATATTTGTTTAGAAGGATATAATCAGCTATAAACTTTATGAAAGGATGTTTTTAAGCATGGAAAACCAGGATTTTTTCAAGAAAACGAAACTTTTTCTAATTGTTGGACAATCGAATTTAATAAGATATTTTAACAGAAAGATTAATAGAGACAATGTCATTTATTCCATCATACCTAAAATTTGCAGATGCAAATGAATTGAAGAACAGGGCAAATAATGCGGAGCATCTTCTTTCATCATGCTGCTGCTGTCCTCGTAATTGTGAGAACGATAGAACTTCGAATAAATATGGTTATTGCCAAAGCGGTTGTCTTCCAATAGTCTCTTCTTATACTGCTCATTTTGGAGAAGAACCCGTACTATCCGGAAAACATGGTGCGGGAAATATTTTTTTTGGTAATTGTAATTTACGTTGTATTTTTTGCCAAAATTCCGAAATCAGTCAGAATTGGAATGAAGAAAGAAAGCACGAAGTCTCTGTAGAAAAACTAGCTGAAATTATGATTGAACTTCAAGGCAAAAATTGCCATAATATAGGACTTGTTTCACCAACTCACTTTGCACCTCAAATATTAAAAGCAATTAGTATTGCTGTTTCTAGAGGATTATATAAACCAATAATTTATAACTCCAATGGCTATGATTCTGTTAAAATGCTAAAATTATTTGATGGTGTAGCAGACATATATTTACCGGATCTAAAATACGGCAGCAATAAATATGCAAAACTGTATTCGGATGCAGATGAATATTTTGATTATTCAAAAGCTGCAGTAAAAGAAATGTTCCGGCAGATTGGGGCTGGCTTAACTTATGATGGTGAAGTTGTAATTCGAGGATTGATAATCCGTCATCTTGTTCTTCCAAATGATCTAGCCGAAACTGAAAAAGTTTTCGAGTTCATTGCTAGTGAATTGTCACCGGATGTGCATATTTCTTTAATGTCGCAATATTTTCCAGCACATAAAGTTCGAAAAGAGATACTTCTCCAACGTACAGTTCGTTACTCCGAATATGAAAAAGTGCTGAGTTTATTAGAAAAATACGATTTGAAAAACGGTTGGATTCAAGAAATGGACAGCTTTGAAACTTATAAACCCGATTTCAAAAATAACCGTGAAAACCCTTTTTTAAATCCAGCTTAGATAAAACAATATTTATTCTTTTCAATTATATCATAAATTCTATCTGAAAGAGAAATGACAAAGTCAGTTTTTACGACATAATCAGAAACTCCCATATCCAACATTGCTTTTACGCATTCTCTATTATTCATACAGGTCATAACAATTACTGAAGTAATTTGGTCTATCTCTCGAATTTTTGCCAGGCATTCCAAACCATTCATATTTGGCATAGAAATATCGAGAAAAATCATTCGTGGGGATTCTAACTTATATAATTCCAAACCCTCAGCTCCATCCCCTGCTTCAATGACTTCCAAATGGAATTTTTTTTCCAAAAGTCTTCTCAATAAAACTCTAAACTTATAGTCATCCTCAATTATTAATACTTTTCTCATATTTACTTTATAAGTGTGGGAGTATCCATTTAAATTATCGACCTAAAAAGATTTTTTTTTAATGTTTTTCTAAAATTTTAAATGCTCACTTAAAAACGACCAATTATCGTCATATTTTGGTGATTACAAATATCTTTACCCTCTTTTGAATATAAGAAATCAATCCTGTTTTTATAGAATTCGGTTATTTTTCCACGAACCATCTTAAGTGTGCTGTTCATAAATTTATTTTCCTCGGTAAATGGTTCACCTAGAACAGCAATAGCAGACGGGAGCCATCTTTCAGGAAATTGATCGTGGAATATTCCTCCAGACTTAAATTTTGTAATTTCTCCTTCAAGTATTTTAAGAAGAGCTATTATCCCATCTTCATTTCGATGAGATAAATTATTTTCCTTCAACCACTTTAGCAAGGCATCCTTGTTTGGAACAACAAGAGCTACAGTATACGGAGATTGATTATTATACAACATTACCTGATCAATAAATGGCGAGCATTCAGTTAATGCTTCTTCTATTCCTTCGGGGCTGTATTTTTCGCCATCACTTGAAATTAAGAGACTTTTAAATCTTCCAAGAACAAATAGGAACCCATCATTATCAATATATCCAAGGTCACCGGAATAAAGCCATCCATCTTTAATTGTTTCCTTTGTAGCCTGATCATTCTTCCAATAACCAGCCATTACATTTTCACCTTTAACAACAATTTCCCCTTTTTCTCCAATAGGCAGTTCTTTTCCTTCAGTATCACAAATTTTAATTTCGAGATTTGGGATTATAAGCCCTGATGAGCCAAATTTATGTTTTGACAATTTATTTGCGGAAATAACCGGTGCCGCCTCGGTAAGCCCATATCCCTGAAGCATAGGTAAACCAATCGCACAGAAAAATCTTTGCAGCTCAATATCAAGCAGTGCCCCGCCTCCCACAAAAAATTCCAACCTTCCACCAAAGTTTTTTCTAATTTTGCTAAAAATTAGTTTATCATAAAACATAATAAGAGGCTTCAATAACATTTTGCTTCCCTTACTTTTATTCCAGCCGTCTCCATTATATGAATATGCTGCATTTAAAGCTTTACTAAATAATTTTTCTGCTACTGCTCCTTTTTCCTTGATTCCTTTTTCAATATTTTTTCTAAAATTTTTTGCAAGCGCAGGAACGCTTAATAAAAATGTCGGTCTCACTTCTTTAATATTTGATGGAACATTTTTTAATGTATCCAGGGGAGTTTTTCCCTGTTGAACAGATGCAATAGCGGCACCATTTTTAATTAATGTATAAACCCCTGCAGTATGCGCAAATGCATGGTCCCATGGCAGCATCATTAAAGAAACGTACCATTCTGGAATTTTAAACATTGTGGAGGATTGTTCAACATTTGCAGTATAATTTCTATGAGTTAAAACGATGCCTTTGGGATCTGCTGTGGTTCCGGAAGTATAACATATGTTAGCATAATCATTCTCTAAAATTGATTTCCATCTTTCTTCAAATATTATTTTTGATTTTGACTTTGCTAAAAATTTTTCTCCGTTCTTAAAAATTTCATAAATATAGATTTCATCGTTATCAAGGGAATCCATTTCATCGAGCAAAATAATTTTTTCAAGATCCGGAAGGTCATTTTTTATCTTCCTAACTTTAACAGCCTGGCTGCGTGAGACAATAACCAGCCTGCACCCAGAATGTGCCATTCTGAATTTTAAATCGCTAAGTTCTTCAACTTTTGTAGATATTGGAACATTAATGGCTCCATTAAATAGTATTCCAAGTTCGCTCACAACCCAATAATTTCTTCCTTCAGAAATCAGGGCAATTCTATCACCTTTCTCTATTCCATAATCCATTAATCCTGCTGCAAAATTATGAACCATCATTTTAATTTCTGCGTAAGTAGATCCGACATATTTATCACCGGTTTTTTCCCACATTAATATATTATTTGCAAATTTTTCTGCACTTTCTTCAAAGAGAGCTGGTAGTGTTCTCTGTTTCAATTTATCCTCCACTATGATTTACAATTTTAGCATGGATAGTGTTTTTGTGTTATAACTTATTAGCAAGATAAAAAAAATCCTCTTATTGTTAAGAGGATTAAGCATAATAGCGGAGTTGTTATCTGATATGATTTTTCTTTAATTTATTTATTATATGCTAAGAGCCATTAGCCTAAACAGTAAAAAGTCTATATTACTAAAAATAGAATCTGAACCCAACGCGCATCATTACACCGCTCATATCATAACTGCGTTCAAATGTATGTTTTACTCCCGTATTAGGATCTTTAACATCGTATTGCCAGCTAGGAGTTGAAGAATGATAAGACAATTCAACAAGGGCGTCTGACCTTTGACCAAGTTCATACATTATACCAGCACCAAGCCGCCAGCAAAAATCAAATGCACCCTGCAATTTACTGTCATTTGGATTTGTATAATCTCTGTAAAAAATTAATAAAACTTCTAATCCGGCTGCACCAGTTACATAAGCACGGGTCTTAGGTGCAACAAGCCAGTTACCGCTAATACTTCCCATTAAAGGAATAGAATGAAGATTTGTCTTAGCTCTCAGTTCATTGATAGTGCTATTAGGTCCATAAATATCATTAATTTGGGAAACAAATTTTTGATCAACATAATTTTTATTGAACCAATCTACACTATAGCCCATTAAGAAATTATTGTCGACATACCATCCGCCTTCATAGCCAATAATAAACCCTGCATCAGTTGCACCGGGGTCAAACATACCTAATTTCACGGTGGAAAAATGCGACTGCGCGGATAGTATTATTGGGATAAATAAAATTATTAAATAAAAAAACTTTTTCATAAGTAATCCTAATTATTGATTCCAGAATATAAAAACAATTAAGATGCCAGAATAATACTTTAATTTTGCTTCACATTTCAAGCTTTAAAATAAATTTTGTTCTATACAATAAACAGTTAGACAGGTTTTTTAGACATTAGAATAATTAAAAAAGAAAAATAATCCAAACTTATTTCTTATACAATTGTGCACTTAATATTTAATGATCTTTAACAAATAGGGACCTAACTTTTTAATTTTAAATCTCTATTTTTTAAATCATCTTTTCAAGCCCATTAAAACTTCATCAATGCGAGTAACTAAACTGCGGGCATCAACAGGTTTTGTAAGAAACTGATGCGCACCGGCTTCAAGAGAATCATGCCGGTCTTTTGTTGTATTGTGAGCAGTTAGTATAAAAACCGGTACATTTACGAATCTTGGCATTTGCTTCAATTCTTTTGTAAGCTGAATGCCATCCTTATAATCACGTAACGAAATATCCATCACAATTAAATCAAAATCCATCTTATTAATTAGATTGTAAAAAGCATTGACACAGCCACATGTGTACACTTCAAATTTTTTTGCGAGGAAAAATCTCAAAAATTCTTGTGATAATTCCTCATCGTCAACAATGAGCACTCTCGGTTTGGAATCCATTTCTCATACCATAATTAGAAAACAAAATTATGAATTCACTTTACTAAACAACAAAACTCCTCTTTTGGTGCTTAGTAAGTCTTTTTTAATTGAACTCTATTAATTCAATAATCCGTTAAAAATTTTAGCTAGCTGAAGAATGTTGCCCAACATTCCTGTGGTAACCAACTAGCAAAGATTTTTGAATTACTGTGCCCTTTATGGCATGAAAATGAACAATAATCGTTCCAATGTTGATATTTGTAATGAACCGCGAAAAATGGCTTAAAACGCAATTTTTTTCTTTTCTACGGATTATCTGTTTTTTCCAGGTAAATCATAACGATACATTATACTTTGTGCAGTTCTAAAATGAATCATACTAATAAATGTGTTTGTATTAATTGATTTTAAGAAATTTGGAAAGGATTGATAGATGAATATATTGAAAAAATTTAATTTAAAAGCCCGGATTAATTTAATAGGTACCAGGCTTTGTATTTAAGAATATTTGTAAACTAAACAAACTCAGTCAAATTTAATTATGTTCTCAGATGTATTTAATATCCAGCTTGTGAATTTATAACCAATATTTGGTGTGGCAGTTACAGTGTCTTGTGTATCACTTATAATTAGTCCATCTACTTTTATTGTTCAACTATTCAAATGGGCTACTAATAAAGCAACCGTAAAGGTTGCAATAGTAGTTTCAGCAATAGTATTTGAGTTATCGCTTTTTCTACTAACATATTATTGTTGGCATCTATAGTCAACGTAAAATATCTCAAAGAAATTTATTTGAATTTTAATTCACTAATAATGGATATAATGTTCTGAACAAAACTAAAACTCGGACAAGTCAGCTTATATAAGTGGGGTCATAAAAAAGCCCGGTCTCCTTTGGAAACCGGGCTTTCTAGGGACAAAAAACAATTTATTATTTAAGCAAGAGATTCTTTTGATCTTCTGAATGCGGCTGTTATAAAACCGGCAGCCATTACAAGAATGCCAATCCATACAAGACTAATAAATGGTTTAACACTTGCTTCAACTGTTAAGACTTCTTTTGGTATAGTCTTCTCGGCAGTGCCTGTAATTTCAGATAAATTTAAATCAACAGTCCCTGATGCTTTCATGCTTCCAAGTTTGATATTTAAATTAGCATCCTTTAATACAACAGGATCGTGCTCTTGAATGCCGTTAACACTTCTCAGAAACGGTTCAATTTTTTCAGTTTTGCCATTATACTTAACAGTTAATTTTGCTCCAATCTGAAAATCTTTACCCGCCTTCATTGCCTCGCGAACTTCCGGCGGAAAATTGAATTCATTAAAAGTTATTTCTACACCTTTATAATTTTTTGTTTCTCCTTTTTCAATTGAAAAAGAAGAGCCTTCATTATTGTTTTCGGTACCATCAGAATAACTTAATGGAGCAACGTAAAAATCTTTTGTGAACCCAACAAGAATATCCGGCTCGCGCATTAGGCTGTTATTAAATTCTGATATGAACATTATTGGCGCAACTATATTTTTAGTATTTCCATCCTTCACTTCAATGTTCATGTGGAATTTCTTTCCATCATCAAAAGGTTTATAACCGGTGAATGTCAATTCGCGACCAAAGACGTTAATTTTTTCTCCCTTTATAAGCTCAACTTGTTTTTGCTGTGAATGCCCGGCTGTTGAAAGCACCCCAAGCAGAAATAATGCAATTCCAACATGGGCAATGTATGCACCTAGGAAGCTTTTTCTGCCTCTTAATATTTTGAATGCTATCTCGCCATTTACAACAAGCGCAAATGCAGATGAGAAAGTAAGCATAACCAGCATTACATCTTTAACACCGCCAAAGACAACTACTAGTATAGTTATAATAAGTGTCGCAATAACTGATAATCTTGACTGCTTCCACAATTGACTTCGTTCTGTAAATTTCCATTTCAATAAAATGCTTAATCCGTTTAACAGACCAATAATAATTGCAAGAGGAAGATTTAATAAATTGTAAAAACTTGTCTGTACAGTAGTACCAAAAATCGGCATCGAGGTACCTGCCAGAACAATTATCGCCGTGGCAATGAGTGCAACCGAGCCGGTAAATAATGCAAGCTCGCGCGATAATACATTTTCTTCAAAAGAGAAATGCTCTGTAAGATATTTCCATCTGTAAATTATCCCTCCAATACCAATGAGCATAAAGATTCCAAGAAATATCAATAAGAAAAGATATACCGCCCTCCCCGGATCAACAAAAGAATGCACCGAGGCATCACCAAGAATACCGCTGCGCGTTAGGAAAGTACTGTATAAAACCAGTACATAAGTCATAATAGACAATATCAAATTCATCTTTACAAACCTGCTTCCGCCGCCTTTTTCCTGAGTTTTTCTTTGAACAAGAAGGGTGTGAATGGATGACACTCCAACAAGCCAGGGAATCAAAGAAGAATTTTCTACGGGGTCCCATCCCCAATAACCACCCCATCCAAGAACACCATAAGCCCAATAGCCTCCAAGCATAATAGCAAAACCAAGAACACAGGAACCAACCAAAACCCATGGCATAGCTTGCTTCACCCAATCGCGGTATTCATTTTTTAATATTGCAGCCATTGCAAATGCAAATGGAACAGCGGACATTGAAAATCCAACAAAGAGCATTGGGGGATGAATCTGCATCCAGAAATTTTGCAATAGCGGATTCAAACCCTTGCCTTGAATAATGAAATCACCCATAGAAATATTATTGGCTGTAAGCGTGTTATAAAGCCCTTTGCCCATCTCTATAAAAGTTTTATTTGATTGCTGCGGATCTGAAAAGACAAAATTCTGTAACGCCGGCAATGAAAGAAATGCCTGATTTACATTTTTTATATCAATAAAATCTTTATCCATCCAGATATAATTAAAGGGCGATTTTAGCAGCGGGCTTACCATCATCAATAAAAATGTGAGTGATAGTGTAAAAATCATCATTACCCTTGGTTCAAGATCACCACGTTTGGATGTATATTCAAGCAGTATCAAACCAATTATTGCAGTAAAGAAAGTCCATAGCATAAAGCTGCCTTCCTGCCCTGCATAAAAAGTTGAAATTGTTAAACCCGTTGACATACCGCTTCCGCTGTAGTCATAAACGTATTTGTAAATGTATTGATGTGTAAGAACTGCATAAAGCAGCATAGCTGCCGAGGAAATTACCATAATTGCAGTTGTATGATAACCAATGCGTGCAAGCGTTAATGTATTTTGATAACCGCGGAAAGTCAGATAATACATTACCACTGTAAACACTCCTGCTAACAGCCCGAGTGTTACAAGTATATTACCAATCATAAAATCTCCTAGCTACTAACCTTAAGAGTTAGTTTTTTGATTTGCCTGACCTTGATATTTTGAAGGGCATTTTGTTAAAATGTCGGTAGCGTGAAAATTACCATCATGGAATTTGCCCGTTACAACAATACTTGTAGATGATTCAAAATTATTCGGGATTGTTCCATGGTAAAGTACTTTCATAATGTTGCCTTCCGGATCTTTCATGTAGAATATGAATATGTTGTTTGTTTTGTCAACTTCATAATTTTTTTCCTTAACCCAGTTACCTGTTGCTTTAACTGTTTTTCCGGATTGCATTACTTTCGTAAAGCTTGCTTCATACTGAACATTTGTTTGTGTAAATAGGTAGATCATTACCCCAAGAAATACAACTATAATAACTCCGCCAAATAAATATTTATTTTTCATTACTATTAATTCTCCTTTTTCCCTGAATAGGGTTTACCCAATTCCTTCTCTATTGCTTTAAGACGCTTATCTGTGTTAATTAAGAACAAAAATATTCCTATCCAAACTACAAGAACTATGAAAAGCACAATATAAATTGAATTTTTTTCAAGAAATCCTAATAAACCGCCTTCCATATAACCTCAAATTATTTTTTTGAAATATATTCTTGAATTATTATTGACCTATATCTCACTTTCCACATCCACCAGTATAAAATTGTGAATGCTGCTAATGAAACAAAAAAAACAAGCCTCATGTTTCCATTCATTTTAAAATCTACAACAGGACTTGTACCTTGAACTATTTTTCCAGAGTTAGGATCAATTTCGAGCGAACCCGGATGAAGCCCCAGCATTATTCTGGGCATTATAAAAATAAAAAACGGGACAGTTAGAAAAGCAATTATAGAATAAACTGCAGAAAGCCTTGCACGTTTATCTTCATTTTCAACAGCCGAGCGAAGCGCAAAAAGAGAACCATAAATTAAAAGAAGAATAAAGATACTTGTTTCACGAGGATCCCAATTCCAAAATGTACCCCAATTAAATTTTGCCCATATTGAACCGGTTACAGTAGCAAGTATGCAGAACATCATACCAAGCTGTAAAGCTGCGGCAGATTTTGCGTCTTCATCTAAATTTTTGTTTCGTAAATACCTTATTCCATAAACCATTGCCATTAAAAACGCAATTACAGAAAGCCATGCAGTAGGAACATGAAAGAAAATGATTTTTGCTTTCTCACCAAGTCCCGGAATGATTGGAAACTGCATCCATCCCTGCGGATTTTCAACAATTGGAAATGAAATTCCAGTAATTATTACAAAACACATTAGAATAAATAAGATTGCTTTCCAGATCATAATTGTTTTTATCTGTATTGTTAAATAAGATACCGCACCCGTAAAATAAGAAAGTGGGGCTGATTATCAAAGAAAGAATTCGTCTCTATGAGTAAAATAGGTTAACTTTGGCAAAAATTTTGAAACTTATTGAGATCAAACAAATTTCTATTAAAATCGTCTAACAAATTGAGAATTGATGGAGAAAAATGCCTGGTTCAAATCCTATAAAAAGATTGTTTGATCTTTACACAAGCGATTTAAGTTCTGATGAAATAACCCGCCTCATTAAACGTGATGCAGGTGAAGTATATGAATTTTTTGCTAAAGACATTCCAAAACCAGACCCGTCAAAGAACAAAATTGTTAGAGGTTTAATTTTAATAAGAAGCCTGTTTAACGCTTTTTTATTAAAATTAACACCCGCAAGAAGAATCTTTTACATCGCGGCACTTTTCTTTTTTATTATTGGCTTTTCCGCTCCTATGAAACCCGGATATATACTACTCGGATTTATTATAATTAATCTCCTGCTCGCTTTTGAATTAGCAGATAAACTTTCTGCCAAAGGCGAATTAGATGTAGCTCGTAAAATCCAATCTGACTTAATTCCCAAACATCCTTTAAACATCAAAAATTTCCAGATTAGTTCCTTTTATGAACCGGCAAGAGAAGTTGGAGGAGATTACTTTGATGTTATTGAATCTAAGGAACGTTCATATCTTATTATTGGCGATGTATCCGGTAAAGGAATGGCTGCAGCGCTTTATATGGTCCGCGTTCAATCTATTATTTATTCTTTGTTAGACAATTTTTCTGATGTTAAAGATCTGGTAATAAATTTAAAAAAATATTTCTCAAGCTCTTTAAGAAAAGAATATTTTTTAACATTGTCCATTGCTTCTGTAGAAGAAGACGGCTCAATTATTTTAGCGCGCGCCGGACATACTCCTTTAATTTGGTTTAAAAGCGGCACTCAGGAGTTCGAAATTGTCTGCCCGCATGGAATTGGAATTGGATTAAATGACAAAGGCATTTTTGAAAAAACTTTGGAATCAGTTAAGATAAAACCGGAAAAAAATGATATTATTTTCTTCTATACGGATGGAGTTAATGAAGCTATGAATATATTAATGGAACAATTTGGAGAAGAAAACATTAAGCGTGTAATTAAAAATAATTCCGGCAAATCAATTGATGAAATAAAAAGAGCATTGTTAAATGCCCTTGTTTTTTTCCGTGGTGAAGCTTATCAAAATGATGATATAACTTTTATTATTCTTAAAGCCGGCTAATTAGCTTCATATATTTTGAACTCTTCATTTTCCGGTCTAAGCTCATCATACATTCTTTTTAACGAGTTATAAGCAGTTTCGCTTCCTCTTTGAGCAGCATGGCGGTATAGCAAAGTTGATTTTGCTTTGTTCTCTTTAACTCCAATTCCTTTTTCGTAGCACAAACCAATTGCAGTCTGTGCAAGTATTGACCCTTCATCTGCTATTTTCTGAAGTGCTTCGAAATTTTGCGAAAGATTACTCTTATCATTGGTTTCAAAAAGATTACTCATTAAAATTCTTGCCTCTGCCTCTTTGCTGCCTAAATTTTTTGCAGTCTGCCAAAATTGAATTGCCTTCTCTCTGTTTTTTTCAACAAGTGTTCCATTTGAATATAAAAGTCCTAGCTCTATTATAGACGGTACGTGTTGTTTATCGGCAGCTTTTTTCAAAAAATCCATTGCTTGCTGATTTGAAATCTGGTTGTCAAAGCCAAGTGCCGAAATGCCCGCCCATGCATACATTGCATTTGCATCGCCGTTGTTAATTTTTTCCTTGAGAAGGGTGAATAATTCTTTGCTTTGAATCATTTTAAATAATTGTTCTCCCGCTTTATTTGAGCCCAGCCTATAAGCGCGCAAATAGCTCACAGCAGCAAGTATTAAATTTTTATTAAACATAATGCCGTTTTCATAACTTCTACCCATAATTAAAAGAGCTTCAGGACTGCCATTCTCGGCAGCAAATTTCATCAGGCTAAGCCCGCTTGAATCTTTAGGCATAGAATCATGTGGTAATTCATCAAGCCCTAAATACTTTTTAACCTCTTCCGGCTTTTTATTCAGGATAGAGACAATAACACTATCACTCTTTCCATTTTTTCCGCCTTTTACTTTTTGATCAAAGTCATAAAAATCAAAATCCCAATTTGGATTTATAACATTCGCCATCTCATCAGTTCTGCTGACATCTTTTACAGGAATAGAAGAAGTATCGGCAACCGGCACAAACCCGCTTTTCAACAATTGTTTTATAGCATCTTTTGCAGGCGCATAATTTCCATCTGCAGAGCTTTTAATATATTTATATGCTTCATTGATATTTCTGTTTACCGCAAGATTATCGGTATATGTCAACCCTACTGCAAATTGTGCTTCAGGCAATTTTGATGCTGAAGCGCTTTTAAAATTTTCATATGCTTCAAATGGATTCCAGGGAACACCAATTCCATTATATAACATAATTCCATAATTAAATTTTGCAGAGGGCAGATTCTGATCTGCGGCTTTTCTAATCCAATATATAGCTTTAACCGTATCGGCAGGAAATCCACTTCCAAGCAGGTAACGGATTCCTAACTCGTGCTGTGCAAATGGATCATTTTTATTCGCCTCACTCACGAGAACATATCCTGCTATTAATGAATATGTAGGATACTTGGCTTTAATTAATGGATATTTTCCCGGAATATTATCTTTAAAGACCTGACTTCTTGTAGTGTCTTGTGCATATAAAGATATTGTAACAAGGAGAAAAAATGTTATAAAGTAGCGCAATCGATTTACCAATATCTTTAGTTGATAAAAAATTATATACAGCGACTTATACAGAAAGTACATCTAAGAAGTTTCTAAGTTTAATATTTCCTCTGGCTTATATTAACCATTTTTTAAGGATAAAATGATTTTTCCCTTCTTCAATATAATATTTCATCTCATCCATAAGCTGTTGAATGATGAAAAGTCCCATTCCACTTTCCGGCAGATTATTTATATCCTTTGGATCAAAATCCAGATCATTAACAACAAGACTGCTTCTGGGAATACCCAGGTCAACAATTTCTATTTCAAAAAAATTTTTATCTTTTTTAACAGTAATGTCAATATCCTGCGTTTCATCTCCATTGTAAGCATGTTTAATAACATTATTTAGAGCCTCCGTCATGCATATTTCTACAGCATTACATATATGCTGTTCAATACCATCCAATTCAAGGAATAATTTTATCCTTTTGTTTACATCCGCTACTTTACTATAATCACTGATAATATGAAAACTTTGCTCTCTAAGCATTTCGTTTCTTGATTTAATGTCTGCAATATAAAAAAGTGTTTGTAAAGACCAAAGAATAATACATGGAAAGAGGTAAAACTTTTTATAGTTCTACTAAATAAAGTTGGAAATTTATTCTGAACCGAATATTAACTGTAACACAAATAATCGGATATTCGGGGGTATTTCTTGTCCTTGGCAAGACAACTTTTATCGATTATAACGCTAGAAAAATTAGTATGATAAAAATCATCCTCTGAAGATTATTTTTTCTCTTCTGCTTCAGCTTTCTTAGTTGAAATACCTAATGGTATATATGCAGGACATGTTCTTATAGATCCGGTAAGAAGTAATGGCAGCCCTAGTAAGCCCCACCAGCTTTGATAAATGATTCCGAGTGCAATTATTACAAGACCAACCACAAGACGTAATGTTTGATCAAATCTGCCAATATTCTTTTTCATAGTGTTCTCCAAATGAGTTAATGATTAGATGCGAAATTCAAATTAAAGATTCAAAATTTTACTTTAAAAGAATCATTTTTCTTACCTGGACATAGTTTCCTACTCTTAGAATATACATATAAATACCACTAGGTAATTGAGAACCTTGCCTGCCGGCAGGCAGGTTGTCCGTCAGCTGACGGATTGAGAATGGAGAATTATAAGTTCCGGATGGTTTAAATCCATCTACCAGTGTTGCAATTTCCCTTCCAAGAAGATCATAAACCTTTAATGTAACATAACCTGCAACAGGTAACTGATAACTGATAGCGGTAGAGGGATTAAATGGATTGGGATAATTTTGATACAAGGCAAATTCTTTAGGAATAATTTGTTTTTCTTCGATCCCGCTGGTTCTTGAAAATTTTCTTTCTATAAGATTCCACAATTCCGTTCTACCGTCGTCATAACCAAGCGCCCAAATGCCAATTCCTTTCAAATTTTTCTTTATCGCCAGATCATACTTCAATGCAAGTGAAGAATCATTGTCATACCATATCTGGTTCCATATTGAATCTCGCCAGCTCAGCCAGGGTGTCTGCGTAGTTTTATCCCATTGAATACTTTTCTGGCTGTAAGCAGGAATAATTTGGTTGTAAAGCAGCGAAGGTTTAATCCAATTATTTTTAGACCTGAGCGGGTCATAGGGTAAAACTTGAGCAAAAGGGTCCTTAGAGTTTAATCTCCAGTAGTTTCCGTAATACGGCACTCCAAGAATCAACTTATCCGGGTTTGAAGTAACAATGGAAGAAAAATAAACATCAAATGTACTGGTAACGTTGTAACCTCCGTTACCTATCAATGGTGCTGATGGGCTGGTATTGTAACTCCAGCTTCCATTATAGTCATAACACATTACAAAAAGGTAATCAGCACTATTCAACAGAAGATTAAAATCCCATGATCCATCATTTACATTCGGAACTGCAATAGCAAGTTCGTTAACAGTATTAATATTGTTTAAAGCATTTTTTATTGCATCCAAAAAATTTTTAGTGGGATTTTTTTTGTCTCTTATTTGAATATTTTCAAAATCAATTATCACACCGGCAAATGCCCCGCTGACATTTTTTGTAAGAATATTATTTATAAGATTTTTTCTAACATTCACATCATTAAAAATTTTATGAATCGCTAATGAATCAAAATTTGTAACTGTCATCATTAATTTTACATTGTTATTCACTGCTTTGGTAATAACATCATACCAGGGCCAAGTGCCATAAGGAGGATCTTTCAATGCCCCCGTGCTGTCTGCTTCAAAGGAAAATACTGCTAGGTGTGAAAGTAAATCATATCTTAAATAATTCTGAGATCCTAACTGGTACTGCCACCATGGTAAAAAACCAAAAACGGTTTTTGTAAGTGCCTGGTTGCCCTGTACTTCAATTTGTTTTGTTTCGAAAAGTTTACAAAAACTACTCTCAGATTGGCAAATCGATTTTAAGTCATATGCATATAAAAGTTGCGCTAAAATTAAAACTAACAGTGCTTTTATTTTCATCTTTGTTTAAACTATTTATTTATAGCCACGAAAATGTTTACACAATAAAAAACACATCATTATTTTAATCAAGGCGTTTTTCGTAACATCTTCTGCGCTTGTGAAGCCTGCTGTCAAAAAATCTCCACTGTGCTTGAATTTTGGAATTAAGTTCCAGCTCCCTGTTAGTTTCAACTTTTGTAATTTTATTACGTATAAATACTTTATTCATCTCATTGATTAACATTGCATTCACACCTTTGTTTTGTAGTTCCGGCAAAACTGCAGTTAGGTATAAATCTGCATAAGGATTATTCCTCATAGCTTTTAATACATGTATGAACCCAAAGGGGAAAAGTGAACCATTGCACTTTTGCATTGCAACGGATAAGGAAGGCATAGTAATACCAAATGCAACAACTCTATTTTGCTCATCCAAAATTACGGGTACATAATCGGGTTTAATAAAACCAAAATATGCTTTCACGTACATATCTATCTGCTTATCTGTCAATTCAACAAAGCCATATAAGGGTTTGTAGGCTTTATTAATTACATAAAAAATTTCGCGTGCATAAGGAAGCATTTCCTTTGATTTCTTTACTTTAAGAAGATGCAAATTATTTCTTTTTGCAACCTCGTCTGCAATGCGCGCAATTTTTTCCTTTATTGTAGAGCCAACATTAACAGAATACTCAATCCAATCTACATCTTTTTCAAATCCGTTAATTTCCATATGTTTTGGATAATAAGGATAATTATAAATGGAGCCAAAGGTACTAAGCTCTTCAAATCCTTCAATCAACATTCCTTCGCCGTCAAAATCTGTAAAGCCAAGCGGGCCGTGAATTTTTTCCATCCCTTTTTCTTTTGCCCATTTTTCCAATTCGTTCATAAGGCTCTTGAAAACTTCTGCATCATCAATAAAATCAATCCACCCAAACCGGGCAGCTTTTTGGTTCCAGCGTTCATTGTAACTTTTATTAATTATCCCGGCAATTCTTCCCACAATTTTATTGTTGTTATAAGCCAGCCAATATTTTGCTTCACAAAAATCAAACGCAGGGTTTTTTTCTTTGCTTAAGGTTTTAAATTCGTCAAATATTAGCGGCGGCACCCAATATTTATTTCCCTTATAGAGTTCAAATTGGAAACAAATAAATTTTTTCAGATCACTTTTAGTGGTCACTTCTTTAAGTTGAATACTCATTAAGAATTCTCGTCTTATTTTAATCCCTATTGAAATATATAAAAAAATTATTCGTTAAATAAAAAGTACTTATGTGGCAATAAGCGCTTTAATAATATTATTGTTACATAAATTTATTTTATAAGCATTTTCTTTTATTCCAATCCTGCAATTTGAAAAATAATTTTATCCGGTAAAATTAGTTTAATCAAAACAATATTAAAATTCCATTCAAACAATTGTTAAATCAATGAATAAAAATCCCGTCTGCATTTGAATTTATTTCCTGTTAATTGTGTTATAATATGAACAATGATGGTAATAAAATGAATACACTTACCAGAAATCTTTCAAAGTTAATTTTTATAAGCTTATTCTTCTGCTTTGGATGTAACAATAATAACAATCAGTCTACTAACATTTTAAAAGCACAAACTAAAGTTGAGGGAAGCATGAGCATGGAAAATAATTATGAAACAGCTACATTTGGTGAAGGATGCTTTTGGTGTACTGAAGCTGTTTTTCAAAGATTAAAGGGTGTTATTAAAGTTGAAAGCGGTTATAGCGGAGGAGATGTTCCCAACCCCACTTATGAAGCAGTATGTACCGGTAAAACGGGTCATGCTGAATGCTCGCAAATTACTTTTGATCCAAAAATAATTTCATATTCTGAACTTCTTGAAGTCTTTTGGAAAACTCACGACCCAACTACATTAAACAGGCAGGGCAACGATGCTGGCACTCAATACCGTTCTGTAATTTTTTACCATAATGATGAACAGAAACAATTGGCGGAGAAATCCAAATTTGAACTTGATTCTGCTAAAGTTTGGAATTCTCCTATTGTAACAGAAATTATCCCATTCAAAATTTTTTTCAAAGCGGAAGATTATCACCATGATTACTATAACCAGCACGGCAGCCAGCCATATTGCAGCTTTGTTATTACACCAAAAGTGGCAAAATTCAAGAAAATCTTTGCTGACTTACTTAAAAAGAACTAGCTGACTGTTTTAATATTATTTAATCTTAAAAAAAGTAATTTGGATAATTTTAGGTAATTTTCACTCCGGCACTTGATAATTTGTGATAAAATTCTAAATTGCCTTAAAAAATTTATAGATTTATTCATATTCCTTAAAACTTTAGGATTTCTAAGCCAGGTTATCTGCACATCCTAAGATTTCACCATAATTTGAATAAAACTTTCTTTTACTTTTTAGGAAAAGTGTTAGAATTATTATATCAAGGAATAAGGTCGGGAAAACGAGGTTAGACATGAATCAAGATAATTCTTTTTTAAAATCCCAGGGGATGTATGATCCGTCATTTGAACATGATGCATGCGGGATGGGCTTTGTTGCAGATATTAAAGGCAGAAAATCGCGAAGCATTATTGATAAAGGACTTGATATTCTAAAAAATCTTGAACACCGCGGCGCAGTAGGAGCCGATCCTAATACCGGCGACGGTGCCGGGATTCTCATCCAGATGCCCGATACGTTTATGAGAAAAGTTTCTAAGAAAGTAAAAATAGATTTACCACCAGAAGGGCGATACGGAGTTGGAGTTATCTTTTTGCCGCAGGATGAAGTTATTAGAAAGCAGGTCGAAAACATTATTGAAAAAATAATTATTGATGAAGATCAAAAATTTCTTGGGTGGAGAGATGTTCCTGTTGACCCAACTGTGCCGGGAAAAGGCGCCCAGTTGACTCAGCCGTTTATCAGACACTGTTTCATTGGAGCTAATAAAAAAATTGGCACCCAGGATGAGTTTGAAAGAAAACTTTATCTTATTAGAAGAATAATTGACCAGCGCGTGCGTATTGAGATAAAACTTGACAGAAGCAAATATTACGTCCCGTCATTTTCAAGCAAGACTTTAATTTATAAAGGTATGCTTTTAGCTCCCCAAATGATGCCTTACTATAAAGATCTTAGTGACCCGGATATGAAATCTGCAATGGTAATGCTTCATTTAAGATTTTCTACCAATACATTTCCAACGTGGGACCTTGCACATCCCTTTAGAATGATTGCACATAATGGCGAAATAAATACACTACGTGGTAATAAAAACTGGATGGCTGCACGCCAGCATGTTATGGAATCGCCTCATTATGGAAAAGATTTAAGGAGAATGCTTCCTATTATTATGGAAGGACAAAGTGACTCTGCTACATTTGATTCAGTTCTTGAACTTCTTGTTATGAGCGGTAGAAGCGTTCCACACGCTATGATGATGATGATACCCGAAGCCTGGTCCAAAAATGATTTGATGGATCCGGAAAGGCGCGCTTTTTACGAATACCATGCAACTATGATGGAACCCTGGGATGGACCTGCTGCTGTTGTTTTTACCGATGGCAATCTAATCGGCGCTACTCTTGACAGAAATGGTCTACGTCCTTCCCGGTATGTTATTACCAAAGATGGTCTTGTTGTTTTAACATCTGAGGCTGGAACACACCGTTTTGAGCCCGAAAATGTTGCAGTAAAAGGAAAACTACAACCAGGAAAAATGTTTATTCTTGACTTAAAGCAAGGAAGAATAATTGAGGATGAGGAAATAAAAAAAGAGATCGTTACCCGTCAGCCTTACAGAAAATGGGTAAACGAAAACATGATCAAGTTAAATTATCTTCCAACACCGGATTATATTTATGATGCAGACTTTTCAACTTTATTAATACGCCAGAGAATTTTTGGTTATACAAAAGAAGATCTAATGCAGGTAATGCTGCCAATGGCAGCAAATGGTCAGGAAGCTGTTGGATCAATGGGAACTGATGCTGCTCTTGCAGTTTTATCCGATAAACCCCAATTGCTTTTCAGATATTTCAAGCAGCTTTTTGCACAGGTTACAAACCCGCCAATAGATGCCATACGTGAAGAATTGGTTATGGAATTAACTACTTATGTTGGTCCCGAGCAAAATCTTTTAGACGAAACTCCACAACATGCACATCGTTTAGAGCTTGAACATCCTCTTCTTTCAAATTCTGAGATGGAAAAACTTAGGAATATAGCAAAGGGACATTTTAAATCCATTACAATTCCAATTCTATTTAATCCTTACATCCGTCATGACATGCGGGAAAGGTTAGACCAGATTTGTAATAAAGCAGTCGAGGCAGTTAAATCGGGAATATCACTAATCATTCTATCGGATAAAGGAACTGATGCAAGTCATGCGGCAATTCCTTCATTGCTTGTAACATCCGGTGTACATCATTCATTGTTAAGAGCCGGATTAAGAACACGTACCGGTTTAATTGTTGAAAGCGGTGAGCCAAGAGAGGTACATCATTTTGCATTACTTTGCGGTTACGGAGCAAATGCTATCAATCCTTACGTTGCTTATGAAACACTTGCCTATTTAACTGAAAATAAATTCCTTCCGGAAGGAATGGATTATAATGCAGTTAAGAAAAATTTTGTCAAAGCTGTTAGCAAAGGGTCATATAAAATTTTCAGTAAGATGGGTATTAGCACTCTTCAATCTTACTGCGGCGCACAAATTTTTGAAGCCCTTGGTTTGGATAGTGAAATAGTCGAAAAATATTTTACCGGCACTCCAACTAAGATTGAAGGTTTAAGTCTTGAAATGCTTGAAGAGGAAACTATACGCAGACACATGCACGCACTTGACCCCCAGGTTGATCAAAGTACTCTTGATGTTGGCGGCTTATATAATTATAGACAGGATGGTGAGCATCATCTCTGGAATCCTTTGACAATTTCCAAATTGCAGTTAAGTACCAGAAGAAATGATTTCAAGACATTCAAAGAATACACTGAATTAATAAATAACCAGGAAAAGAAACGGGTTACGTTAAGAAGTTTATTTGAATTGGATACAAGCGGTACAAAAATACCTCTCGATGAAGTTGAGCCGGCAAAAGAAATAGTAAAACGATTTGCAACCGGTGCAATGAGTTTTGGTTCAATCTCACGGGAAGTTCATACATCATTAGCAGTTGCGATGAATAGAATTGGCGGCAAATCAAATACCGGCGAAGGCGGTGAAGAAGCAGAGCGCTTTGTTCAACTGCCTAATGGCGATAGCATGAGATCAGCTATTAAGCAGGTTGCGTCGGCACGTTTTGGCGTTACTGCAAATTTTCTTGTTAATGCTGATGAGCTTCAAATAAAAATGGCTCAGGGCGCTAAACCCGGTGAGGGTGGACAACTACCTGGAACAAAGGTTGACAAAATTATTGCTAAAGTCAGGCACAGTACTCCCGGTGTTACACTAATCAGTCCGCCCCCGCACCATGATATTTATTCAATTGAAGATTTGAAACAGTTAATCTTTGATCTTAAGAACATTAATCCAAAAGCAAGAATTAGCGTTAAACTTGTCTCTGAAGTTGGTGTTGGAACAATTGCTGCCGGCGTTGCTAAAGCTCATGCAGATCATATTTTAATCAGCGGGCACGATGGCGGGACCGGCGCTAGTCCAATTTCTTCTATTCAATATGCCGGAACTCCGTGGGAATTAGGACTGAGCGAGGCTCATCAAACTCTTATTATTAATGGTTTGAGAGACAGAGTTTATCTTGCAACTGACGGACAGTTAAAAACCGGCCGTGATGTTGTTATTGCTGCATTGCTCGGGGCTGAAGAGTTTGGTTTTTCTACCGCACCCCTTGTAACACAGGGATGTATTATGATGCGTAAATGCCATCTCAATACCTGCCCTGTAGGTGTTGCAACTCAAGACCCTGAATTGAGAAAGAAATTTTCCGGTAAACCGGAATACGCAATCAATTTTATGTTCTACATTGCTGAAGAAGTCAGAGAGTATATGGCGGCAATGGGTTTCAGAACCTTTAAAGAAATGATTGGACAGACAGATAAAATTATTCCGATAAGACTTCACAATCATTGGAAAGCGCGCGGTATTGATTTAACAAAAACTTTGTTCAAACCAAAATCTTTATATGACACAAATTTGTACAAGACACGAGAGCAGGATCATGGATTGGAAAAGCAAATTGATTTCGAACTTATAGAACAGTCAATGCCGGCTTTGGAAAATGGAACGCCTGTTCATATTAAAACAAGATTTAGAAATATTAATCGTTCCGTTGGAACAATGCTCTCCAGCGAGGTTGCAAAAAGATATGGTGAGGAAGGTTTACCAGATGGTACGATTAAAATAGAGTCACGCGGTACTGCTGGACAAAGTTTTGGAACGTTCCTCGCAAAAGGAATTGAATTGAATCATACGGGCGAATCCAATGATTATACCGGCAAAGGGCTTTCCGGCGGAAGATTAATTGTAAAAGTACCACCTGAAGTTACATTCAATCCTCCTGATAATATTATTGCAGGAAATACATGCTTATACGGTGCAACAAGCGGGGAGGCATATATTAATGGCGTGGTTGGAGAAAGATTTGCTGTTCGTAATTCGGGAGCCTATGCTGTTGTAGAAGGTATCGGCGACCATGGCTGTGAATATATGACCGGTGGAAGAGTAGTTGTTTTGGGCAGAACAGGAAGAAATTTTGGCGCCGGAATGTCTGGCGGTGTTGCATATATCTGGGACCCATCCAAAGAGGCAAATAAATATATTAATCACGAAATGGTTGATGTTGAATATTTAATTTATGAAGAAGATGCCGCAGAAGTTTTCAGCATGGTTGAAAAACATTTTGAATACACCAATTCTAAGCGGGCAAAATATATTTTAGATAATTGGGAAAAGGAAAAGGATAATTTTTGGAAGATTATTCCAGGTGAATACAAAAGAGCGCTGGCAAAATTAGCAAAAGAAAAAAAGGAAGAAAAACCTTTAGTTAAAGAGATTGTACTTCCTTCAGCTCCCGTAGAGAAGGAGGAAATATTACATGGGTAAACCAACAGGATTCATGGAATTTAAAAAAGGTTATCTTAAAAAAGAAGATGCTGCAGTAAGAGTTAAACACTTTAACGAGTTTGAATCTCCTTTTTCAAAAATTGATGCTAAATTGGAAGGCGCGCGCTGCATGGAATGCGGTATACCATTCTGCCACGGCGATACAGGCTGCCCTGTTCAAAATTATATTCCCGAATGGAATGATTTAATTTACAAAGGTCACTGGCATGAAGCGCTTTTAAATCTTCATTCAACAAATAATTTTCCTGAATTTACAGGGAGATTATGCCCGGCGCCATGTGAATCTGCCTGTACCCTTGGAATAAATGACGAGCCCGTTTCGATTAAAGCAATGGAAAGAACAATAATTGAACGGGGATTCTCTGAAGTTTGGGTAAAACCGAGGATGCCGCAGGTTTTGAGCGGGAAAAAAGTTGCAGTGATTGGCTCAGGGCCTGCCGGACTTGCAGCAGCTCAGCAACTTGTGCGTGCCGGTCATGGTGTAACTGTTTATGAAAAGAATGACAGGATTGGCGGACTGCTCCGTTATGGAATACCGGATTTTAAAATGGAGAAAAAAATTATTGATCGACGCCTCAGTCAAATGACTGCTGAAGGTGTTGAGTTCAAAACAAATGTTAATGTTGGTAAAGATATATCAGCTAAAGAATTGATTGATCAATATGATGCGGTTGTACTTGCTGGTGGTTCAGAGAAACCCCGCGATATTCAAGTGCCAGGCAGAGACTTAACAGGAATTTATTTTGCAATGGAATACTTAGTTCAGCAGAATAAAGTAGACGCTGGCGATAAAATTGATAGTCAAATAAGTGCACATGGTAAAAATGTTGTTGTTTTAGGGGGAGGTGATACAGGCTCCGATTGTGTTGGAACAGCAAACAGGCAGGGCGCAATATCAGTTACACAAATTGAGCTTTTACCTAAACCATCCGTTGAAAGACCTGAAAATACACCATGGCCTTACTGGCCATTGATCCTCAGAACTTCATCCAGCCACGAGGAAGGCGTTAAAAGATTGTGGAGTATAAACACTAAATCTTTTAAAGGTAATTATAAAGGCGAGGTTACATCACTTATTTGCAGTGAAGTAAAATTTGAAAATGGAAAATTAGTTGATGTACCGGAAACGGAATTGCAATTATCTGCTGAATTAGTTTTAATAGCGGCTGGTTTTATTCATCCAGAAAAAAACGGATTGTTGGATGAGCTTATTAAACTGGGATTAGAATTGGATCCAAGAGGAAATGTTAAAGCTGATTTTGGGGATGAGGATAATGCTCATACTACAAGTTTAAATAAAGTTTTTGCGTGCGGAGATATGAGAAGAGGACAGTCGCTTGTTGTTTGGGCAATTGCAGAAGGCAGAAAATGCGCTGCTGCAGTCCATAAATTTCTCGTTGAAGTTAATGTAAATGCGAATGTTGTATAAATAAAAAATTGAACCGGCCTAAAAGAAGGTAGAATGTTATTTACTGAGAGGCTGTCTCAAAAGTAATTTTAACCGCCCAAAAGTTACGATTTTAAAACGAAATCAATTCCAACTCATACAATTTTGGCGCTTTTGAGACAGCCTCTTTTTTGTTCCATTCTTTGACCGGGAGTTTATTTTGTTGAAGCATTCTTTACGGCCAATCTGATTTTACGAACATCTATTTATTTTTGATAAATGACAACCGATATAATCACAATTTGAACAATTATAACCAGCTTGAAACTGCAAACTTTATTGAATCTATTAAATGAAAATATTTCTTAAAAGAGCTATTTTAATTTTGCTCTTCAAAATAACTATGGTACAAACATGAAACTATTAAACATTTACAAAGTAATTTTCATATTTATTGCAATAACAGCAAATTTTATTGGGGCGCAACAAGATGTATTACAACTGGAAAAGGGATGGAAATTTGTACAAGGTGATAACCCGCAATATTCACTACCATCATATGATGATTCCAAATGGAAAAATATTTTGGTTGATAGGGAATGGGAAGTTCAAGGTTACCAGGATTATGACGGTTATGCATGGTATAGGATAAAAATAATTATCCCATCATCCCTTAAGAACAATACATTTCTGAAAGACTCACTGGAAATATTTCTTGGAAAGATTGATGACTGCGATCAATCTTTTATTAACGGTAAAATACTTGGGATAAATGGCAAGAATGCTGCCATTGATAAACAAGCAGATGATTCTTTCAAAACAGCAAGATATTATTATAATAGAAACAGGCGTTATACTCTATCTGTTAATGACCCGCGAATTCTTTGGGATAAAGAAAACCTGATTGCTGTTCGTGTTTATGACCAGGGCGGCAAAGGAGGAATTTATTCAGGTGATTTAACAATCGGTATGGTGAAATTGGTAGAATATATTTCTTCAAATCATGATCATTGTGTATTTAATTTCGATAAAGGGAATGCATCAAAAACTTTTTCACTTAAAAATAATTCTAATTCTCTTACACTTAAGGGCAAGTTGTTAATACAGGTTCAGAATAAGCTTACAAAAAAAATATATTTCGAAGAGAAAAAAGATGCAAATTTAGCTCCTCTTTCATCCCAAATGTTTTCATATTCATTTAAAAATAGAAATGAACCGGTATACGTTAATTACATTTTAGAATTTGATAATACTAAAGAACGCGCTATAATTGTTGATGAGGTGCCTTATGTATTGACGCCAGTACCATCTTTAAAACCGAAGATAAACGGGGCTAAGGTTTACGGCCAGAGACCCGGAAAACCATTCCTATATTCTATTGCCGCAACAGGTGAAGATCCGATGATATTTGAAGCTGCCAACCTTCCGGATGGATTAAAAATTGATAGAAAAACCGGCATAATTTCCGGCAGTGTCCTTAATAAAGGAGAATATTCAATAAAGCTTGAAGCAAAAAATAAATATGGCGCGGCTAAAAGTGATTTTAAAATTGTGATTGGTGAAATGCTCGCGCTGACTCCTCCAATGGGTTGGAACAGCTGGAACTGCTGGGGGCTGTCTGTTGATCAGGAAAAAGTAATTGCTTCTGCAAAAGTTTTCAAACAAAAAGGGTTGATGAAGCATGGATGGACTTCTATAAACATTGATGACGGCTGGGAAATTACCGGCAGATCTCAAGATCCTAAACGTGATGCGGACGGAAAAATTTTGTGTAATTCAAAATTTCCTAATATGAAAACTCTTGGTGACAGCATCCATGCGCTTGGTCTGAAATTTGGGATATATAGTTCGCCAGGTGAATTAACATGCGGCGGTTATACGGCAAGTTACCAGCACGAACTACAGGATGCACAATCTTATGCATCATGGGGAGTTGATTACCTTAAATATGACTGGTGTTCGTACGAAACTCACGCTAAAGACCGTTCAATTCCTGAATTACAAAAACCATACATTGTGATGAATGAAGCACTCCATAAAATAGACCGTGATATTGTATATAGCTTGTGCCAGTATGGCAATGGTAATGTATGGGAGTGGGGCGCCAGTGTAGGTGGAAATTTATGGCGTACAACGGGAGATATCACAGATACATGGTCTAGTTTAAGTACAATTGGTTTTAATCAAACTGTGAATGCAAAATATGCAAAGCCTGGCAACTGGAATGATCCTGACATGCTCGTCGTAGGATGGGTGGGCTGGGGACCAAGCTTGCATCCATCCAGATTAACGCCCGATGAGCAATATACACATATAAGCTTGTGGAGCCTGCTTTCCGCCCCGTTGCTTATAGGATGTGATCTTACCCGTCTTGATGATTTTACATTAAATTTACTAACTAACGACGAAGTTCTGGCTTTAGATCAGGATCCGTTAGGTAAACAAGCCGTACAGAAAATTGTTAAAGATAATATCCAGGTGTGGGTAAAAGAATTGCAAGATGGTAATAAAGCAATAGGTATTTTTAATCTTGATAAGGAACCCCAGAAATACACATTGAACTTTTCAGATATCGATATTAATGCAAAGATCAAAATTCGTGATCTTTGGAGACAAAAAGATATTGGTACATTCTCCGGTAAATATGAAACAACAGTCCCATCACATGGAGTTATACTATTAAAAGTTTTTACAAAGTAAAAAAGTACATCTATTAAAACGAGAGCCGTCCCAAGATCACTTTTGAGACGGCTTCAGCTTAGCATCAAAAAAATAATTATTCCGCTTTAAAAAATCCTTCCCGTTAAAAATTATTTATACGTTAACCCAAATCCATATGGGAAAAGCGGATCATATTCTTTATCTCCAATATTTATTGGAATTTGCTGCATATCTTTTGGCCATGAATGCGGAAGTTTTCCGGTCGGTTTATAATCACCAAATAGAACATCCGCAACACCCTGCCCTTCTGTTCCGGGCAACCATGCAGCAACAAACGCATTTGAGTTTATTAGTGCCTTATCTATTATTAATGGCCTTCCTGAAATTAAAATAACAACAACCGGTACATTTGCAGTTTTCGCTTTCTCAATCACTTCCTGGTCTTCAGCAGATAAACTTAAATCCGCTCTATCACCTAATCCTTCAGCATAAGGAGTTTCTCCTACAACAACAATACAGACATCGGCACCACTTGCGCCCGATCCATCTTTGGAGAATGTAACTTGTGTTTTTGGGGATACAGTATTTTTTATAGCCTGAAGAATAGTTGTTCCGCCGCTAAGTGTTTTTCCGCTTTCTCCTTGCCAAGAAATTGTCCAGCCACCGCATTGATTTCCAATATCATCAGCGTTCTTACCAGCCACACAAATACTTTTCAATTTATTTGATAACGGCAGAGTATTATTTTCATTCTTCAGCAACACAAGTGACTGCCTGACTGCCTCACGGGCTATTTCTCTATGTTCTTTTGAACCAATCTTAGCAAAGAGTGAATTATCAGCAAAAGGTTTTTCAAATACATTCAATTCAAATTTTACTGTTAATATCCTTTTTACAGCATCATCAATCCTGCTTACCGAAACGGTATTTTCATTTACAAGTTCTTTAAGGTATTTAATAAAATCCAGGTAGTTATATTTTCGACCGGGTCCGTTTGGAATCATTGCCATATCCAAACCTGCATTAACCGACTGTTCAATCTGCTTTTTAAAATCTCCGGGAAGTTGATTTATTCCGCCCCAATCTGAAACTACAAAGCCTTTAAAGCCTAATTCATTTTTAAGAACATCAGTCAAAAAATATTTATTACCGTGCATCTTCTGGCCATTCCAGCTGCTATATGAAATCATTATTGATTTAACGTCGGCTTTAATAGCTTCAATATAACCCGGCAAATGAATTTTTCTAAACTCTTCCTCACTGCACTCTGTATTTCCCTGGTCTTTGCCATTCGTTGTTCCGCCATCTCCTAGAAAATGTTTCGCGCAAGCCAATACGGATAATTTTCCCGAAAGACTTTTACCCTGCATCCCTTTTATATATGCTGCTCCTAGTTTTTTAACCAATTGGGGGTCTTCACCAAAACTTTCATACGTACGTCCCCAGCGTTCATTCCTTGCCACAGCAATACATGGTGAGAAACTCCATTGTATTCCAGTTCCTTTAACTTCCCCGGCAGTAGCTGCTCCAACTTTTTCGACCAACTTAATATTATGTGTTGCGCCAAGGGCTATATTATGCGGAAATATTGTAGCACCGTCAACATTACTATGACCGTGCACAGCATCTATTCCAAAAATAATTGGAATTTTAAGCCTTGTACCAACTGCAATACTCTGTAACTTATCATATAATTCTTTCCAGCTTTTTGGAGTATTATCAATTGGGTCCGAACTGCCCCCGCATAAAACCGACCCGATAAAATATTTTCTTACATCGTCCTCATTATTTTTTACGGCCAAATAATCCACCTGAACCATTTGACCGATTTTTTCATCTAGGGTCATTTGTGCAAGCAACGATTCAACATTGTGCCTGGTTTGTTTTCCATCTTTTGATTTTGGATAGATTGATCGATTCTGACCTAATATAAAAAGCAGACTTACAATCAAAAGGAAAAAATATCTCTTCATTATAACCCTCTACAATTTTAAGATTAATAATTCATTTAGATGATTTTTTTACCGTTAATCTGGTATTTTGATTATCCGGTTTAACCTGAATAACATTTATTAAAAATATTTTATTCCTGTTAGTTAATCAACTGCATAAATATTTTTATGTGAATATTTTATTAATACCCGGCATATGCAGTGTATCCTATAAATTAACTATTTTAGATAAAAGCATTTGGTACAAATGAGAACAAAAAAAAATATCTTGTTTATTAGCATAATAATTTTGTGTGTTCTTTTCTCATTATTCTCTTTCTCAAAGCTAAAACCTGTTGAAAACTTCACAATCATTTATATATCTTCTTCCCTGCTATTTGTTTTAATCTGCTTCATGATTTTTAAAATTGAATTGCACTTTAAAGAAGTTGCAGCCCTTCTAATTGTCGGAATGCTGATAAGAATAAGTTTTATAAATACACAGCCTATCGGTTCTGATGACGTTTACAGGTATATGTGGGATGGAAAAGTTCAAGCTAATGGAATAAATCCATATACATATACTCCAAATAGCAATGCTTTGCAGACACTTCACTCTGAATTGCTGCCCCGTTTGGTGAATTATCCTGAATTTAAAACAATTTATTTCCCTTTTAGTCAGTGGCTGTTTTATGCAGGTTATCAAATCAGCGGGGAAAATGTATGGGGTTACAAATTACTTTTACTTGTTTTTGAACTTCTCACAATTCTTGCTTTATTTCTGCTTATTAAGAAAATTGGACTGCCCCGCAAATTTATTCTTTTTTATGTTCTATGTCCGCTGCCCATTATTCATTTTTCTATAGATGCGCATCTTGATGGTTTTGGTTTACCTCTGCTGCTCTTCTCTATTTTATTTTATTTAAATCAGAGAAAAATATTATCGCTAATTTTTCTTGGATTATCCTTATCAATTAAGCCGGTTGGATTATTATTAATTCCAATTTTCTTTTTTAATGAAAAAAATATTCTTGAGCGGATAAAAATAATAATCATTCCTTTCATTGCATTTTTTATCCAGTTTATCCCCTACATATTTACGTCAAACCCATTTGAAATGTTCTTTTTCTATGCCAAGAATTGGACCTTTAACGGCATTGTCTTCAATATTATTAATGCTTTTATAAATAACAACCAGACAACCAGGTCATTTTGCGCATTTCTTCTGGTTATTGCACTCATACCGCTTTTTATTAGCAAAAAGGAAGTAATTTTTAAATTTTATTATTCAATTTTAATTCTTTTTATTTTCTCACCCGTTGTTCATCCGTGGTATATTGCCTGGCTGGCAATTTTGCTGCCGCTTTATCCCCGCTGGAGCGGATTTATTTTTATATGCTTAAGCAGCTTAACGTCAATTACGGTTCTCAACTATCAACTAACCGGAAAGTGGAATGATTACCCTCTTGTCCTGGCAGCAGAATATATACCGCTATTTTTTTGTCTGGGGTGGGAACTCATGAAATGCAAACCTAAGTTAGGTTTCATAAGAAAGTAATAATAAATTTATTACTATTTATTTCTTTGTGCTTTTTCTCTAGTGCTGTGGCTTGTTCTTACAACCATTACAGGAATTTTTATAGAGTGGCGTACACTGTCTACTGTCTGGCCAAAAATAAGGTCTCCAAAAGTCTGATGACCATGAGAACCAAGCACAAGTAAATCAAATCCTTCTTCTTCAACACATTTTATAATTTCTTCAGATGGATTTCCAAAACGTATTGTAGTTTCCACCAATATGTCATGTTCTTCAATTTCTCTTGCAATCCCATCCATGTAGGCATAATCCTCCCTGGTGTGCAGACTTTCCTCATTTGAACCATATACCAAAACGCCGGGAGTATCAACAATATGAATCAATACTAATTTAGCATCATGCATTTTACCCAATGTCAGGGCTTCGGAAATGATTGTTGCGTCTTCTTCTCCATGTTCAAGTGCAACGCCGATACTTTTATATTTTTTTGTTTTAATATTCGCTCCTACATTTTTGCTGGACGTGGAGACGTCAATTTTCCAAGTGTTGGAAGTCCTAAATAACGGCAGGAACGTTACATAGACAAGCGTGCTAAGGACAATTAGTATAACAGGAATAAGAACTAATACATTGCCATTTGTCCATTCTAGAACAGCATCATAAATCAATTTAAAATTCAATGCAACAATTACAATTGCAACAAGCCATGCCAATAATTTAACCCAAAGTGAATTTAGAAAATTCCCCATTTTTTTTCTATCAGAAGTAAAATGGATTAAAGGAATAATAGCAAAAGGCAGCTGCAAACTTAAAAGCACCTGCGAGAAAATTAATAATTTAAAAGTACCCTCATTACCTGAAATTGCAATAACAATTACAGCAGGTAATAATGCCAAGCTCCTTGTAATAAATCTGCGAAGCCAGGGACGTAATTTTATATTTAAGAATCCCTCCATTACGATCTGACCTGAGAGCGTTCCGGTAAGTGTTGAACTTTGTCCTGCAGCAAGCAATGCAATTCCAAAAGCCAATGGAGCAATTTTAGAGCCAAGAATTGGCGCTAATAAATCATGAGCCTGTTGTATTTCAGTGACGGCAATCCCGCGTCTGAAAAAAACTGCCGATGCCATAATCAATATTGCAGCGTTCACAAAAAAGGCTGCATTAAGTGCTACGGCGGAATCTATCAAATTAAATTTGCACGCTTCTGCTTTTCCGGTATGTGTGTTCGAAATTGATCTTGTCTGCACTAACGATGAATGCAGGTACAAATTATGAGGCATTACAGTGGCGCCAATAATTCCAATTGCTACGTATAAGGCACCGTTATCAAGATGAGGAATGAAACCCGATAAAATTCCACTCCACTCGGGCTGGGCAAAAAACATTTCTATCAAATAACTTGTACCAATTGTTGCAACAAGCATAACAATAAAAGCTTCCATCTTACGTACACCAAGCTTTTGAATTGCAAGAAGCAGAAAAGTATCAAGAGCAGTTACAACACACCCCCATAGCAACGGCAGCCCGAAAAGTAAATTCAACCCTAGAATTGTTCCAAGAACCTCAGCAAGATCAGTTGCGGCAATTGCAATTTCAGCCAATACCCATAAAAATACATTTAATTTTTTGGGATATTCCCTTCTGCATCCCTGGGCAAGATCATGTCCGGTAACAATTCCCAAACGAGCCGATAATGTTTGCAGCAGGATTGCCATTAAATTGGACATAAACAAAACCCAAATTAATGTGTATCCGAAACGCGAGCCGCCTTCAATATCTGTTGCCCAGTTGCCGGGATCCATATACCCAACACTTACAAGATATGCCGGTCCAACAAAAGCGAACAACCGTCTGAACCATCCGCGCTTTCTTACAGCAATTGTACCACCCTGGTTTTCTATGTTTTGTTCTTTATTTGAAATTTGATTCATGCTTAATTGAATATCTTTATTGAAATATATTAACTATTAAAGTTATTGTCGACCCAATAATCAAAATTTTATGTCTTGAGGTAAAAATATTCTATTCTGCAAAATGAGTGGTATTAACAAAATAATTAAAGTGACAAATGAAATTATTGATATATTTTTGTAACGGATTATTTTTAACGTAGAAATATCAGGAGAATAAATGCAGAAATTTCTTTTAATTCTTGCTGCTGCAGTTTTGTTTTATTCATGCACATCTAAAGAGACAATTAAACCAAAAGAAGAAGTAAAACCAATTGAAGTCCCCAAGAAGACTCTATCGTTTGATTTTGAGATACAAAAATCAAAGACTAATATATCACTGCGCGGTATTTCGGTTGTGGATTCACTCACTGCCTGGGCTTCCGGTTCCAACGGAACATTTTTAAGAACAACTGATGGGGGAAAAACATGGACAAACGGAAAAGTAAAAGGCTTTGAACCTCTTGATTTCCGTGACATAGAAGCATTTGACAAAAATACGGCACTTATTATGTGTGTTGATGCACCGGCATTTTTTTTCAAAACAACCGACGGAGGCAAATCATGGAAAAGAAGGTATATGAACCGGGATGCAAATATTTTTTTCGATGGGTTAGCTTTTTGGGATGAGAAAAATGGAATTGCACTCAGCGATCCGATTGACGGAAGATTCTTTATTGTTACAACAAAAGACGGGGGTGATTCATGGAAGGAAATTCCATCTATCAATATCCCTAAAGCCGCCAAAGGCGAAAGCGCTTTTGCTGCAAGCGGAACAGCGATCTCTGTTTATGGAAAAGAATTGGTCTGGTTTGGAACAGGCGGAGGCGATAAAGCTAAAATATATCTTTCCGATGATTCCGGGAAAAACTGGAGAGCAATGGATGCACCGGTTAAAAGCGGCAGTTCGTCGGGTGTGTTTTCTGTCTGTTTTAAAGACGAACTTAATGGCATTGCAGTTGGCGGAGATTATAAAAATGATAAAGACAATTCCTCCAACTGTGTTATTAGCGACGACGGCGGTTTAACATGGCAGATTGTAGATAAAAATCAGCCGAATGGATTTAAATCCTGCGTTTTGTGGAATAAAGATTACAAATTCTATTTTGCTACAGGAACTTCCGGAAGCGATTATTCAATTGATGACGGCAAAACATGGAAGGCAATTAATTCACAAAGCTACAACAGCATTTCTATTTCCAAAACCGACGGCAGTTGTTTTGTTGTTGGAGATCATGGTGCAATTGCAAAGGTAAGATTCAGTCTAAAATAGATAATTTTTTCAATACGCTTTATTGATTTTTTAGGGATTATAAAATTATTGTAGCTAATTATGGTGACCCGGGGATCAGACAGTTTAAATTAATCCGATTTTATGAATCTGTATTTGCTTCGGTTATATATTTAATAATTAAGCTGCTTGCATTGTTTAAAAAGGTGAAACGTAAGACGGAAGAATTACTAATTGCAGTCAAGGTTTACTTACTCCTTATACATTAAACTTTATACTGTTTTATTTCTCCTTGTATTTTATTCCAACTTTTCAAATTCTCCTATTTTTAAATTTTCTATTGGAATTCTATTTTTGTCATTAATAAACATTCGTATAAAGGCATAAATTATTAAACCCCACAGCAAGAACCCAATAAACTCACGCCAGCTTAAAGGCGTTCTTATTGTATTAGAAAAACCGGAAACAATTCTTTTATGAAGCAAATGTTTTAAATAATCATGTTGTGGCAACCCGACCTTTGCAGATAATAGCATTTCATTGAACTCTTTTTTGTATTTATTAAAATCTGTTTCATTTACGACGAAATCAATATTAATTATTTCTCTTTCAAGTATGTACATTACTTTCAAATCCAGAATATTATCATCTGTTTTTATATTTATATCTAAATGTAAATCGGGATTTAAGGAATAATTAAACATTGACAATAATCTTTGATTTTTAGAATCATAGAACATTTTGCCTCTCCGCGATTCATTTAACAATGAAAGCCAGTTTGAATCACTAGTAACAATACCGGGATATTTTTTAATCTCATTAAAGATTTTGCTTTTATCGTTTTGATTTAAAACGTTATGCGATGAAATAACAAACGGGATCTCGGGTAAATTACCGGAATGACTTTCTTGTATTATATAGTCAAATGATTTATGCTCCAGATGCTTCGAGTAAAATTTTATCTTTTCATCGTCAATATCCGTTTTATAATATTGAGTCCATCCTGTAGGTGCTGTTAATTGAATAGTCTTATTAACATTACTATAATTAGTAGCTCCCTGGAGAAGAATTAATTGTATTAGAACGAAAAATAAATTTATAGAACTGTGTAAAACTATACTCCAAATAATGCCGTTTCTAATTCTTATGTAACCAAGCCAAATACCATTTACTGATGCGTACATTGTAAATATCCAGGCAAATGCAATTAGATTAAGAGATAACAATTGGTTAAAAGTATGAGCAATGCCAAAAGTAAATGCCGTAATATAAAAGATGAACCTGAAGTACTTTTTCCAGATGTTCGATAATTTTTCCTCAATCTCTTTTGATCTGGTATAATAAAACGTTATTAAAAAAATAATTATTGCAGGTGCTATTGAATACATGATTGGAATATCTACAAATATGTTTAGCCAAAACCAAACTTGTAGAGCTACAAAAATGCTGAAGAAAAGAGAATTAACTCTCAGTTGAAGTCTGAATGAAAATTCTTCAATAACCGGCGCTACTACACATAATGATAATAACATTTGCCAGATTGATAATGCTCCCGAAAATTCTTTTAATATACTTGGACTTCCAACAAGAATACCAATCTTTACCAGTAGTAAAGTACATATATTTATGAATAATGTAAAAAGAATAGATATTGCAAAAACAATAGAGAATCGTTTAATCTTATTAAAGAAGGTTGTTTCAATTTTAGGATTATAAACAGGAAAGCGGATAAAATTAAAAATATCTTTCAGATAAAGCAGCATTTGTATCACCCCGAAGATTGTCTTCAAATTCAACGGTAAATCGAATATTATCTTTAATACTCAATTTTTGATATTACAATAATGATTTATTCAAAATTAATCCGCAACTCATATTTGTAGAAATTTATCCGGGCTGGTATTGCCAGGCAAGCATCCTCTTAACTAACTCCTTTTATCTTTTAATTTTTTACTTTTACTCCTTACTTCTGTCTCCTTTCTCCTTCACTTATACAATTCCCCATTTAAATATCTCAATCCCGAATCAATAATAACAGTAACAATTTTTTTACCGGGACCTAATTCTTTTGCCCTTTTAAGCGCCGCCCAAACATTTGCTCCTGAAGTAATTCCGCCCCAGATACCTTCTTTATTTGCCAGGAGTCTTGCCGTGGTAAATGCATCGTTATCAGAAACTGAAATAACATCATCCTGCAGATCACGCCGGTAGATTGATGGAATGAATCCCAGCCCTATTCCTTCCAACCGGTGAGTGCCCGTAGTATCACCACCTGAAAGAAATCTAACATTCATCGGTTCAATGGCGATACATTTAATTTTAGGAATTTCTTTTTTTAATACTTCAGCATTGCCTGAAAAACAAGCACCTGTTCCGACACCCATAATAAATTCATCTATATTTTTACCAAGCACGGCAATAATTTCCCGTGCCATTTTATGGTATGCATTTCTGTTATCTACGTTATTAACTTGATCTGTCCAGAAAGTATTTGGCTCGGAACTCAGTACCTTTGCTCTTGCAATCATATCGTCAATCAATTTTGCAGTAATCATACCATTATTGCTTTTAATCAATTCCAATCCAGCACCAAAAACTTTCATTGTTTGTAGTTTTTCTTCGGAGAATGCATTGGATGAAATAAAGTGAGCTTTATAACCACGCATTGCACAGATCATTGCCAAGGATGCACCTGTACTGCCGCCTGTATACTCTACAACTTTACCTCCCGGTTTTAATTCCCCTCTTTTCTCCGCTCCTTCAATCATAGATAATGCCATCCTGTCCTTCATGCTACCGGTGGGATTTCCTCCTTCATATTTAACATAAATATCCGCGCTATCAGGACCAGTAAGTCTTTCCAATTTAAGTAAAGGTGTGTCACCGATTTTATTCATTTAGAACTCCAATTATTTTTTAATTTTTGCTTTGGCTCTTTCCGCAAAGCTTTTTGATTCATGCTGCAGCTCAAAATTATCTAAACTGCTTAGAAAGTCTTGATTTGATTTTAGCATTTCTCTAACAGAATTTTGTCCGGCATTCCATATTTTCTCAAACTTTGGCATGTTCTTTTTTGCCTTAGCTGATAAACGCAGTATTTTTTTCCTGTTATCCTTATCATCCACAGTAATATCAATGTACCCTTTCTTCAACATTCTTGTAATCATTTTATTTGCAGCAGGCAGCGAGAACCTGAATGCTTCTGCAATTTCCGATAATGTACTTTGTTTCTTTTCCTTTAGATAAAGAAGCAGAAGGTGCCAACTTGGTTCAATATCCACATTGTTTGCAAGGTATAAATCTTTAATTCCCGAGGATAGCGCGTCACTCAGTCTTTTAATTCTGGCTGTAACGCCGAGATAGCCCAGGTCTTTTAGATAATCATTTTTCATAAATTACTTAACCAGTTAAGTAAATATTGTAAAAAATATTTTACCGGTCAAGGATTTGCTTGTATAACAATAGAATCCGGGTGGTGGTACCCGGACTCTATAATAAAAATATTTTTATTTATTCTTTTTGAAAAATTTTGTTGAAAGCATGGCAATAAAATAAACAAGGATTAATGCCCCAATAGCAAAAATAGTATCTCCGAAAGAGCGGGACCATCTGAGAGTATTCATAGTTGGAGATTGTAGAAATTCGGAACTTCTGGCGTACCAGTAACCATATTTTACCGAAGCCCACGTTTGCATTAAACCGACAGGCAATAAACTAATTATTATCATGGCAAAAAGACCAATGTTGATCATCCAGAAAGAATATTTGAGAGGTTTTTCTTTCCATTCAATATCCGGTCTAATTGTTCTTAATGTAAAGAGCATTAATCCGATTCCCAGCATTCCATAAACTCCAAATAATGCTGCATGAGCATGAACGGGGGTAGTATTTAATCCTTGCATGTAGTAAAGAGCAATCGGTGGATTAATCATAAAACCAAATAGACCAGCACCAAGCATATTCCAGAATGCTACAGCAACAAAATAATAGATAGGCCATTTATATTTTAGCACCCATTCTTTTGATCTTGATAACCGGATATTTTCCCATGCTTCAAAGCCTACAAAGATCAATGGAACTACCTCGAGAGCACTAAATACCGATCCCAATGCAAGTGCAACCATTGGTGTTCCGCTAAAATATAAATGATGCAATGTACCAATAATACCACCTGATAAGAAAATTGTTGAGGCTAATAATGTTGCCTGTGCAGTTGTCTTCAAACTGATAAGTTTCAATCTAGAAAATAAAAATGCAATAACAACAGTTGCAAAAACTTCAAAGAAACCTTCAACCCAAAGGTGAACAACCCACCATCTCCAATATTCTGCCAAGGCAAGATTAGTATGTTTTCCATACATTAATGCAGCTCCATAAAACAGCGCTATTGCTACTGAAGATATTAGAAATAGAGTTAAAATTTGTTTTTGATCATCATTTTTCTTCAGCGCAGGTAAAATAGAGCGAACCATTAAAACAAGCCATAGCGCCAACCCGGCAAATAAAGCTATCTGAAAAAATCTTCCCAGATCGATATACTCATAACCGCTATGACCAAATAAAAACAAATTTTTATCCGACATTTTATTCATTACACTCAGCCATTCGCCAGCCATTGAACCGAGTACAACAATTAACAATGCTACAAATAAAATATTAACGCCTAGTTTTTGATATTTTGGTTCAACGCCGCTTACAGCGGGACCAATATACAGACCAGCGGCTAACCAGGCTGTAGCAATCCAAAATATTCCAAGCTGATTATGCCACGTTCTTGTAACTGTATAAGGCAGAATACTTGAAATATTTATTCCATAAAACGAATTCCCTTCAACGCCATAATGCGCGGTAATAACACCCATTATTATTTGAAGAAGAAATAGACAGGAAACAACCCAGAAATATTTAATAACTGCTTTTTGAGAAGGTGTTAAAGTTGAGCCGAGTAACGGATCATCCGTAGGTACTTTATCAAATGGTTTCTCTTTTTCTTTTGAACCATAAAACCAAACCATTGCACCGAGTCCGGCAAGAAGCATTATAATGCTGACGCCAGTCCAAACTACTGATTCCCCTGTGGGAACATTAGCAACTAATTCTTCATGAGGCCAATTATTAGTATAAGTCATATCATTATTGGGTCGGTTGGTTGATGCCGCCCATGATGACCAGAAGAAAAAAGCACTAAGTTTTCTTAATTTTTCAGGGTCGGTGAGAGAATGTTTTCTTATTGCATATTCATTTTTGCCGTTTGAAAATATATCCGAATAGTGTTCAATGTTGTTTTGAATTGCTTTCGCCCTGGAATTATCAATTGTTATAATTCCCGATTCTACATTAAATGTATTTTCACGATATTTTTTTTGCAGGCGGGAAATCAACATAGCCTGTTCTTCATTATTAATGTTCGAGTATTCTTTATTAAATTGACCGATTGACCATAAGTTTAGTACAAACATGATTTCCCGATGAAGCCAATCTGCAGTCCAATCCGGTGCTACATAACTGCCATGACCCCAGATTGAACCAACCTCCATTCCTCCCATTGCCTGCCAAACATTTTGACCGTCTTGAATGTCTTCTTTTGAAAAGACAACGGTGCCATCATTTGTAATTACTTTTTCGGGAACCGGGGGCGCTTGTTGATATATGGTAGTACCAACCCATCCAAGAACTGCAAATGAAATAATAATTACTAATGCAAAGGCAATCCAGTATTTTTTCATTTATTACCCTCTCTTTTAATTAATATTTTTTATTTAATTCTTCTTCCAGTACAATTGATTTTGGAAACAGTATATTGTTCTCCAGGTGAACATGTTTGAATAAGTCTTTTTCAAATTCCTGTAATTCGCTAAATGTTAATTTGAATGTTGTGCATGCATCATCAGGAAGTGAATAGTTACTTGATATTTTTCTAATCTTACCCATATAATCCCCTGCAGCAATATGATCTGCTTCCATTTGCCTTATTGGATTTTTAATAGAACCATAACCGGTGGCTTTAGGTTTTTCTTCAAACTTTTTGCATTCACTAAGATACTTGATTAAAGGGAAAAGGATTCTCTCCTCCTTCATCATGTGGCTAATAAGTTCATTTGAAACAGAAACAAATGCATCATTTATTGTGACAAGATATGCATGCTTCCCGGAATGTTTAGCAACCACTTTAGCGAGGTGTTCGCTGATTTGAGGAATTGCTTTCTTAACATAAGAATGGTGAGTGTCAATAATATGCTGGGCTAAATCATTCAGCTCCAAATTTTCATAACTCTGGCTTTCTGCATTACTACTTGATCGGTTGAGAGTATTAATTTCATCCATAAGAACAGACTTCGAAATATTTTTTGCATGCAGAACATCTTTTAGAACCTGGTTTCCTTTACAACAATAGTCGATACCAAATTTCTCTAAAGCTGCAGCGATATGGAAATCAGCAATAACAAGATCTTTTACTTTTATATTTGATAGATCTATTGAATTTAAATCAATGGCGGTTTGCATATTAACTCCTTTGTAATTATTTAATTGGCTATAATGTCCGATTATTTAACAAATAGATTTTAGCTCTCTTTTTAATAACAGACTATTTTTTCTGATTATAAGTTAAGTATAATAAGACACGTTGTCAAGTTAATCGAGGATTAGTTTTCCTGACTTCTTGTTTTTAATAGCAACCGAAAATTTTGATATGATTATTTATTAAATCTGAAATAATTTTTTTATTGGACGGATTGATGATATTCCTCAATCCGTCCGCAACTAATTAGTTATTATATGGAAAAATAAAACTGTAATTAATGTTTAATCACAATAAAATACGCGCCAATAACTGGCCCGCGGGGTCTGCGCCCTCCTGTAGCAGCAGCATCAGCCGGTGCCTGTCCGTATACTGGCTGGAATAAATACGCCGTATGAGTTACCGGATCAACAGCAATAGTTTTAGCGCCACTTATTGTTGTTACCTTGGCAACTACACTATACTTATCTGGTGAATCCTGATGAACAATCGTTACGCTGCTATCGCGTCCGGCAGGAATATATATTAGTTTTTCTGATGGATCCCAACCGAGTGCATCAACGCCTTCACCATTTGGAATAGTTGCAACAATCTTTCCGGTAGCGGCATCAATAACAGCTGATGTTTTACTGCACCCTGCAAAGATCCTGTTCATAGCTCTATCGTATGCAATTCCGGTGGGTCCTTCACATGGATTCAGAGGCCACGATGCAAGCACCTTCATTGTCTTTGCATCTATAACTTGAATAGTGCCTTTGCCTTCGTTGTTTACAAAAAGTTTGCCCTTTCCATCGCTTGCAGCTCCTTCCGGGGCATTATCTTCAAGTTCGGCTTTTCCGGTTATTGTTCCTGTGTTTGGATCAACCGCAACCGCAGTACCGGGTCTACTGTGATTGGTCAAAATGATTTGATCTGAGAAATCATCGTACATAATTCCATCAAGTCCGCCGGTTGGAATTTTAATTCTTTTTAATACCTCAAGTGTTTTAATATCGAACATGGTGATTGTAGAATCACCACCATTTGTAGTAAATCCATGATTGGATTTTGGAGCAAGCGCAATTCCGTGAACACGCGGGGTATTGGGAATATCGCCAATCACTGTTCCTTTGATTCCATCTAGTACCATAACATGAGTGCCGCGTGATACAAACACTCTGCTGGTTCCGGGTTCTGCAGTTAAATAGTCTGTACCTCCATCACCGCCAATGCTATATTTTTTCACTTTAAAGTCTTGTGCGTCGAGGCTGCTAATGAAGCTGACCCCAATTAGAAATACAAAAACAATTACAAATATTTTTTTCATATTGATCTCCTTTGTTGATTATCTAATTATACAAATTCAATTGACCGGATTTTTTATTGAAATGAAAATAATGATTTATTATGTACAATTCCCTAAGTAAAAAAATTCTATTGAGAAAGGAAATATTGTTTAAGTAATTAATCTTACAATGTTTTCAACTTCATAATAAATGACATTTTATTCTATTACTTATTCGGCACCTAATATTTTTGCTTTTGGAAAATACTCATTAAATCTGTGAATATTTTGAAGTTATTTCTATAATCTACATTCTTAGAAAAAATGGTACATATTACCGGTTGTGAAAATTGCACGATTACTGTATTGTTTGAATTTCGTACTTTTGCAGCATGGATAAAGTTGAAAATATAGAAGAATTTTATAAGCGAAAATTTGACTGGATACCCGAAAACATTAATAATGAAATCGGACATTTTAATGTTTTTAAAGTAGAGCCCATCAAGGAAGGCAAAGCTCAACCCGTACCTTATAAACGGCGTGACTTTTTTAAAATTACATTAATGATTGGCGCCAGCAAGATACATTATGCCGATAAAGTGATTAACATTCAAAAGCAGGCTCTTGTATTTTCAGATCCTCAAATACCCTATAAGTGGGAATATACTGAAAGCATGCGAAGCGGTTGTTATTGTGTGTTTAATAAGCCATTCTTTCATCAATTCGGAGACTTAAAACAATACTCAGTGTTCCAGCCTAATGGAATGCATGTATTTGATCTAACCGATGAACAAGTTGAAAAAGCAAGAAGTATTTATGAACAAATGTTTGAAGAAATAAGCTCGGATTACATACATAAATACGATGTCTTAAGAAATCTTGTTTTTGAGCTGCTGCATTTTGCAATGAAGATGCAGCCATCAATGAATCTGGATAACCAGAAAATAAATGCAAACAAAAGAATTTCATTTTTATTTATGGAGCTGTTAGAACGTCAATTTCCTATTGACGATACGCATCAAAAAATAAGTCTTCGTTCAGCTTCTGATTTTGCTGATCAGTTAAATATCCATGTAAATCATTTAAACCGAGCAGTAAAAGAAACAACTCAGAAAACAACCTCTCAAATAATTGCCGAGCACATCCTGCAAGAGTCAAAAATTCTTCTAAAACACAGTACATGGAATGTATATGAAATTGCTTATGCATTAGGGTTTTCTGAAGTAAACCATTTTAACAACTTCTTTAAAAAACATATTCAGCTAAGTCCCTTAAAATTCAGAAATGTTTGAATTTCGTAATGTATTATTTGATTTTTGCTTTTTAATAGTTACCAGCTTTTCTAATTTTATGTAACAAATCGAAAAATATTTTTAAAGTAAATGGAGATTAAGCTATGCAAAAGCGTAAACTCGGAAACAGCGATCTGGAAGTTTCTGCAATAGGACTTGGTTGTATGGGAATGAATTTTTCCTATGGTAAGCCTGCAGATAAAAAAGAAATGATTGCATTATTGCGGTCAGCAGTTGAACGTGGTGTTACTTTCTTTGATACGGCAGAAGTATATGGTCCCTTTACAAATGAGGAACTTGTAGGTGAAGCTCTCGCACCTTTGCGCAAGCAAGTTGTGATAGCTACCAAATTTGGTTTTAAACTTGATCCTAATGGAGGTCCGCGGTGGATTGGTTTAGACAGCCGTCCGGAACACATAAAGCAGGTTGCAGAAGGCTCTCTCAAACGGCTAAGGACAGATGTAATTGATCTTTTTTATCAGCACCGTGTTGACCCGGAAGTACCAATTGAAGATGTTGCCGGTACAATAAAGGATTTAATTAAAGAAGGCAAGGTCAAACATTTCGGGCTATCGGAAGCAAGCGTGCAGACAATCCGCCGTGCACATGCTGTTCAGCCTGTCACTGCACTTCAAAGTGAATATTCATTATGGTGGAGACAGCCTGAATTGGAAATATTGCCAGCTCTCGAAGAACTAGGAATCGGATTTGTTCCATACAGCCCTCTTGGCAGGGGTTTTCTTACAGGCAAAATTAATGAAAATACAAAGTTTGAACCTTCTGATTTCCGCAGTGTTCTTCCGCGTTTTACACCGGAAGCTATCAAAGCAAATCACAGTTTAATTGATTTGATTAACAGCATCGCAGAAAAAAAGAAAGCTACAACTGCTCAAATTGCACTTTCGTGGCTGCTTGCTCAAAAACCATGGATTGTTCCTATTCCCGGTACAACAAAACTTCACCGCCTTGAAGAGAACATTGGAGCAGCAACTGTTGAATTTTCAAAAGAAGAACTTCTAGAAGTGGAGGACGCGTCTTCAAAAATCAAAATTCAAGGTAGTCGGTATCCCGATAGTTTAGAAAAATTGACCGAACGATGATTCTTAGTCTGTATTTAAATAACCAATAAAAATCCCGATTCATCATCGGGATTAACTTTCATATAGTTTAGAATTCCAATTTATATTTAATTATCTGCGGTGTTTAAAAATTTTAACTCTTGAAAAATCAGCAGTATTAAATCTTTTAACACATAATACAAAGAAGAATGATCCCAAAGTAATTACCATTAAAAAACTGATAACAGGAGTAATAATAAAACCGTTAATATTGAATGCCACTCCTATTTTTATAAGCGCATCGTTGGACATTGTATCCAGATGCAACATAATAAATCTGAAAATTGCTGTTGTATATGTTAATGGATTTAGATAAACAATCCAGCTCAGAATTCCCGGAATAGCCATCACCGGGATATATGCGCCAGATAGAAAAGTAAGAGGAAAGACAACAATAGAGACCAGAAGTTGAAATTTAACTGATTCCTTTGTTACCGCAGCCAAAAGAAGCCCAAGCGAACTGAAGGTTAACCCAACAAGGCACATAATCAATATCATTAGTACCGCATGCATAAAATCTAAGCTAAGTCCCATAAATAATCCGGCTATTACAATTATTAAACCCTGGAAGACAGCAATTAACGTTGAGGAAACTACCTGACCTATTGCAATCTGCCATCTTTTGATTGGAGCAACTAATATCTCTTTCATAAACCCGGAGGAAATATCTTCTAGAATGCTCATGGAATTATTCAGTGATGCCTGGAAAACCGTCATTATTATTATCCCGGAAATAAGGTAGTTCATAGGATTCTGCAAACTGGATAACATTGATTTAGTCACAAATGAAAAGATAAAAAGGAACATAGCCGACATAAACAACGTAAAAAACAGTCTCATTCTATCCCGGCTAAGCTTTATTAAATTTCTAATTACAAGTGCTTTTATAGGTCGAATCATTCTCTAATCTCCTTTCCAGTAATAGCAATAAACACATCATTGAGAGTGCCATGATTAATTTCAATATCTTCAATTGTTTCATTAAATAACGATATAATTTCCAAAACATCCTTAACATTTGTAGCGAAGATGACTACCAATTCATTATCCAGCTTATAACTGAGAGAACGTTTCTCAATATATTCTATCAGCCCACTACGGTTTGAAGTTTTTATTTTCAAGGTAGTTGTTGTATATCTTTTTTTAAGATTATATGGAGTATCATGTGCAACTATCTTGCCATGATCTATAATTGCAACCTTATCACAAATCTCGGCTTCCTCCATATAATGCGTAGTTAAAAAGATGGTAATGTTTTTTTCCTTTTGTAATTTATTAATATAATCCCATACATTAGCCCTTGTTTGCGGATCAAGCCCTGTAGTCGGTTCATCTAAAAAAAGGATTTTAGGAAAATGCACCAACCCGCGTGAGATCTCTACTCTTCTTTTCAATCCACCCGAAAGACTATCTACAGGAGACTTTCTCCAATTCTCAATATCTACAAGTTCCAGCACAAAATTTATTCTTTCATTAACTTCATGTTTAGGCACATGGTAAAAATCGCAGTGGAGTTTTAAGTTTTCTTCCACAGTCAACTTTCCGTCAAGTGTGGTTTCCTGGAAAACAATCCCGATATCATTTCTAACCTTATCTTTTTGAATCGATACGTCATTACCGTTGATCTTCAATTCCCCATTTGTCTTTTCCTGTATTGTGCATAAAGTATTTATAGTTGTGCTTTTACCGGCACCATTTGGGCCAAGAAATGCAAAGATGGTCCCTTGTTCTACATTGAACGATATATTATCAACTGCCGTAAAATCACCGAATTTTTTTGTGAAGTTTTTTACTTCGATACTATTATTAATCAAAATTTATCTCCGTTCATTTATCAAAATATTATTTTAATGTTAGAATTTAATCGCCTTTTTCTGCTTCGTGGAAATTCCTATTACCGAATCTCATTTCGAACTTATTGCGCCACAGATCCCTTTCACCTATATGATGTCTTCCTCTTCCGAATCCGCTAAACAGTATTTTTGAAAGAAGTAATAAACCGGCTGATTGCAGATAGTTAACCTGCCCCAACCCGAAAATTGCAGGCATAAGCCAGTTCCAAAGGATTAATACGAAAACGCTGACTAATGCAAAAAGTGCAGCGCCAAAAATAATTCTACCAAAGTGGCTGTGTTGAGTATACATTTTATATCTCCTTTAATAATTCTTTTAATCTTTCTCTTAAATAAAGAACTGCATATCTTTTCCTTGAAAGAAGTGTATTAACAGGAACATTCAGCATAGAGGATATTTCTTTATAACTATATCCTTCGAATTCATTAAGAATAAAAATTTCTCTTTGTTCACCGGGCAACTCTTCAAGAGCTTCTTCAACTTCTTCCCATAAAGTATCTCTTATCAGTTCGTCATCTGGAAGTTCTTTCATATCGGGAATGATATCGGAAAGGTTTAGTTCGTCTTCACCTTCATACTCAGGAAACTTAATATCATTAAATAGCGGAGTCTTTTTCTTCCTGTATTTATCAATTATTTTATTCCGGGCAGAAGTAAAGAGCCAGGAAACAATCTTCTCAACAGCTTCAATTTCCGAAAATTCTTCAACAAAACGGTAAAAAACATCCTGAAGAATGTCTTCCGCATCCTCTTTCACAGGCACACTTTTCCGGATGAAATTCAACAATCTGCCACTTTCCTTCTTTACAATGTTTTCTATTTGCCTGCTTTTTGACATTTACTCTCTTGTGCAATTCCTAACTTATAAGACGAATTAGAATGAGAAATATTTTAAAATACCGCAATATTTTTATAAAGATAATACTCTTCTTAGTAAATAATTCACATTTATTGAATTATTCATTGTAGAGAAGCAGTTATTGGGCGGGAAGCGCTGTATATATTGAATGAGGTTGTATTGTATTTATTTTTTAAAAGAAAAAGAGACTTACCTGGCTTTATTGAATACGGTATCATATAGTATTATTTACTATTGCAAAATGAACCGCTTAAAACATTTTCACATTGATAAACTCTTCACAAACTCGTGTTTAATTACCAATGCGGTTATCTAAATATTTAATCTCTTGGTGCTTTGCTTGTTAAATAAGCAATTAAAGAATATACGGCACAAATGATTAGGAAATTAAACACAAATTTGATGAGCGTATCACTAACAGAATGAGAGCCTTTATCAATATCAATAAAGACATATACCGAATAAGCAATACCGCCTATCATTACAAACCACCCCATTATTGAAACAGGGATGAAAAAAATACCGATTCTTTTAAACCATGGTAAGTTCATATTATTTTATCTTTTTATTTATTCAAATTATTTGAATTGCATTTTTCAATTCTATAGCATTATATTATTTCATAGAAGATATATTAGCATTATTGTTAAAGAAATAAGAATAATAAAAATGTTTATTAATGAAGACACGAAAAATTTTGACAATGAAATATTTTTTGACAGAGAATAAATATTCTTTATGCTCACTAAATTTATTATTATAACTACAATTGGAATTGCAATAAATATTAAAATTGCTATATATCCGTTCTTCTCAGTTAATTCAGTAAGGTTTGAACGCAAAGAATTGTGAGGGACGAATAAACTTTTCATTACAAAAGCCGCAATTATATAGATTGGAATAATTATCCACCAAAAACTCAAAGCCGATTTACTTTTTGAATTGATAATCGCTTTAGCCAGCAGATCCTCATGCTTTAAATTATTTATTTCAGGCTTTGACATTCCGTTTAATATTTCCTCAAAATTTTTCATTTCTAATCTCAATAATACATTTCACAAAATTTGGTTGCAGTTTTCCCTAAGTTTTTTTAATCCACGTGATAATAGTGATTTCAAGGTTCCCTCTTTAATGCCTAAGATTTCTATTATTTCCGAATTATCTTTTCCCTCAAAATATCTTAACGAAATAACAGTCTGATATTTTAGAGGAAGTTTTTTCAATGCGTTCATAACAAATAAAAACTGTTCGTGCTTCTGAAGTTCAAGCTCTAATTCTTCCATGTCACTTTGCAGATAATTATTGAATGAATTATGGTCATCAAAATGAATCTTTTCAAATAAGGATCTGTTTTTTCTCTCGTTCCGGAAATATAGATTCATTTCATTAGTAGCAATGCGGTAAAGCCAGACTTTTACTGAAATTCCCCTATAAGAGAAATTGTTTATGTTTTTAAATGCTTTCAAAAAAGTTTCTGAAGCAATATCTGCTGTTTCATCAAAGTTGCCGGTTCTGCGGAATATATAACCGAAAATCGGTTTGTAATATTGCTTAAAAAATTCTGAAAAAGCCGCCGGGTTATTTTTAATCTTATTTAGTAATTCCAGTTCATCCATTTAATGATGCTGTCATATATATTTAACCAATAATACAAAAGTTCTAATTTGGTTGCAGAGCTACTGTTACTAAGTCATTAAATTTAGCTTAAAAGAAAGCTTTTCCGTTGGTAAAAAATTCATAATTGGACTGAAATTCAGAGACGAAGATTATTACAGGTCAAGGTTTCGCCGAAGCCCCAAAGGGATTCCTGCGGAAGCATCTCTTTGGGAGATGACCTGAAGGAAAAAATGGAATTGCAGCAAATTTGGCTGAAAAATTATATCTCATATTCCCCTTTACCGATGGGCACGCTATTTTATATTAACTGTTCTGTACTTACCCGAGTAGCTGAATAAAATCTTCGTATCAATTCAGATAATAATTCAAGCAACTTATGTTGAACATTTACACCAAATGAAGTGTTAATATATTAATAACACTAGTACTTTTGTATTAAAAACCAGATAATTGCACAAGTATGAAAGAGGCTCAACATTGTTAATAGATATAGCCACAGCATCCCCTCCTTATAAAGTAATGCAAAAAAAGGCAACTGAAGAATTGAAAAAAAGGATGGAGGGCCGTCCGGCAATAGCGCGGCTGATTGACTCCGCATCAACTCACTCCGGAATTGAAACAAGATATTTTGTTGTACCCGATGGAATTGATTCTGCAGAAGACAAATTCTTCAGCAAAGATGGCAATTACATTAGGCCCGGTACAAAATCGAGAATGATGGAGTATGAAAGATGGTCGAATAAGTTAACGTTAGAAGCAGCTCAAAAAGTTTTATCAGATAACGCAATTAACCCGGAGACTATCGGCAGATTAATAACAATTTCTTGTACGGGATTTTTCGCCCCTGGGTTGGATTATCATTTAATAAACAAACTCAAGCTGCCGGGTAATATTAAAAGAACTCAGATTGGTTTTATGGGATGCGCCGCATCATTGATCGGTTTTAATTCCGTTCTTGAAGCAATTAATAGCACACGTGACGGTGAAGAAATAAATTTGCTTTTAGTATCCGTGGAGTTATGCAGCCTTCATTTACAAACCGAACCTACAAAAGACAATATTCTTGCAAACATGATTTTCGCAGACGGCGCTGCGGCTGCGCTATTTTCTAATTCTCCTTCATTAAAATCTAAAGCTTCTTTGAATATTATCTCTACCCGGTCAATCCTGTTTGAAGATTCGGCAGAATTTATGGGGTGGAAAATCGGCGACTTTGGCTTTGAGATGTTACTCTCTTCCGAACTTCCGAAAATTATTTTTGAACAAGCTGTTCCGGCATTGAAAGAAATATTTGACAACATGGGAATAAAGAAAGAAGAAATTAAACATTGGGCGCTTCACCCCGGAGGCAGAGCGATTTTGGATTCGCTTCAGCAGGGACTTGAATTAACCGATGAGGAAATGAAGCCTTCCAGAGATGTTCTTAAGAATTTCGGTAACATGTCTTCAGCGTCCATCTTATTCGTTTTGAAAGAAATTCTTCAGACGAGAACAATAAACCAAAACGATCTTTGCTGTGCTGTTGCATTCGGGCCGGGGCTTAGTATGGAAGTCGCATTGCTTAATGGCGTTTAATGTTTAAACAAAGAAGCTATCAAAAAGAAATAATGGATGACTTTTCAATAACCGACAATAGGATTAAAACAGCGCTGATTGAACTGGAAATAATTAATAAGTATTTGGGCGGAAGATCTACAAGCAGAAAAGGTCTGGAAATAATATCGCAAAAATTTAATTCCGGGGAAAAAATTAAGATTCTCGATGTAGGTTCCGGCGGATCAGATAATTTTAAATGTTATGAAAATAACGGCAGAATGATCCACGTTACAAGCCTAGATATAAATAAGGGGGTATGCAGATACGTTAAAGGAGATGGAACATTCACTAATGTTGTTTGCGGTAATGCTCTAAGTATTCCATTCAAAGAAACGAGTTTCGATATCGTTCACGTATCGCTTTTCCTTCATCACTTCAACGAAGTAGAAATAATCAATTTGATGCAGAGCCTTATGAAAATCTCATGTTACGGAATAATTGTAAACGATCTTCGACGCTCGGTATTTGCATACGCTGGCATTAAGTTTTTAACATTTTTGTTCTCTAAAAGCGAGATGGTAAAAAATGACGGACCGATCTCCGTAAAAAGAGGTTTTCTTAAATACGAATTGAAAGAATTATTTTCCTGCCTTAATTTTTCTTTCATTACAATTAATTACCGTTGGGCTTTCAGGTGGCTCGCGGTCATTATTAAATAATTTATGGAAAAATTCGATGCTGCAATAATTGGAGGAGGTCCAGCCGGTTCAACAGCGGCGTTGTATCTTCATAAACAAGGCTTCAATGTTTGTCTAATCGAAAAGAAAACTTTTCCACGCGAAACTCTATGTGGTGAGTTTTTGTCCCAAGAAGTAAGTAATTCACTTATAAATTTAGATCTCTTTGAAGGATTCTTAAGCCTGGATCCAAATCCAATTACCAACTTCAAATTCTATGATGACAACAACGACCCCATTCAAACAGAATTAAAATTTACTGCATACGGAATTAAACGCGGAACATTCGACAATTATTTGCTAAGCGCCGTCAAGAATAAAGGCATTAAAGTATTTCAACCTGGCGAGGTTAGAGAAATTATTCATGGTAACGGATTGATCACTCTTGTTATAGATAACGGATATTCGCCGCAAAAAATATTTTGTGATAAGGTTATTGCCGCCTATGGCAAACAAAATATTCTTGATAAAAAACTCAATCGGGATTTTACATCTAATAAATCATTTCTAAACGGTATCAAATTCCATATCGATGAATCTTTATTTAATGTATTGGAAAAGGATACAATCCAAATTTTCGTTTCAAAAGGAATTTACTGCGGAGTAAATTTCGTTGGCGATAAAAAGGTAACCGTCTGTTTTCTCGAAAACCGCCGGAAGATCCAATATAATCCCAGAAACCAAATAAAATATTTAATGGAGGCGAACAAGAATTTCAGACTACTTTTTACTAAGGAAATTATTAGCGCTATAGACGATCTGCCGCCATACGGTACAGGCAATATTTATTTCGGGAAAAAGGACTTGGTAAGAGAAGGAGTTTATTTTATTGGAGATTCCTCGGCTGTGATTGCTCCTTTTGCCGGAGACGGGATCGGAATAGCAATGCAAAGTGCAAAGTTGATATCCGATATTTTTGAAAAGCAAAGATCTAACAATCTCAATAATATTCAAACAGAGTTATTTTATATACAAGAATGGAAAAAATTATTCAAGAAACGGCTTTTAATAGCGAAGTCCGTCCAAAATATAATTATGAACAACTCTTTCCGGGGAATCGGTTATAAGATTATCCGAACATTTCCTGGATTACTTGGATACATTATTCGGGCAACCAGGGGTTGAAAATCGATTCGGGATGTATCTCGTATAATATTTTTTGAAACCGTAGTGACCTTTTTACCACTATCTTAAATTATTCCAACCGGAAATTCACATTCAGGTTGATATTATCGAGGGTCAAAATCCGAAAAACTGACCGGGTGAAAAAGCCCACCTTTCTAATGAAAATTTTTCGCTTTGTTTAAAACATCAGAAAATATTTTATTACCTAATTTTAATAAAGGATAAATAAGTATTGGAGTGAATTTTGCAAAAAATGGGTTTAAGAATGAGAGAGAAACAGCAAAAAGGAAAATGACCGGAACTATTGTTGCTCTGAAAGTAAAATAATTTAATAAACGATGGTCTTTAAGAACTTCAGATAGATTTTTTTTCATAGAGCCCACATAACGCCAGAGATACAAATTAAAAATTCCTGAAGCAATTACATTAAAGCAATATATAATGAACGCAAGATTTACCCTTACATTTTCACTGTATAATGCGCTGCTAAACGGCATGGTAACAATTGTCAATAAAAAGAAGATATTTATCCATAAAAGTTTTTGATCGTAATTTTCAACATATCCAAAAAGTTTATGATGAGTTACCCAATACTGCCCGATCAGTAGAAAACTGATAAAGAATCCTATAAACTTGGGAATCATGCTTAACAAGGAATTCAATAAAGTTGAATCAAGCAGATCTTCTGCATGCGGTGCTTTTATTTCAATAACCAGTAGAGTAATAGCGATGGCAAAAACTGCATCGCTGAAAAATATTACTCTTTCCAGTTGAAGTTCTTTTTTATGTTTGGGCAGCAGATTATCCAAGTTTAGACCTTGCCTTTACAATGTTATTGAAAACCGAATAAGGTAATCATTTAATCTGATTTTTTGCCTTCAGCTATAATTAGATAACGAAATACTTTTATGTAAAGTTTCCACGTTGTGAGGAAATTCTTGGTCGGCCAGAAATTTAGTGACTAAGATTATTACGGGTCAAGGTCCCGCCGAAGCCCCAAAGGGATTCCTGCGGAAGCGTCACTTCGGGAGAAGCCCTGACCCGGCGAAAATTTTTTATTTCAAAAACTACAGCTTATTTCAGTGTTCCGTTTGAGATTAAAATTTTACCAAAACTATTTTATGTATTTTTCGAAAAAAGTTCTATTAATTACACTTCCCTTTATAAAGCTAACACCGTCGGGATATATCAAAATGTTAGTCGGGTAACTTATAATTTTAAATTGATTTATTATTTCTTTGGAAAGAAAAGTATTTGTCCAGATTATGTTTTTTTCATTAATAAGTTTTTTAGCTTTCGATAGATCAACTACTTTGAGCGCACCAAGAAAAGCCACTTTGGATTTATTTTCTTCGTAAGCAAGTTTTAATTCCTCGATCTCATTTATGCATGGATGACACCATTCTCCCCATATATTTAACAGAAGATATTTGCCTCTGAAAGAAGATAGATCTATTTCTTCACCATTGAGTGAAACCAGTTTATTTTTCCAAAAGTCATTGCTCAGAATATTATTTTTTAAATGATTGTTAAATTCCTCTTGAACCCAGTTTAGATAATGAGAAGTCGGTTCTTCCTTCGTTTCTTCTATAACAAAATACTTACCATATTTATCAACTTCAGTTAGTTTATAATTTTTCTTATCAATAGTAAAGATATCATCCAGGGAAAAAACGTTTGATGGAATATCAAGATTCAGCTTCCCGGATTTGTTCAGGTCTATTATTAATAAATCCCGCACATCATTAAAGCTGCCGTTATTATTATAATCAAAGAGCCCTACTAAATAAGAGGATGGACCTATATTAAGATTTCCTTTCTTCAGTGTTATTCTATAATCAAAGTAAAATGATCTACTTTTACCATTATAGTTGAAGTCATCACTGTATATTTTTGCCAATGGAAGAAACTTGGGAATAATATTTCCTTCCTGATCAATAAAAGAAGCTTTAAGAGAATCCGGCAAATCAGGTTTACGAAATAATGCAAGCTTAAGTTTCTGGTTTTTATCTTTTTCAGAAACAATATCTATGTTGATAGAATCTTTATTCAGAGGGAATATGATCGGATCACCATCGTTGGATAGATCATTGTCGTTGTTTTTATCCACATACAATAAATCTTCGTCTTTAAACTGGTAAACGAGTACTGAAATCTTCTCATCACGATCAGTATCCCAACTATGGAATAAATCAAAATATTTCTTTGGACAAGAAATTTCATTATTAACTGATTTGGGCAAAACTAATTTTTCACTTGCATAATTTGAAAGTACTACTAAATGAACCGGATCTTCTTCAAGTTTTGTTAATGTGTTTAGATATACTTTAACTGGTTGAGAGAAAATGTTTGATACAAATACAAGAATGATAAGAAAATATTTCTTTGACATAATACTACCTCATTTGTTTGAAGAATAGTATAATGTATCATCCATGTGACCTCTTTTTTTTGTATAACTTAGTTTTTTAGTAGCGAAATATAATCCCACTCAAAGTTAAAAAAAAAGGTATTTAAGATGCATCTGCCTGCGCCTGTGCTTCTGCAGACAGGTAACAATCTCTTAGAACTCATCTCGATACGTTTTGGTTTTACAGTCCGCGGTTCGATACGCCATACCAGAGGCAGGCAAGCTCCACCGGTTTGCCCGGCATTTATTACAATTCAAGGTCTCGCCGAAGCCACAAAGGGATTCCTGCGGAAGCGGCCATTCGGGAGAAGAGCTGACCTGACGTAAAGATACTGGTAAATTAAAAACATTGATATTAATTTTCCGGTGGAGGTCCGGAAAGAACTTTCATAAGTTTATTTAGAATAGTTTCTCAATTTTGAGTCTTAAAAAAGGAAAACAATGAATCAAATTTTTGCACCCGGATGCGCTTTAATGCTTTATAAACCGGAACTAGCCGCTAAGATGCACATCTATCTCAGAGAAAACATCAACAATATTGGATTAATTAGTACCTGTTGTAAACATATACCGGATGTAGCAGCATTTACTGAAGTAATTAATGTATGCCCCGGATGCCAGAAGAGATTTAATAATGATTATCCATTTACAAGAGGAATTTCTTTCTGGGAAATTCTTGATATGGATAATAATTTCCCCTTCCCTGATTATAATGGTGAGGAGATGACTATATTGGATGCCTGTCCGACAAGGAATGAAGTAAATATTCATTCTGCCATTAGGTCTGTTTTGGTGAAAATGAATATAAAATTGATTGAGCCCGGGAAAACAGGCAATCACGGAATATGCTGCGGTGATAGCTTTTATGGATTGATCCCAGTGGATAACGTAATTGAGCAAATGGAAAAAAGAGCCGATGAAATGCCAAGCACTAATGTAATTGTTTACTGCATCTCCTGTATAAAAGCAATGAAGCTTGGAGGAAAAAATCCAAGGTTTTTAGGCGATCTTATTTTTAATGAAATAACTTATCCGGGACAGTGTGACCCTGACATTTGGCACAAGGAAATTGATGAATATATAGCGGTTCATTAACTCATCAAAACTCTTTACGAATGCAATCCTATTTTATTTGTTGAAGTGCTTCTTCAACAATTGTTGTTGGCAGGCTGCATTTAAAGTTTTTGCAGATATAAAATGTTGCGCTAGAATTTATTCTCTTGTAACTCTCTAGATATTCAAATGGTAAACAATACTGTTCACTTTCAGAATCGTGAATGATAACTGAAAGATTTGGAATGTAGATAGATGAGATAGCCCTTATAAATTTTACAACATTTTCTTCATTGGGTGAGCCAATAATTATTACTTCAGTACCTTCACTGTTTAGCAAATGATAAGCAGAAAGAAAGGACGTTGATGCAAACGGAGATTTTGAAAGATATTCTGAAAATGCATCAACTGTTTTGGAAGCATAATCATAATATTTTTTACCGGAAGTAAACCTGTACAGTTTTGACAGATTATAAAGCATCATAGAATTACCGGAAGGAATTGCTCCATCGTAAATATCTTTTGTGCGCGTAATTAATTTTTCTCCATAAGAAGGAGTAAAATAAAAGCCGGAATTCTCTTCATCCCAAAAGTGCTTAATAGAATAATCAACAAGGTCCACAGCGCGGATTAAATATTCCGCCTTATAAGTTGACGAATATAGTTCAAGAAGAGCAAAGACAAGAAAAGCGTAATCATCTATATTTGCATCAATGCTTGCTTTACCATTTCTGAACCTGTGCAGAAGTTTGTTTTTATTTATAAAAAGATTTTTTTCAATAAAACGGAATGCATTTTCCGCTGCAGACACATATAAATCATTGTTTAATAATCTACCTGCATTTGCCAAAGCTGCAATCATCATTCCGTTCCAATCAGTAAGGATTTTATCGTCTTTTAATGGATGAATTCTTTTATCGCGATATTCAAACATTTTAGACCTGATAATTTCATGTTTATGAAGAAAGGAATTCATATCAAGATTAAGTTCATTGGCCAGTTCACTAAAAGATTTTTTAATATGCGGGATTTTTTGATTTTCATCATCTCCAATACCGATATTGTAAACAGTCATGGCAAATTGTTTTTCACCGTCATTAAGGCATGCTGATAAATCATCATTAGTCCAGAAATAGAACTTGCCCTCTTCCCCATCGCTATCCGCATCTTCGGCAGAATAAAACCCTCTTGAGGTTGAAGTCATTTCTCTCATTACGTAATTAAGAATTTGTCTGGCGGCAATCTTAAACTCAGGATTTTTTGTTGCAAGAAATGCTTCTGAATAAGCCAGAGTTATCAATGCCTGGTCGTAAAGCATTTTTTCGAAATGAGGAACAAGCCATTCTCTATCAGTTGAATAACGGTGAAAGCCAAAACCAATATGATCGAAGATTCCTCCTTTATGCATTTCAGAAAGAGTCTTGTTAACAATATTAATTGCACCCGGTACGTTATAGTTTTTCCAGTATCTTATAAGAAAAATTAAATTATGGGGAGATGGGAATTTAGGTGCAGAACCAAATCCTCCGTATACGGAATCAAAATTGTTCTCAAAATATTTGTAAGCAGTTTCAAAAACATTTTTGGGAATATTTATTTGTTTATTATCACTTACCTGGTTATTAAGAATTGAGAATATTTCACCGGAAGCTTTTTCCAGTTCATCACGGTTTGTAATCCATGCAGCATTTATTTTATCTAAAAGTTCATTAAAACTACTTCTTCCGTACCTGCTAACGTTTGGGAAATATGTGCCGGCAAAAAATGGAATTTTATGCGGTGTTAAGAATAAAGATAAAGGCCAGCCGCCACTGCCTGTCATCCTCTGGCAAACCATTATATAAATATTATCAAGATCAGGGCGCTCTTCTCTATCAACTTTTATAGGCACAAAATATTCATTTAGAATTTCGGCAGTTGTTTCATTTTCAAAAGATTCTTTTTCCATTACATGGCACCAATGGCATGTTGAATAACCGATTGAAAGAAATATTGGTTTATCTTCTTTCGCTGCTTTTTCAAATGCCTCACCACCCCAGGGAAACCAGTCAACTGGATTGTATGCATGCTGAAAAAGGTACGGGCTTAATTCGTTAATAAGCCGGTTCGGCTTTTGAGTTTTAGTATTCACAGTGAGTTTTTCTTTTAAAAACGAATCTTGCGTTTAGTTAGTTCAGAAAAGAGAAAAGTGTTTATATGGATTGATTTGGTAATTCGCTTTATTAACTTCCTTGAGAGCATTCGATGAGCTCACCTGCAGCTGGTAATCTTATTTTATTAACCAATAGATTTATCTATTGGCAATAATGATAAGTAAAAAAAACTATAAACGGTTTTAACCGTTTTGAATAAAACACAAGTTAATAAACCGATAAATCGGTTAGAGTTGTACTCTCGTGATGGTTCACCAACAGATAAATCTGTTGGTTAATTATAATTATTAAGGGTCGAGATCTCGCCGAAGGCGTCCCTTTGGGAGACGATCTGACCCGGCAATATTATTTGAATTGATAACGATGATGTTACAATACCGGGGCATTTAATACGGTAATGCTTTGTAAACCGCTCCTGCTTGCATTCCCGGCGGATGTGGAGTAGTGTTTTTGAAGTCAAATGGAATTGTCTGATCACTTCTGCCTGTAAAGGTTTTTGTAACATCAAAATGTAAATGAGGATGGTTGCTATCTCCGGAGTTGCCGCTCAAACCCACAGAATCGCCCGGCATCAATAATTGATTTATTTTAACAAGAGCCCCGTTGGTAGTTAAATGTGAATATCTTGAATAAGTTGTATCGTCATGCATCACTATTATTACATTTTCATGACCAGCCGTAAGGTCACCATTTGGAAAATTTTGAACTACATATACAACTCTTCCTTTTCCGGCAGCTGTTACAAGTGTTCCAATGGGCATATCAAAATCTACTGAGTAACTGAAAGTACCATAGTGGGAGTAAGATGTATTGAAGCCCTGAAAACAAGTATATTCCGTTCCTACCGGAAATGGCAACACGAACTTAGCTTCAACGAAATTTATGACTTCTGTTTCCCGCGAATTGTTACAGCAGGAAAGTGAAATTGAAAAGAGCATTAGAAAAATTATTCTTGTTTTCATTACACTCCTGGATCATCAATTAAGTTATTGGTTATTTATTTTTTACTATATTTTAACCTCAACAAATTGAATTTAATCTAAAATTCTTTCAAATTCTATAGATTTATCTATGCACTACCGGTACAGAATAATTTACCGCGACTCAAGGTCCCGCCGAAGCTCCAAAGGGATTCCTGCGGAAGCTTCCTTTCAGGAGAAGACCTGGCAGGACGAAAATCTCCTACCATAACGGCTGATTATTTTTCGATATTTTCAACTTCAACCGGAACAATTATGTCATTCATCCACACGGGACGCTGCGGTAACTTCTTTTCACTGATCATATTTTTCCATTCATCATCCGTTTTTCTTTTTTCATCCAAAAATTCGTAATAACTAAAAACGGCACCCTTGGTAATATATGGCAAACCATTTATTTCGGCTATTACATAAATATCATCAGCGCGTCCAACAGCTTCTATTAATTTTTTGTTAATAAATAGCGAGTCATTATAAGTATAAACATCAGTTATTAGCGAAATCTCCTGGTCTCTTTCAGGCAGGTGATCACTGCCAACAATATCGAAAGTAAGCCGTTCAATATAACCGCCTATGTAGTCCAGATCATTAAAAACAGCATCCGAAAGCCTGCCTCCGTTTAACTCAACATTGCTTACGTCCCGCAAAAAAACCGCCAAATTAGTAAGTGTCGAATCTATAGTTTTTACCCTTCGGGTTAGAAGATTATTTTCACCAAGTATTTTTTCCTCCACAGATAGAAGTTCGATAGCTTTGTTCCAGAAATTGATGTTTGGCTCAACGTAGGCAATATGGCGCGGCTCCGGTGGTCCATCATCTCCGCCGCCCGCTTCCGCAGCAAAAGGCTGTTCGGAGTAGAGTATCATGTCATGTTTTAATTCAGTCCACGCCGATAAGGAAGTATTTAAATTTTTCCTATCCCAATAACCGGTCTTCATAAAAAGCGGATAATTTTCATTTTTCTCATTCATTGCAAACAATGACTGCATTGTTTTATTATAGATATTTTTATCCCAGTCGTTTTTATTCTTGATTAAATTCTTCAAACTGTTTAATGTATCGGGATATTGTTTCCAGCTTAATTGCTCTTTAAAAGTATTTTTAAGAATATCTTCAGCGGTCTCGCTTCCGGCAGCAGCAAAAATATCAAGTCCTTTAGGAAAGGGACGTTCATTCCCTTTATCCATAAGATGTACCAGCCTTGTAAAAATCTCTCCATCAAATGTATACCTTCCGGAAGTAAACAGAACATTTAACCTGGCGATCTCTTTTTGCGCAATTTTATTGCCTGCTACCTTTTTCATTTTTCGGGGATTTATTAACTCAAGTTCTTTTTTAATTGAGGCAATGGTATTTGACTGCAGCAGGTACGCAAGATCTTTTCCATTATACTCCTTTTTTATTATTTCAATAATATTCTGTAATGAAATGTTATTCTCATTACCGGCTATAAAATTTACCGCATTATTAAAATTGCAAAAGGATTTATAATCTTGTACCGAATTTGCCAGAATATAAGAGCTGATTATTGCCGCATTAAAGGGGTCCTGTTTGTCAAAATACATGGGCGCTATCATAAGCCATTTTACACATTTGAAATATTGTTTCATCGAAGCGGAATCTGCATAAACACCTCTTGGCATTACCTGCGTATAGTCAATTAAATTGTCATATAGGAATGCTGAACCCTGCCCGTAAGACGCTTCAAGTGCACTCATTTCACTGTTAAAGGCATTCTGGAACTCATTAATGGGTTTAACCCTGTTGCCGGATATAAGTGAAAGCGCTATTGCGTAGTAAGTGTTTGCCCAGCCCGCCGAAGTTTTGATTGAATTATTTTTTTCATTTCTATATAGATCCAGGGTCTTATCATATAAACTGTTCATTAGATTTTTCATAAGATTTATAAAAATATCTTTTTCAAGATCCTGTAATAAATAACTAAAGTGCATATGTAAAGTTTGCAGGTACAAATCAGTAGTAATAAAGCACGGAATAGAATTATAGCCGTTTTCATCATAGGCAGAAAACAGCTGTTCATGGTCCGCAGGTACAATTGCAAAATTTTTAGTCCGCAGTGCATTCTCCAGTTCTGCTGATATTTTAGTCAGATCTTCTTTATTTATTACAAAATCATAATTTGTCATTTTATTATTATTTACAGTAATCACTTTATTTTTTTGCATATCTTTTTCAAGTTTCATTACTTTATCAAAAAAATCTTTTTCCTGTTTTGTAAATTCAACTTTAAAATCTTTAACATCCCACAGTGGTTGATACCATTTATACTTATTGAAATGAAACCGCATTGCGTGATTATCAAAGCAGAAGCCGTTCCGGGCAAGAAGTTCATTCCTCAGGAACCTTAATTCAACAGGGCCCAGTTTGGTTAGATCTATGTTAAAATTAAATGGCGGCGGATCTATTCTTTGTTTGTACCATTCTTTTATATAGTCTAACTTCCAATATTCATCAAGCCTGGTCTTTTTATCAACTACAACGATGTAATATTTGAGGGAATCTTCAGAATGACCATAGTAGAAACTGGAATATGAGAAATTACTTAGACTTGAATTAATTTTTGCCGGTTCAGGAGCATTTCCATACAAATCTTCTCCTATCAGATTCTCCAAAGTTTTTTTGGGTAACAATAGTATAACTAATAACGCACCGGCCAACAAAACGGAGATTACCGATATTATTATTTTAGATTTTTTTGTCATGACCAATACTTTCCTCCGCTTTTGAATATGTTAGATTATTTTTTTCGTATTTAAGGAGTGTTAAACCGAACTGATCCCATGCATAAAGACCTATACAATAAAGTCCATATTTATTTTTTTCAATCGTTTTAATATAGGTTCTGTTTTTTTCTTTAACCGGAATAAAATCTGCTAATTCGTTACACATACTCGTGCCAAGCCACATGGCAGAAATTTTATTATTTACGATCTTTAGTATTTGAAGCCTTCTTCTTATAGCCGGATCAAATTTAGTCGATTTAATAACTCCAAGCAGAATATCTGTTCTGCAGTTATTATCAACATCTCCCGTTTCCATTCTGTAAATATTTTGCTTGTACATTTTCGAGAATAATACTGAACCTTTCAAATCCTTGAGATCAAGCCTGTATGCCGGGTAACTTTCCATTCTTGATACTGATACAATTCCGTTAAAACCGGAACCGCTGATTTTTACTTCTTTTTTAAAATATTGGGTCTCAGTGTTTTTTAAATAATTCTCTTTTGACTTAAGTATCCATGCACCGCTGCTATCGGAAAGATCGATTGAAGGTGAGTTTGCCAGGATATTTTTTTTCAACATATCTTTTTCAGTTTTATTTAGCAGAACCGGTCGGCATGCGGTAATTCTAAAAGGATATATCCGGATATTTATATTATCACTTCCACAACCTGTAAAACCAACAGTGATCCCATATTCGGTACCGGGAATGCTCTTATCGAAAATTAAATTACCAAGGCTGTAAAATACCGGCTTGCCTTTGTACATTTCAATTTGTTGTATGATATGCGGATGATGGCCAATTATAGCATCGGCGCCAGAATCAATTATTTTATGCGCGGCTTCTTTCTGCCAGGAAATAGGTAAAGGGTTATATTCAATACCCCAATGCAATGAGACAAAAATTATATGTGATGGGTTTGCTTTCCTGTATTTGGATACTTTATTTATTAGCTGATCTGTATTTAAATTGCAAATTGCCGCTTTACCGGGAGGGGCATTCAATTTTATACTTGTTGATGCAAAAATTGCTATTGTATTACTGCCGTCTTTAATAATTACAGGATTATCAGCTTCTCTTTTTGTCTTTGCAAGTCCAATCGGTATTAGCTTATACTTCTTTAGAAAGTAGTAGGTATCTTCGAGCCCCTCCATTTTATAATCCAGAATATGGTTATTTGGGTTAACAGTATGTGTAATGCCCGCATTAGTTAAGATAGGTAAAGCCGTGCTATCGGCTTTGAATACCCATTTCTTTTTTTCATGATCAGTTCTATAGGTAACGGGGCATTCAAGATTAACTACATTATTTTTATGAAGAGCAAATATTTTCTGAATATTCCCAAGAAGGTATCCATATTCTTTATTTTTAATTGCAGTTTTTACTCCCCGGTCAAACAAAACATCACCAGAGAAAGTAATACTGAAATTTTTAACTTCCTGTGCTTGTACATTTATTATTACGCAAAACAGCAGGGTATAGATATTCTTAATCATTTAAAAAATTCGGGATATATTTTTTATTGATAGTTTATCCGGTCTAATTAAAGTATTTAAATCTATATATAAATTTTGAACCCTAACATAGTATTAATTTAATAGAATTGAATAATTAGTAAAGATAAAGACAGAGTAGTCGAGAGGCCATTTGGGAGAAGGGCTGAGCTAATGGAAAGAATTGAAATTGATTATGAACAGACACAATAAAATTATAGAGCCGATTAAATACTTAGCCAAATAGGATTTTTTCCAGATTTGAAACGGCAACATCTTGTTGCTTTGATTTCATTTTTTTCAGATTAAACAATTTCCAGTTGACAGCAGGCAAATTTTCGACCCCCGGTATATCCAGCAGATCCCATTTAGGTTCTAAAGATTTAAAAGAAATTAAAAACTGTTTTTCAGTCTCTGTTAGGGACTTATTGATTTCCAATACAAGTTTTTCTCTAGCAGCAACCAACTCATCTAAACTCACATGTTCGTTAGTCATATCAACAAACTCCTGCTCATATATTGTCGCTATTTCAATAAAATTCGGTTTTAGTAATTCTGCGATTGGGCGATTATGACTAATCAGATAAACAATAAATGCTTTCCTTGTTTGATCTGTAATTCCTTCATTTTCAAAAAGAAGTTTAATGTCAAAAAGATCTCTTGGATGTTGCCTATCCAATGCAGCACAAATCTTACCAGCGTAAAGTTCATTGGAAACCAGGGATCTTACTTTAACTGACATCTCAAATAACTCTTTTCCCTTACTGCACAATTCATATTGAACGGGCTTATAGACTGCTCCTCTTATAACAGTATTTGGCTCAATCTTAACATTTGCACTTTCTGTATTTATTATTAATCCTATTATACTTCCGCTAATTATTTTTCTTTGGCACCGTGTCCCGGGAATTAATTTCAAAATACTCTCTTCAATACTAAGAACTGATTTTGAAATTTCTTGCAGTGATTCAGACCTTTCCTTTATAGGTAAATACACTAAATCAATATCAACGGATAATCTTGGCAGATTGCGGACAAAAAAATTAATTGCCGTCCCTCCCTTCAAAGCAAAAACACTTTCACGATTCACAATCGGAAGTATTTTTAATAACAATTCTGCTTGTTTAAAAAATTGGCTATTCTTCACTTTCCCTGGGCACTGTTATATTATATTTGTTATCTAATCTTCCCTTTTTTACTATTTCTCTTTTCCCGCTTCCAAGAATGATTTTTGCCTGATTTAAATCTTCGAACCAGGAATGTTTATTCTTTTCACTAAGATATAAAAACATTCTTTTTACTTTTATTGAGTTACATTTCTCCAGTAATAATTGAAGTAACCTTCCACGAAGGGTTGTCAAAGATTCAATTAGCAGATTTGCCTCTTCAAAAGAATGAACCTTTGGGACAAGAAATAACATTTCAAGTATTGCTAATTCCGTGGATGAAATTTCGATAACTATGTTATTAATATTGGTTGAAGTAAATGCTTCAAGACCCCGATAGTTAAATATGTCTGTTTTTGATAGACTTAAATTTTCCATCCAGGTCTGTTTTGTGAACCACGCTGGTAAAGTATCCTTTACATTACAAAATATTTCAACTCTTGTTTTCTGTTGTGATAAATAATGCGAAAACCCTTTATATTCTAATGCCGATTTTCCACCGACATGGATAGTATTTTCCTTTTTCAATTGGAGAGAATACACGGCTCCAGGCCAATCTACTTCGTCATTAAATAATTTATACGCACCTCTGCCTAAAGGACTTAGCCACTTGTAGGTTGTATAGTTTTTTAATGCCTGGGGACTGTATCCAAGATTATTAAGCTCTTTAACTGTTTTGACTGTGCCTTTTGGCCACTGTTGAATTAGTTGGTTTATTTTTCCCATAATTCATATATGATACATTTATGAAATAGCACTTTTATAAACCATTGGTTTATATATTTTTGTTTTCGTATATATTATATATACGAATTTATAATATAATAAACCAGTGTGTGGTGATTTTTTTTGAAATATATAGCGCCCAGAGAACATCCAGACTAAATAATTTTCATTTAAAATAGTAGATCCCGGAGTTAACAGATTACCGAGGGCTTCCAATAGAACAGCGACAGGAAGAACGGGCATAATTTGATAGTTAGCAATATGTTATTTGGAATTATTTCTGGTAGATCATTTTTTTAGATTCGGTATAATTACCTGCTCTTAACTGATATATGTAAACTCCGCTAGCCAATGGTCCAGCATTCCAATGGAACTCATGCTGCCCGGCCGGAACTTCACCCTGCACTAAAGTTTCAACCTCCCGCCCGGTCATGTCATATATTTTAACAATAACATGCCCGCTTTGTGGTAAATAAAATGTAATTATAGTTGACGGATTAAATGGATTAGGAAAATTTTGTAACAATTTTATTTCGGTAGGAACATCAACTTTGAAAGGATTAACCGAAGTAATTAAACCGGCGCCGTCTCCAACAACTTCAATTTCACTCATCTTATTTGTTCCTTTTCCCAGTTGGTTTAACAAATATAGATAGTTATCACATTCACCATCATCAGGATTAGGCAATGGAAGTTTTTCTGCTTCGGGGTTAAGACCCATAAAATGTGCAGCTACACTATCGGCAGCTACGGGATTTTTGCCGGCTAATAAAACATGATCTTCAGAAGTTCTGAAAGTAGAATTCCACGTACCCTCGCCTCCCCTTGCATTCATAATTCCGTCAATGACGGCAAGATTTACCGGCCGCGCTCTATTAAGATCACAAACCGATCTTGGTAAATGAGATTGTGAAGGGCCTCCCGTTCTGTTATGAAGTGCAGCTCTGTTACTTGTATTAGCGGGTATTGTATAAAATTGTTTTGGAACGGTGCCGACTTGATTTTTTAGTGAGCCGGAAAAACCGGCTTGATAATGTTGTTTCATCTTTGGTATGGATATATAAACATCGACTTCCGAAAGGATTTGATTCATTGTGAAGGAACTAAAATTGAAACTACCCGGTCCAACTTCCTTTTCTATAAAATTTCCGTAAGGTGCAGTTTTGTTTAGATCGACCAATTTCGCCCCCAGACTTTTCTGCACATCTAAATAACCAAAGTCATTATATGATGAATCACTCCATAGCGCTTCAACAATATATAAATTGTTCGGACTTACTCCACCATCAATTACAAGTTCACCCACAGCCCTGACAACTTCAGGATGTGTCCACATATTGTAAGGGACAGAACTACTGCCGCCTACTAAATTTATTTTTATTGCTACTTTATTCCCGGGTTTAATAATATCACTTATTCCTCCGATGGAATTAAAAAGATGCTGAACTTTTGATTTAACATAAGCACGTTCATAATTAGTTGCTTGAGTGATACCAACCTGCGCAAGATATGATCCGTTTTTATTATGATTATATGCTAGAATATTCGCTGATTTAAGATAAGGCGCTGCAAGTAATCCTCCGGTCGTTAGTCCAATAGTAGTTAAAAATTTTCTTCGTGAAAATGTTGAACCTGATTCTACTTCGCTTTTTTTATCTTTCATACTTTTCCTCTCATTAAATATTCCAAGCATTTTATAAATCAACCATATTCACAAAAATATCTCGCAGTGTTTATTTATGATTCCATTTAAACAAGATAAAATTGAGTATATAAAAATACGACACTTTCCGGGTTTATCGAAGGGCTCCGCGTTTCTGACAGGTCGGAGTCGAACTTTATCTGCCTAAATGTAATTCTTCAGTATTTAGGTAATACAGGAGTTATATTTTATTAATAACCTGGTAGTAGGGGAAATCCCCGACAAAAAACGTCGGGACAAGTATTTTGAAGTGTTCAAAATTATTTTTTAAAGAAGTTTTGCATATTCGCAAAGGGTATTATAGATATAAAAATATTTTACCCTGAAAAAGTTCTTTGACATAATGACTATTCCATAGATGCCTAAAGATGAAAAAACGGAACAAAAATGGGATAAAAACGGGGTGAAAATGGGATAATAACGGGGTGAAAATGGGATGAAAACCGGGACAAAAATGGGGTGAAAATTGGTGAGAATTGTTGAAAAACTTAGGATTTGCATTAAGAGGAGAATTGTTATTTTTTGCGAAAAAGAGTCTGAAAAAAAATTAAAAGAATGACAAAAAATCCTGACCTTTACGAGACTCAGAGCCGTTACCGAATTGCTGAAGTAATGCACAAAGTCGGGATAGCAGCCGCAAACAAAAAAATCCTGATTTTAATCAGGATTTTTTTCAGCTCCGCGGGCAAGGCTCGAACNNGATTGTCTGGTCAGCGCCCAGGGCGGGCAGAGCCCTCGACCTCACCGTCACGCACCGCCAATTCGGGCCGCATGTTCCACCGATACCGAAACCCCGGCAGCCAGCGCCACCGGGGTCCTGATCCGCAACTCGGCTCACCTGAGTTCGGAGCCGAGCGAAATGGCTCCCCGGGCAGGACTTGAACCTGCAACCCTGCGGTTAACAGCCGCATGCTCTACCATTGAGCTACCGCGGAATAAATTTGCGGGGTAAAAATAGATTTTGATTACCCTTTTGTCAAGTCCTGCTGAAAAATAATTATTGTAAAATATTTTTTTTACAGAACCCTTTTTTAAGTCTATTATCGTTAAATATTTCAGATATAATCACAGGATAAGAAGACCCAAGATGAAATTTTTATCTAAATTTACGATTCAAAAATTTTAATTTTAGAGGAAATGATGAACAATCTGGATGAACTTAAAAATAAAGTTCAAAGTGCATATCAAAACTGGGACAAAAATATTTATCAAAAGACAATTTCCAAATTTCCGGAACAACAAAAAGAATTTACAACTCAATCATTTACAAACGTAAAACCGCTTTACATTCCATCAGACAGCATTGAAAACTATAATGAAAACATAGGATTTCCCGGTGAGTTTCCCTATACGCGAGGTGTGCAGCCGACTATGTACCGTGGAAGATACTGGACAATGCGCCAATATGCAGGTTTTGGCACAGCAAAAGAATCAAACGAAAGATATCATTACTTGTTAAAACAGGGACAAAGCGGCTTATCTGTTGCTTTTGATCTGCCTACGCAAATTGGCTACGATAGCGATGACCCAATGGCATTAGGTGAGGTTGGAAAAGTAGGTGTTGCAATTGATACTCTTGCCGATATGGAAATTTTATTCGATAAAATCCCTCTTGATAAAGTGTCTACATCAATGACTATTAACGCGCCTGCCGCAATTTTACTTGCCATGTATATTGCTGTTGCCGAAAAACAGGGCGTAGGCAGAAAAGATATCAGCGGAACAATTCAAAATGATATATTAAAAGAGTACTTTGCACGCGGTACGTATATTTTTCCTCCAAAGTCTTCAATGCGTTTAATAACAAATATTTTCGAATTCTGCTCAAAAGAAATTCCAAAGTGGAATACAATTTCAATATCAGGATACCACATTCGTGAAGCAGGCTCTACAGCTGCTCAGGAAGTTGGATTTACAATTGCTGATGGTATTGCTTATGTTGAAGCAGCTATAAAAGCCGGGTTGGATGTAGACAAATTTGCAGGTCAACTCTCCTTTTTCTTTAATGCACATAATGATTTGCTGGAAGAGGTTGCAAAATACCGTGCAGCAAGACGCTTATGGGCAAGAATAATGAAAGAAAGATTTGGCGCAAGGAAAGATAAATCGCAGATGATGCGCTTTCATACACAGACAGCCGGTTCTGCACTTACTGCTCAGCAGGTGGATAATAATATTGTGCGTGTAACAATACAAACACTTGCTGCTGTTTTAGGAGGAACACAAAGCCTTCATACAAATTCCCGTGATGAGGCGCTTGCACTGCCTACTCAGCAATCGGTTAAAATTGCATTACGCACACAGCAGATTGTGGCGCACGAAAGCGGCATTACAAATACAATTGACCCTCTGGCAGGTTCTTATTATGTTGAAGAATTAACTGATCAAATAGCGAAAGAAGCTGAAAATTACATTAAAAAAATTGACACGCTTGGAGGAATGATAAATGCAATTGAAGAAGGATATGTTCAACGGGAAATTCAAAAATCTGCTTATAAATTCAACCAGGAAGTTGAACAAGGAAAAAGAATTATTGTTGGGCTAAACAAATACCAGGAGCAGGAAAACTCCACCGGGGAATTATTAAGAATTAACGAATCCATTCAACAGGGACAAATAGTATTTCTTAATCAGGTACGTAAAGAAAGAGATAATGAAGCGGTCAATCAAAAACTGGCTGCAATTAAAATAGCTGCAGAAAAATCCGATAATTTAATGCCACATATTCTTGAAGCAGTAAAAGCATACTCCAGTATTGGAGAAATTTGCAATATATTGAGGGGAGTTTTTGGTGAATACCAGGAACATGTAGTTATTTAGTCAATATTCATTTACTTATCAAATGAGGAATTATGGAAGTGACACATATTGAACATATCGGTATTGCAGTTAAACACATTGATGAGGCTATTAAATTTTATGAAGGAGTGCTTGGTCTAAAATGTTACGCAACTGAAGAAGTTAGAAGCCAAAAGACTAAAACTGCTTTCTTCATGGTGGGACAAACTAAAATTGAATTGCTTGAATCACTTGAGCCACAAAGCGCTATTGACAGATTTATTGACGCCAAAGGCGAAGGGGTTCATCATATTGCTTTTTCGGTAAATAACCTGAAAGACTCTTTAAAGGAAGCTGAAACAAAAGGTGTACAGTTAATTGATAAAGATCCTCGCCCAGGTGCTGAAAATATGAATATTGCGTTTATTCATCCCAAATCAACAAAGGGAGTTTTAATAGAATTCTGCGAGAAAAAAGAACAAACTTTGTAATATTACACAGTTATTTCGGTTTCATTATTATTTACATTCAGTTCCCCTTCCCACTTTGCCATCACTGCTGAGGCAAGACAATTGCCAATGAGATTAATAGTTGTTCTTGCCATATCCATAATTTCATCTATACCAAGAATTACTGCAACGCCTTCAAGGGGCAAGCCAAATGAAAGAACTGTAGCAGAAAGAATTACTAATGATGCTCTGGGTACAGCCGCCACCCCTTTGCTTGTAATCATCAGGGTTAACATCATCAAGATTTGCTGCGAAATAGATAATTGTATACCTGCCGCTTGAGCAATAAATATTGAAGCGACAGAAAGATACATTGTTGATCCATCAAGGTTGAATGAATAGCCGGTCGGAAGCACAAATGAAACAATTCTTTTGGGAACGCCAAAATTTATCATTTTCTTAAATGCATCAGGAAGAGCTGCATCGGATGAAGTTGTTGTGAATGCAATAAGTGCAGGATTTTTTATTGCATTTAAAAATTTTTTAATCGGAATTTTTGCAATCAAGATAATGGGTACAAATACCAAAAGTATAAATACTGCAAGCGCCCCGTAATATGTTAAGATTAGTTTACCAAGATTAATAAGTACAGACAAGCCGCTATGCCCAATTGTGTACCACATTGCAGCGCCTATTCCAAATGGCGCAAATTTCATAACAATATTTGTAAACTTAAACATTACCTCTGAAAGCCCTTCGCAAAAATTCAGAATTGATTCTTTTGGTTTGCCTTTCACCTGGGTCAGCGCTATTCCAAAAAGAATAGCGAAGAAAACAACCTGAAGAACTTCATTGCCTGCAGCTGATTCAAAAAAACTTCTTGGGACAATATGTTCTATCATTCCCTGGAACGTAATTTTGTTTTGTGAAAGTGAAGAATCAATTGGTGCGGTTACAACAAGCTTTATTCCTTCTCCGGGACTTATAAGATTGACTGCAAAGAGACCAATAAAAAGAGCGAGCGTTGTTACTATTTCGAAATAAATTAAGGTCTTGAGGGCTAGTTTGCCAATTGCTTTTAGATCATCCCCATGTCCGGCAATGCCTACAACTAAAGTTCCAAAAAGCAAAGGGACAATAATTGATCTTATCATTCTTAAAAAAACATTTGATACAATTCTAATATCCTGAGATTGTTCCGGAAATAATGAGCCGCATATAACACCAATAACCATTGAGATGATTATCCACTGTGTTTGACTAATGTTTTTGATTTTCCGCCACATGAGTAAGTATGTAATTTTATTTAGAATAGATTTTACAATTAAAATATAGCAAATACTTCTTTGTCCCTTTTATTTCAGCAGGAAATATATATTTAATTTTGCCTTTTGATTGTTATTCAAGTTGAATATCTTACTATAAAAAAAACAATGACTATGAAAAAACTAACTGTTTTAACGTTTTCTTTTATTTTACTCTACTGTTCTTTGTTCGCCCAAACAGCTGAAGATGTATGCTCTCAGGCTAAAATAAGGTCATTTAGTACGTTGAAAAAAATATCGCAGGTACAATACCCCGGTGACAGCAATATAGATGTAACTTACTACAAATTAAATCTTTCCATTACTATTAATCCTAAAAATTTAACCGGGATTGTAACTGTTAGCGCAAAAGCAGCTGTTAACAACCTTACAAGTTTTTACCTTGACCTGGTAAATGCATTAACAGTCAGCTCTGTAAAACTAAACGGAAGTACAAATCTTGTTTTTTCTCAGCCTTCAAACTCCAATCAACTCCAGATTACTCTAGATAAAACATATTCAATTAATGAAGCGTTCAGTGTTGATATTGCCTATTCGGGCTATCCACCGACCGGTACAGGAGCTATTAGCAGCGCATCATTTTTATTTAGAGATTCTACCTTGCACAAAAATGTAGTTGCTTCATTAAGCGAACCTTACGGAGCAACATTATGGTGGCCTTCAAAAGATACTCCTGGTGATAAAGCCGATTCTTCCGACGTTTGGATAACAGCCGACTCATCTTTTGTTTCTGTTTCTAATGGTTCTCTTATAGGAGTTATTAATAATAATAACGGGACAAAAACATATAAGTGGAAAAATCATTACCCGATTGCTAATTATTTAATTTCTATTGCTGTTACTAACTATCAGGTAATTAATGATCAATATGAATATGAACCGGGTAAATTTATGCCGGTAGTTCATTATTGTTATCCGGAAAAACTTAACGATACACGCAGGGCAGCAGTTGCCAAAACTATTGATATGTTAAAGATATATTCCAATAAATTCGGGCAATATCCTTATACAAAAGAAAAATACGGACACGCTGAATTTGCATGGAGCGGCGGAATGGAACACCAGACATGCACTTCAATGGGTGGCGGAGCTATGAGTGGTGAAGAATATATTGCTCATGAATTAGCTCATCAATGGTTTGGAGATAAGGTTACATGCAAGGACTGGCAAAATATCTGGCTTAATGAAGGGTTTGCCACCTATTGTGAAAAGATTTACTGGCAATACGAATATGATCAGACAAATTTTAATACTAGAATATCAAGTATGTTTAATGCAGCTAAATCTGCTCAAGGAACTATTTACGTTCAAAATATAAATGATGAAAATGAAATATTCAGTAATGCCCGTACCTATAATAAGGGCGGTTCAGTTTTGCATATGCTTAGGGGCATTGTAGGAGATGATAAGTTTTTTCAAATTATGCAGCAATACGCAAACGAACCCGGACTTGCATATAACGTTGCAACAACAGAAGATTTTCAAAGAGTTGCCGAAAGAATTTACGGTCAAAGCTTGAATTACTTTTTCCAGGAATGGATTTACGGGGTGAATTATCCTAAGTACACTTTTGGCTGGAATACTCAATTAGTTAACGGCAATATTTATAACCTGCATTTACATATTAAACAAAATACAAATAGCAATCCTGCTTTTTTTACTATGCCAGTTCAAATTAAATACGTAACACCAATTGAGACAAAAACAATATCGGTACCAAATAATGCTCAAGACCAGGTATGGAATATTACTGTAAATGGTCAGCCAGGTTCTGTTACTTTTGACCCCGACAACTGGATACTAAAAGACTATGGGCTTACTTTTATTGATAATAAAGTAGAAATCCCGGTTGCGTTTTCTCTATCTCAGAACTATCCAAATCCATTTAACCCGGGAACTATTATCAGCTATCAGCTGCCCAATGCAGAATTTGTGTCCCTTAAAATTTATGACCTAATTGGAAGAGAAGTTGCAACACTTGTTAATGAATTTCAGAATGAAGGCTATTATAATTTTCCATTCTCAATCCATTCCGGCGGACAAATTCTAAATTATCAATTATCAAGCGGTATTTATTTCTACACGCTTAAAGCTGGTAATTTTAAAGAAACAAAGAAGATGATTCTTTTAAAATAATTCTGATATCCAGGAAAATTTTTTCTGATTGCGTAAGAACTTTGAATCTGATTAATTGAAAAGCGCTTTCTTCAGTGAGCGTTCGATGGCATTTTTAAAATTGGCAAGATTAACAGGTTTCTGAAATACATATTCTACACCAATTTCTTTATATTCTGCTTCAATTGTTTTAGTAATATCACTGCTAAGAACTATTATAGGTGGTTTAAATTTAAGCTCCAGGATGTTAAGTTGTTTAACCAGGTCATAGCCATTCATAATTGGCATTTTATGATCTGTAATAACAAGAGCCGGTAAGGCTTGTTTGATTATTGCAAGGGCATCTTTTCCATCCACTGCTTCTAAAATATTGTAATGCGGAACAAAACTTTTAAGCAGTTTTGCATACAATAAACGGTCGGCTTTCATGTCATCAACTAATAAAATATTTGCCGACGCAACAGGAATAGAAAATGTGAATGTAGTTCCTTTCCCGGGTTCACTTTCGACCCAAATTTCACCCCCATGCTTGAAAATAATATCATGTACAAGAGAAAGCCCAAGCCCGCTTCCTTTCTCACCGGATGTGCCGCTTGTAGTAAATTTTGTATCAACCTTAAAAAGTTTTGGAACGTCTTCCTTGCGGATTCCAATGCCGTCATCAGTTACACTAAATTCAATCTGTTTTTTTTCAATGTTTGGTACAGCCCCAATCTTAATTCTTCCATTTATCTTTGTAAATTTTATAGCATTAGAAATTAAGTTGTTAAATACCTGGGATATTAATCCTTCATCGGCATGAATGTAAATATCTTTTTCCAGCGTTGTATAAAGGTCTATTTTTTTTTGGAGCGCTGCACCTGATAAAATTTGAATAGACTTATTGATTAAATTTCTTGCATTAATTCTTTCAGGCTCAAATTTAATGCTGCCAGTCTGAAGTCTGGTCCAGTCAAGCAGGGAATTTACAAGACCCAGCATACTTTTGGATGATTCCTGAATGAACTGTATGTACTGAATTCGCAATTCTTCATCAAGTTCCTTATCATTTAAAAGCAGGTCAGTAAATCCAAGTATGGAACTAAATGGCGTGCGTAAATCATGAGAAACTATTGATATAAACCTGTCTTTTGTTTCATTGAGCTCTTTTAAATTTTGAGCAGATTTTTTCATTTCCTCTTCAGCACGTTTTGCAATACTTATATCGCTGACAATTCCAAATACCTTCTGAAGGCCTTCCTTTACGTCTCTAACCAATGTTAACCTGTTTTCTATCCAAATAATGTTTCCTAACGAATCAATAACTCTATACACAAGAGTTTCAGAATTCCTTGCGTTATCCTTATAAAATTTATTCATCCTTGTAATTGTTTCAGTAACATCATCAGGATGAATTATTTTCTTCCACAATGCCGGATCATCTAAAAACTCACTTGCCTCGTATCCGGTAATCATTTTAATTGCCGGTGTATAGAAAACTGCCTTTAATTTGCCGGCAAGTCTTTCTGCAGTCCAAATACATTGATTAATATTCTCAGTAATGCTTCTGTATCTTTCTTCGGAAATCAAAAGTGCATTTTGTGCCCGTTTTTGTTCAGTAACATCACGTAAAACCCAGACTGCAAATCTTTCATTTTCAATCTGGTATGCAGAAACAGAATTTTCAATGTCAAATGTAGAACCGTTTAGTTTTCTTCCGGTAAAATAATAGCGGGAAGGGGCGCCTTTTCCAGCTTCAGCTAATTCTGTAAAGGTAGTTAAACGTTCCCTATCCTTTATGTCAACAAATTCCAGAGGGTCAAGACCTAACACATCGCTTGCACCTCTATAAGCAAACATCTTTACAAAAGAATCATTCACCAATACAAATTTATTCCTATTGATTAACGCAATACCATCCTGTGAAGCTTCAAAGATTGAGCGTATTAACATTAAATCTTTTTCAGATTCTTTTTTAAGAGTTATATCAGTAAGCACAACATTGTAATATTGAGTCTCGCTATAAATATCACTCACTGAAGAAAAGCTAGCTAGTACATGAATTTTTTGCCCGAGCTTAGTTACAAGCGGGAGTTCAACCGTTTGCAATCCGTTTTCGGCAAGACTTTTTAAATTTAATCTATGTTTTGCTAAATAATAGGTATCAACAAGCTCAGTAAATTCAAGTTTAATAATTTCATTTTCTTTATACTGAAAAGCCTCCATAAAGCTGGGGTTGGCATATGTAATTCTTCCTTTTAAATCAAGAGTGCAGATAAATTCGTGAGAGTTGGTTACTATGTTACGAAAATGTTCTTCGGATTTTTTTATTTCTCTTTCTTTGTGAATCCTTGGGGTAATTCCACAGCAAAGGAATATTAAAGTTTCGTCTTCATTGTCGCCAATAATACCCATCTTAACTTCAAAAAATTCAGCGATGCTTTCATCTTCACCAATTTTGAATTGCTTGCATAGATTTTTATTTACACGCACTTCAGAATATAAGTCCTCAAAATATTTTTCATCAATTAAAGGGAATATCTTACCGATAAATTTTCCATATACTTCGCTTCGTGTTAATCCAAAAACCTTTGATGCTGATTCATTCCAAAATGTAATCCTTCCGTTTTTATTTAGACCAATCAATCCATCCACAACAGTTGATATAATATTCTGGTACTTTGTAAGTTCATTTATTTCTTCTTCTGAGAGCCCAATACTCCCGCTTTCTTTGCTTAAATCTTTCAAAAGAAAAATAATCAAATCTGCTTCTGAGCCCCGGCTGCTAAATGGAATTAAAGTAAGGCGGGCAGGTATCTCTCTTTGCCCTTTCATAAATGGAATTTGAGTTGATAAAACTTTTTTAGTTTTGACAACCTGTTCTAATAATTTATTAAATAGAACAGATGATACTCTTTGACGCTGTAATACGTTTTTTGAATGCTCCTGCTCAAATATAAAATCATAATTCTCTTCTGCATTTGTTTGATAAATTTTAACATTCCCTTCTTTATCAGTAATTAAGAAAAAGTCACTAATAATACCCAGGAAGTTTTGGAATTCTGTTGAAGCGGCAAGTGATGCTAAAGTTTTAGCAGACTCAATTTTAATATCTTCAAGAATCAGCATGCCGCCGGTATATTCATTTTCATAAATAATTGGCGTACCTTTAAGCAGGAGAGAAATTTTTCCCCCTCCCAGTGTGCGCGCTGAAACTATTTCTTTTTCAAATGTCTCTCCATTTTTAACTAAGTTAAGTTCATCACGTATATCAAACTCTGTAAATAAACGGTTTTCGTAAATGCTTTGTCCTATTAGATTTGAAGGTGAGTCACCTGAAACGCCATTGAATTTGAAAAAATTATGGTTTACGAATCTAATTTTCCAATCACGCTGAAAAATTAAAATTCCTATAGGAGTGAATTCAAGAATTTCACGGAAGGATATTTCAGCTCTATTTTTCTCAAAAGTTTTTTCGGGAGTTGTTGCCATTACTCCATTCTCGCACAAAAACGATTATAAATTTATAAAAACAATGTCTGAAATTAAATAAGAAATCCACCTGTAATGATGATAATTATTAAATGTCTAACCTGGAATAATGACTAAATCGAATAAAATTAAATGTATTTATAAATTTCAACTAGAATCCTATCCGTTGCGCCAATGTTTTCTTTAACATAATTAGAACATATTTTTCCGATTTTTAATCTTTCTTTATCATCGATAAAAATTTTACGTAATTTTTTGTAGGCTTCCTTTTTATTTGTAATAACAATCCCACCGCCAATATTTTTAAGTTGTATAGCCTCCTGGCTGTTTTCGTGCTTGGGGCCATATAAAACCGGGATGCCATATACTGCAGGCTCCAAAACGTTGTGAATACCCTGTTTGAAACTACCGCCTATGTATGCGGCATGTGCATAAGAATAAAGCGTTAAAAGAATACCTATTGAATCAATAATTATAACCCGCTCTTTCTTATAATTGTTAAGATATGAAAAACGTATTGATTCATATTTGCCAAGCAGTGTATTTTCAATTGTTTCAAGGTGTATTATTGTGGGCTCATGTGGAACAATTATTGTAATAACAGAAGGGTCAAAATCCATTAGTTTTATCAAAGCAGGCAGCATAACTTCCTGGTCGTTTTCCCACGAACTGCCAATTACAAATACCTTCTTCCCTTTAAAGAATCCATCCTTAAAAAGTTTCTTTTCTTTTGCCAGTAAACTTTTTTGATATACTCGGTCAAAACGTGTATCCCCCACAGCTTTTATTATATCACAGTTGATGTCAAATTCTTTAAAATTTTCTTCATCATTTTTTGAAACTGCAAGAATTCGTGTTACATGGGCATAAAAGGATTTATGAAAACTTTTAGATATAACCCACTTTCTTGATGTTTTATTGCGCATTGTAGCATCCACTATAAAACTTGGAATATTCTTCTTCTCAAGCTGCCATATCATGTTTGGCCAAATATCATAACGCATAAAAACAGCCAGGTTTGGACGTACAAGATTCAAAAACCTTTTTGTCATCATCGCTGTATCAAATGGGAAATATGCAATAATTTCCGCAAATGGATATTTAAGGGAGTTTGTATAACCGGATGGCGAGAAAAAAGTTATAATTACATTTACATTTTTTTCTTTACGCAGTTTTTCAATAATTGGTTTTGCCTGCTCAAATTCTCCCATAGATGAAGAGTGAAACCAGATCATTTTTTTTCTGCGGTCAATTCCTGCCAAATCAATTATCAAATTTTCTAAAAGCTTTTTTCTGCCTTGTATACCTTCTTTAATTTTAGCATTGAAAAACTTAAGGAAGAAAAGAACAAATTTAATAAGCGGAACAACTAACAAATTATAGATTAAGTACCAGATTTGTTTCATATTTATTCAATAAAAGGTTTAAGATTATCCAGCACGTATACGGGCTTGATTTCTTTCATACAGCGAAAATGCTTTTTAGGACAAGCAGATTTTCCAATATGGCTGCATGGTCTGCAAGATAATGAATTATTTTCTAAGATTATATTTTTAATATTTGATGGCGCAAAGCCAAATTCCCTTACAGTGGAACCGAAAATTGCAGCAACAGAAATTTTTACTGCTGTTGCCGTATGCATCAAGCCGGAATCATTTGTAATTACAATTTTACACTTCTGCATTTCTGCTGCCGTCTGTAAAAGATCATCCTCGTTTTGCAGATTAATAGAACCAGGAATCTTTTCGGATATAACTTCACATATATCTTTATCGGCCCTGCCCCCAAAAAGGACTATTGTAAACCCTCTAGGGGTCAACATTCTTCCCAATTCAATGAAATATTCGGGCAGCCAGCGTTTCGTAAAATGTTTGGAACCTGGGCAAAATCCTATATATTTTTTTTTGTCTTCGAGCTTTGCTTTTATTTTTGGCGGAATTATTAACTCTAATTCCTCACTTATTAAATTAACCTTTGCCGTATCCGCGTATCTTTGAATAATTGTTTTGCCGTTTCTCAACAGATTAATTTTGAACCATACAAGCAATAATTTTTTTAAGGTTGGTTTTTTAAAGGAAAGAATTTCTGCTTTTATTCCATTTATTAATGATCTGCTTCTAAAATTATTTTGCAGATCAATAACGAGATCATATGGCGCAGCCTTTAGTTCTTGTTTCAGACCCGCATTACTCTCATTATTGTAATAAAAAAATTTAGAAATTCTAGCATTATAAAGAAGTGTGTCCGCATATTCTTTTCTCAAGACAAAATCAATTTGAGAATTTTTATATTTCTGCTTAATAGCTCTGATTGTTGGGGTTGTAAGGAGTATATCGCCGAGAGAACTAAGGCGGATTATAAGGATTTTATTTATCGGTTTGTTAAGCAATATGATTTTTTATCTTTTCACTGCAAATCTAACCAATAATATTTTTCATTCCAACCATACTTCTTGGATGTAAATATTCACTTAGTTATTTTTCGGTTGCTTAAAAAAAGGTATTCGAATGACAACTTTACCTGCTCCAGGAGTTAAAAAATATCCTGAGAACTCGCTTGAAAAAAAATGCTACAACATTGCTGAAATGTTTAAAGAATATATCCCTATTATGAATGATCGGAACCGTCTTGGATTCTGCCTTTATAAATATGTAAAGGGCCAAGGTGACAAACCTGAAGTACTGGTTAATTCTACAAAAATAAAAATTGAAGGAATAACTAAAGACGAGCTTGCTAAAAAGCTTACAGAAGAATTATCTAAAATTAATTGAATATTTAGAAACTGCCTGCAGTGTATTACTTCTGTAATTCGGTAACGAATCTGAGTCAGAGATATATCAATATTTTTTGCAAAACTTTTAATTTTTTTTTGCAGAATATAACAATTCTCTTTTAACTTTTCGTGTTCAGTTTTTCATCCAAATTACTCCATTTTCATCTTTTTTTGTCCCGGTTTTATCCCATTTTTTCTCCATTTCTATCCTGTTTTTATACCATTTTGGGCCCGTTTTTATCCCATTTTTGTTCCGTTTTTTCATCATTAGGCATCTATGAATAGTCATTATGTCAAAGAACTTTTACAGGGTAAAATATTTTTAAGTCTAATTTACCCTATGCGAATATGCAAAACTTCTTTAATAAATAATTTTGAACACTTCAAAAAACTTGTCCCGACGTCTTTTGTAGGGGACTTGCCCTGAGTCCGTTAGCTAACGGATCGAAGGGTTTCCCAAATTTTTTTGTAAACCAGGTTATTAATAAAATTTAACTCCTGTCTTTCCTAAATAATGAAGAATTACACTCCTGTAGCTTCGTGATGGAGTTTTTCTCCTTCCATTTTGTGGCGGGGCTAGGTCATGAATCTTTTAGTTGCCAATTCATAATTCCATTAAATATTTAAATGATAATTGCTTAACAATTATCGGGCAATAAAGGTGCAATAAATATTAGTAGTAAACGACTAAAAATTTAAATCGCAATAATCACAACGAAATTGGTTTACCCTAAACTTGATTGGTTATAAATTTGGTTTTAAGAAAGGATTTTAAGTAATGGAAATAGTTAATCTTTTTTTTAGGCCAAGCTCAATTATGCGGTAGAAAGTTGAGATCTGTATATCACTTTTACCTGCTTCTATTCTCGAAATGTAACTTTTCTTGGTTCCGGTTTTTTCGGCAAGCTGCTCTTGTGTTAATTTTGCTTTAGTTCTTTCTTCTTTAAGCATTTCGCCCAAACGGAATGATATTGAATCAGCTTCGAATTTTTCCCTGCGTTTATTTCCTTTTTTACCGTATTGTTTATCTAGATGCTCTTCAAATAAAGTTATTATTTTCATTTTATTTCCTTTTCAGATTTTTCTAAAAAATACTCTTCCTGCAATTTTAATCCTAACTCAATCTCATTCTTTTGTGTTTTATATTTTTTTAGCATCCATAGAAATAAAGCAACGTTACACTCTAGGCTTGGTATGTGAAAAGATTAAGTTGAATTATCTTAAAAACCTTTATTGAATTGAAACTAATTTAATTTCTTCAATATGCTCAAAATCTTTTTTATTTATAGTTGCAATACTCGTGATATTATTGGCTAACGCTATACTTATTATCTCATGATCATGAATCCTTAATCCATGGGGCTTATATTTTTTAAGCAGATCTAAAAATATAATATTTGATTCTTCAGTGGGATATAGAATATCAAAACTATTTTGGAAATCATTAAGAATAAAAAGAGCTTTTTCGATAGAGATACTTGAATGAGGAAGACGTGTAACTACAGAAAGAAATTCAGATATGTTCTTAGAAATTGTGAAAAAATTATTTGTATTGAGACTTAAAAATTTCTGGACTGATTTAAAATATTTAGATTCTTCGTCGATAGCATAAAGTAAAATATTAATATCCAGCAATACATTATTCATACGCCCTTTCCCGGACATTCATATCATCAAATTGTCCGTTTAGCTTGAATGTATGTAATTTCTTTTTTAAAGTTTTTTTGGACGTAAGCCCATTGATGTATTTATAAACTTTTTCCAGCAATTCATTAGGCATACGGTCAATTTCCCGCTTTATTCTTTCACGTGTTGTCATATTAATCAATTGCTTTTTATTAATTTAAGCTAAATATAACTTTAACCCTGCATACTTTCAATAAACATAATAACCGGTATAAATAACAGAATTTTAATTTTCTTCTTAAATCTAAATTTGAAATACTCCTTTTGCAGTAAAAATAAAGGTTATGAATAGAAAATCGACATTTTTGTTTTAATTCTCAATTCTCAATTTTTACCCTGAGCCTTTGAGTTTACCCTGAGTTTACCGAAAGGAAAGGCTCAATTCTCAATTCGCCATTCTCAATTGCTTTTAACAACTTCCTGATCTTTATATTGCAGCTGGTAGAGTTTGTAATAGATTCCTCTCTTTGCAAGCAGCTCCTGATGGGTGCCGGATTCTTTTAATTCCCCCTTGTGCATGACAAGAATTTTATCTGCGTTTTGAATTGTTGAAAGACGGTGCGCAATTACAATTGAAGTCCTGCCAATAAGAAGTTTTTCAATTGCGTTTTGAATCAATTCTTCCGTTTCGGTATCAATACTGGAAGTAGCCTCGTCCAGGATTAATATTTGCGGATTGTAAGCAAGTGCGCGGGCAAATGAAATTAACTGACGCTGACCTACACTTAGCGTTGATCCTTTTTCCTTTACTTCTTCGTCATATTTATTTGGAAGCTGAGAAATAAATTTATCAGCTCCAACTGTTTTAGCGGCTTCCATTATTTGTTCATCGGAGATTTGTGAATTACCGAGACTTATGTTTGATTTAATCGTTCCTGAAAAAAGGAATACATCCTGAAGAACTATCGAAATATGTTTTCGTAAATCTTCTTTTGCAACATTACGTATATCAATTCCATCTATGTTAATATTTCCCTTTTCAATATCATAAAATCTTGTAAGAATGTTAATAAGACTTGTTTTACCAGCGCCTGTATGACCTACAATTGCAACTGTTTCACCCGGATTGATAGAAAAGGAAACATTTTTTAATACATACTCGCCGGGATTGTAAGCAAACCAGACATTATTAAAATCAATTGCTCCTTTTACTTTTGAAAGATCTACAGGCTTCTCCGGCTCAGTTATAAATGTATCATTATCAAGCAGCTTAAAAATTCTTTCTGATGACGCCATTGCCGCTTGCAGGATGTTGTATTTTTCGGAAAGGTCACGTACCGGACGCCAAAACATTTCTGAATATTGGAAGAACGCAATAAGTACCCCAACTTTCAGCGTGGTCTGAATGACTTCACCTCCGCCGTACCAGATGATTAATCCGACGGTTACAGCGCTTAATAAATCCACTATTGGATAAAAGACTGCATAATAAAATATTGATCTTATGTTGGCATCTTTATGATCACGGTTAATTCCGGAAAATTTTTTCGATTCGTCTTTTTCCCTTGAAAAAATTTGGATAACATTCATTCCTGTAATATGTTCTTCCATGTATGAATTCAAACGCGCCAGATGATAGCGGACATCGCGGTATGCTTCGCGTACCTTTTTTCTGAATAGAAATGTTGCGTATATCAATACAGGCATTACGGATAGTACAACCAAAGATAAATCCCATGCCATCGTAAACATGAATATAAAAATCCAGACAATAACAAAAATATCGCTGAATACCTGTACAATTCCTGAAGAAAACATTTCACTCAAAGAATCGACATCATTCGTAACGCGTGTAACTGGTCTGCCTACTGGAGTTTTATCAAAATATCTTAAAGCCAGTTTCTGTATATGAGAAAAAAGCTGAACACGGAGATCATAAACTATTTTCTGACCCATAAATTCAGTGTAATAAGTCAGAAAGTACTGCACAAATGCCTGGAAAATTAATGAACCAAGAAGTGCGAGACAGATATACAACAGCCCGTTATAATCTTTATTGGCAATATATTTATCAACTGCAATTTCAGTTAAAAGCGGGCGCAATGGTCCAAGTGCAGCAACCATTATGTTAAGTAAAATTGCAAGCACAACGTACTTCTTATATGGCTTTGCGTACTTTAATAAGCGCCTCATTAACTTAGAGTCGTACGCTTTGCCTAATATCTCATCATCTTTATTATCGTCTGCCATAATTCCTAATTAATTTCAGAGAGTTCTTCTTCTAGTAATTGTTTGTAATGCAGGTCGGCATAAATTCCATCTTTAGCAATCAATTCTTCATGTGTTCCTTCTTCAGCAATTTTTGCATCATTAATAACAAAAATTTTGTCCGAATTTTTTACTGTGGATATCCTGTGACTTATAATTATGCTCGTCCTGTCTTTCATGAAATCTTTAAGATGTTNNAGCACGTGCAAGGGTTGACCGCTGCTTTTGTCCCCCGGATAAAGTAAGTCCGCGCTCACCAAGAATTGTTTCATATCCGTTTGGAAAATCATTTACATCTTTTGAAAGCTGCGCTATTTCAGAAACATGAGATATTAATTCCTTGTCATATTTATCAATTCCATAAACAAGGTTGAGCGCAAGTGTATCTGAAAAAAGAAAAGTATCCTGGGGAACAATTCCAATATGTTTTCTTAAAATCTCCAATGGAATTTCTTTTACATTATTTCCATCTATTAAAACTTCCCCGCTTATAGTGTCATATAATCTTGGTATTAAATTAATAAGAGAAGTTTTACCCACGCCTGTATTCCCTATAAAAGCAACTGTCTGCCCTTTATTAATAACAAAGCTTACATCATTAAGAATAAGCGGGTAATTTTCTCCATATCTAAAAGTGACATTCTTAAACTCAATCGTTCCGTCAATTTTATTAATGCTGTTATTTGTCAGGCTGCTGTCGGATATTTCATAAGGTTCATTAAATATTTTGAGAAGGCGTTTCATACTTGCTTCCGCCTGCTGAATCATATTAGCTACCCAGCCGAAAGAAATCATTGGCCAGATTAGCATTCCAAGATATGCCATAAAAGCGGCTAGTGTACCTAAAGTCAATTCATTATTCATTATCATTTTGCCGCCTATCCATACTATCACAATAAGTGATAACCCGGCTATCAAAAATAATAATGGTTGAAAAATTGCCTGCAGGCGTACAAGATCCATTTTTCTTAACAAATAATTATTGCTCAAATCGGAAAATTGGTCTATTTCGTATTCTTCCCTGTTGTATGATTTAATAACCCGGATCCCGGACATGTTTTCCTGCGCGCGGGTTGTTAACTCTGAAAATTTTTCCTGGATTTTTGTATAACGCACATGTACTTTCTTCATTACAAGGTAAACAAGAAACGAAAGTATTGGTAATGGCAATAGAGAATATAAAGTGAGTTTTACATTAAGTGAAAACATAATTGCAAGAACCATCAAAAAGAGTGAACCGTTATCAACCGTATACATTACAGATGGACCTACATACGAACGGACTGAATTGATATCATTAGTGGCATGAGCCATTATATTACCAATTGAGTTGTTCTGGAAAAATCTAAGCGGTAGTTTTTGAATGTGATCCCAGAAATCTTTTCTTAAATCAAATTCAATTTCTCTGGAAACAACAATTATTGTTTGGCGGACTAAAAATCCAAAAAATCCTGCGACAGCAGTAGTTGCAACAATATAAATGGCATTTTTGATTATCAAATCTGCAGTAATTGCAGATTTTAAACTCCCTAATCCATCAATACTGCCTTTAACTAAAAGCGGAACATATACTGTTCCAACATTGGCTAGAATTATGAATAAAACACCAAGTGAGAGTTTGCCTTTATACCGTGCAAAATATTTTTTTAAAGTAGCGAGACTTCGAAACAATTTAAATTAAAATCCTTTCTATTATCTAACAAATGATCTCTGAAAAAAATTCCTTTATGCGTGGAGAGTGAAGAGCGTAGAACTTTTATTAATTCTTCACTCTACATTCTTCGTTCTAAACTCTTCGTTCTACACTATTGTCTAGCCTATAAGTTCAAATCCGGTATATTTTTGCAGTGCTTTTGGCACAATTATTTTCCCTTCAGGAGTTTGATAATTTTCTAAAAGCGAAACCATCAAGCGGCTTGTTGCCAAACCGGAACCGTTAAGTGTATGAACATATTCTATTTTTTTATCTTCTTTACGGAATCGGATATTAGCTCGTCGTGCCTGGAAATTTTCAAAATTGCTGCATGATGAAGCTTCCAGCCATTTATTTTCTGCAGGAGACCAAGTTTCAATATCGTAGCATTTTGCCGCTGAAAAACTTAAATCTCCTGTGCAAAGCATTAAAATCCTGTATGGAATTTTCAGTGCCTGAAGAATATCCTCTGCATCTTTTACCATTGCTTCTAGTTCATCGTAAGATCCTTCGGGTTTTACGAACTTTACCATTTCAACTTTATTGAATTGGTGAACGCGTAAAAATCCTTTTGAATCTTTTCCGTAGGAACCTGCTTCCCTTCTGAAACAGGGTGAATAGCCTACATACCTGATGGGTAAATCTTTTTCCGCAAGAATTTCATCGCGGTGAATATTAGTTATCGGCACTTCCGCAGTCGGAACCGGAAAGAGATCATCTTTCTCAATGAAATACATATCATCTTCCATTTTAGGAATCTGTCCCGTGCCCTTCATTGATTCCCTGTTCACAAGAATAGGTGGAAATATTTCAAGGTAGTTATGTTCATGAAGGTGAATATCGAGCATATAATTAATAAGGGCGCGTTCAAGTGTAGCTCCTTTGCCCATGTATAAAGGGAAACCTGAACCTGAAATTTTTGTCCCTCTTTCAAAATCTAATATCGAATGTTTTTTCCCAAGTTCTATATGATCTAAAACTTTAAAATCGCTTTTAAAAGAAAACCCTTCCGGCAGCCATTGGCGTACTTCAACATTTTGCTCTGCACTCCTTCCAACCGGTACGGAGGAATGGGCAAGATTAGGTGTATAACGCAAAATGTTTTCCAGTTTTTCTTCAACTCCGCGCAGCTGCCCATCCAGCATTGCAATCTCGTCGCCAACGCGTTTCATCTCAGCAAAAACTACAGATGTATCCTGCCCGGCTTTTTTCATTTGAGGAATTTGAGATGACACCTGGTTGCGCTTAGCTTTTAATTCATCATTCTTAAGTATAATCGTTTTGCGTTCATCATCTGCCGCAAGAATTTCATCGACAGCATCTTTTGAATTTTTGTTTAAAAGCCCTTGCCGGACTAATTCAGTATTTTCTCTTATAAATTTAACGTCTAGCATTATTCCTCTTTTTACTTCTATGAATTAAACTAATATTCCGGTTATTTGATAACAATAGTATATATTTTATTCGGCACGTAAATCTCTTTAACAATTTGTTTGCCATCGGTATATGATTTTACCTTGGCATCGGCATAAACAATTTTTTTCACTTCTGCTTCGGTTGAATTTGCAGGAAGATCAATTTTAGATCTCACTTTTCCGTTTATCTGCACAACAACGGTAACTGTATCAACATTTAAAGCTTTTTCATCAACTTCAAATAACACAGGACTTTCAAAAATTGATTTTTCTTGGCCTAATATTTCCCAGCATTCCTCTCCAAAATGCGGTGCTAATGGTGCAATCATTACAGAAAATCTTTCGAGTGAGTAAGTCTGCAAATCTTGTCTGCATTCATCAATATTTTTCAATTCGTTCGAAAGTTCCATCAGCATAGCCACAGCAGTATTGAATCTGAAATTGTCTATCTCAATATCAGTCTTGCTTAAAGTCAGATTAACTTTTCTATAAACCGACTTTTCAACTTCGCTCAATTCGGAAATTTCATATTTGGATTTTGCGGGGCTGCTTTTTGATATACCGGCATGAGCTTCAAACATTGAGTAAGCTCTCTGAACAAAACGTTCTATGCCTACAATTCCTTTATCGCTCCAATCGCCGCCCAGCTCATATGGACCCATGAACATCAAATACATCCTGAAAACATCCGCTCCGTAATTCTCCATAAAGGAATTCGGATCCACAACATTTCCGCGGCTCTTAGACATCTTTGCGCCCTGGTTTGTAATTGTTCCCTGGTGAATCAGCCTCTGGAAAGGTTCATCACTATTCACAAGTTTTATATCGCGTAAAAATTTATGAATAAAGCGGGCATATAATAAATGCATTACAGCATGCTCTGCCCCGCCAACATAAGTGTCAACCGGTGTCCATGCATTCGCTAATTCTATATCGAACATTCCCTTATCATATTTTGGATTCATATAGCGCAAATAATACCACGACGAATCAACAAATGTATCCATTGTATCAACATCGCGTTTTGCTTCGCCGCCGCACTTAGGGCATTTTGTGTTGACAAACTCCTGGCTGCTTGCAAGTGGTGAGCCGCCATCAGGTTTAAAATTAACATTATATGGAAGTTTAACAGGAAGCTGATCTTCTGGAACTGGTACTTCACCGCACTTGGCACAATAAATAATTGGTATTGGGGTTCCCCAATATCTTTGGCGTGAAATTAACCAGTCTCTTAAACGGTAATTGATTGTTCTTTTACCAATCTTTTTCTCTTCAAGCCAATTAATCATTTTTTCTTTTGCTTCTTTTACATAAAGCCCGTCCAAAAATTCACTGTTAATTGCAGGACCATCTTCAACGTATGCCTTGCCGTTAAAACCTTCTGCAGGCTGAACAGTTCTGATAATCGGTAAGTCAAATTTTTCTGCAAATTCCCAATCGCGTTCATCCTGCCCGGGTACAGCCATAATTGCACCTGTGCCGTATGTTGTTAAAACATAATCAGCTATCCAGATAGGAATCTTTTTATCATTCACAGGATTAATTGCAAAAGCTCCTGTAAAAACACCAGTTTTTTCTTTTACTGTTGAAGTTCTGTCAATTTCGGACATGGATTTTATTGAATTCTTGTACTCTTCAACTTTTTGTTTGTTCTCTTTTAAAGTTAATGTTTCAACAAGCATGTGCTCCGGTGCAAGCACCATATAAGTTGCGCCGAAAAGTGTATCCGGTCTTGTAGTAAATATTTTTATTATGTCGCTTGAACCGTCAACTTTAAAATCGACTTCTGCTCCAAAACTTTTCCCGATCCAGTTTACCTGCATCGTTTTTGTTTTTTCAGGCCAGTCAATTTTATCAAGGCAGTCAAGAAGTTCATCAGCATAAGAAGTAATTTTGAAAAACCACTGTGTTAAATTTTTCTGGATTACAGTTGTGCCGCATCGTTCGCATGTGCCGTCGTTTAAAACCTGTTCGTTTGCTAAAACTGTCTGGCATGAGGGACACCAATTAACAGGTGCATTCTTTCTATAAGCCAATCCCTTTTTATAAAGCTGCAGAAACAGCCACTGGTTCCATTTGTAATATTCAGGAACGCACGTCATCAATTCCGAATCCCAGTCATACATACCGCCCATTTGTTTTAACATATCGCGGATATCGGAAATATTTTTTAATGTGCTGTCCTGCGGATGTACACCGGTTTTGATAGCATAATTTTCTGCCGGTAATCCAAACGCATCATAACCCATGGGTTCAAAAACATTAAAGCCTTTTAATTTTTTAAACCGCGCCCATGAATCGGTAGGTCCGTAATTATACCAGTGCCCAATGTGCATTTTAGCCGCTGATGGATATATAAACATAACCAGTGTGTAAAGTTTCTTCTTAAGATCAGTCAGATCAGTCTTATGGACTTTCTTATCAATCCAGAATTTTTGCCATTTCGGTTCGATTTCCTTAAAGGGATACTTCATAATTTTCTATGTATTTTGATAAATGTATGGCAAATTATGGAAATTGTGAGGGGTTATCAAGAAAAGTAGTACAAAATGGAGAGCTAATTTACTTTGGGAACTAATTAAAGAGTCAAATGATTTTATATTTACAGCTAAAGTTGAGATTTATATGACTAAATCCGAAGATCATGTCTTTGTAATATTTGGGGCTTCCGGCGATTTAACAAAAAGAATGATTGTTCCCGCGTTATATTCACTTTATTCTCAGAAATTACTGCCCGATAATTTTGCTTTACTGGGTGTATCACGGACAGAATATTCCGATGTTTCGTTCCGCGAGAAAATGAAAGAAGCTCTGAATGAATACAAGGTAATTGATGATCTTTCACAAACAGACGAATTTATTAAAAAGATTTTTTACCTGCCGCTCAATCCTCAAAACAGCGCTGAATTTGATTTGTTAGGTAAAAAATTGAATAGCCTAAGAACTGAAAATAATATTGCCGGGAATACAATCTTTTATCTTTCCACTCCGCCGAACCTTTATCCCATCATACCTAAAAATCTTGCTGCCTCAGGAATGAATAAGCAAAATGACGGTTGGAAAAGATTGATTATTGAGAAACCGTTTGGATATGATTTTGATTCCGCCGAAAAATTAAAAAACGGCTTAATGGAATCGTGGAACGAAGAACAAATATACCGTATAGATCATTATCTAGGTAAGGAGACAGTACAGAATCTGTTGGTTACAAGATTTTCCAATGGTATTTTTGAACCATTGTGGAATAGAAATTTTATTCATCACGTGGAAGTTACCGCTGCCGAAAGTATAGGGGTTGAAGAACGCGGCGGCTATTATGATTCATCGGGTGCATTACGTGATATGGTACAGAACCATTTATTGCAGATGGTAGGACTGACTGCCATGGAACCGCCTTCATCTCTTGACCCGCTATCCATTAGAAATGAAATTTTAAAAGTGTTCCAATCATTCCGCACAATACAATACGAAGATGTAAAGAACAATGCTATCAGGGGGCAGTACACAGCATCAAAAATTAAAGGTGAAAGTATTACAGGATACAGAGAAGAGAAAGACGTAAATTCAAACTCAACTACAGAAACTTTTGCTGCGATAAAATTTTTTATAGATAATTGGCGCTGGGGCGGAATTCCGTTTTACATTAGAACAGGAAAAAGACTGCCGACACGCGTTACCGAGATTGTTATTAGCTTTAAGCCTACTCCGCATTTTCTTTTTAGCAAAGATGGAAACCAAAACTCATGCAACCAATTGGTATTAAGAATTCAACCGGATGAAGGAATACTTTTAAAATTCGGTATGAAAATTCCCGGCACCGGGTTCGACGTTCAAACTGTAAATATGGATTTCCATTATTCCAGTCTGTCGGTAAAACGAATCCCGCCGGCATATGAAAGACTTCTTTATGACGCAATGAAAGGTGACTCCACATTGTTTGCAAGAAGTGAAGAGGTGATGGATGCATGGAAGTTTTTGATGCCTGTTATTGATGCTTGGAAAAATGACAAAAGTATTCCTCTGCATGGCTACCCGGCGGGCACTTGGGGTCCTGAAAAAGCCGATGATTTAATTGAAGGACAAAATATGACCTGGCGGTATCCGTGTAAAAATTTATCAGACGATGGAATTTATTGTGAACTCTAAAATTATTATTTCAAGTACAATCGAAGACCTGTCTGATACGTTTGCCAAACTCATCATTGACGGTATAGGAAAATGTGAAGGCTATTTTTACCTGGCTTTATCAGGGGGTTCCACACCGAAGTTTATTTTTGAATATTTAGTAGAAAATTATAAAACAAAAATTAACTGGAATAAGCTCAGATTATTTTGGGGTGATGAAAGATGCGTTCCGCCGGATAATGCAGACAGTAATTACAAAATGGCTTATGACTCGCTGATTTCAAAAATTAATATCCCGCAAGAAAACATCTTTAGAATAAAAGGCGAATTAAAACCGGATGAAGAAGTTAAAAATTATTCTCATATTATAAGCGAAAAAGTCCCTTTTCATAGCGGCTTTCCGCAATTCGATTTAATTATGCTTGGTTTGGGAGAAGATGGGCATACAGCTTCAATCTTTCCCGGGAACCAAAATCTATTTCATGTAAAAGATATTTGCGCTGTTACCGAACATCCGGTTACTAAACAAAAAAGAATAACAATCACCGGGGAAGTAATTAATAATACAAAGTTAATTGTATTTCTTGTCGTTGGTGAGAACAAAAAGAATATAATAGATGATATTCTAAACTGGAAAAATGATTTTAAGAAATTCCCGGCATCATATATTGATCCGCACAATGGAAAGCTAATCTGGTTGATTGATAAAAATGCAGGAAGGTTGCTTACTCATTAATGCTGTTTCATTTAATATTAGTTTTCTTACTTTTCCAAATGGATATTGTTCATTTCTATTTTATTTTTTCACATATAAAAATTCTAAAAAGCTAGAATAATTGAAATTGTGAAAGATGTTAATCTAATTAACATTTCGTAAATTTCAGCAGTAGAAATGAGGTAAATATGATAAGAGAACTGACTGTGAAAAATTTTAGGGGCTTTGAACATTTGGAGATACCATCCCTTTCAAATTTTAATTTAATTATTGGTAAAAACAATGTTGGTAAGACTGCGTTATTAGAGGCTGTTTTTTTAAATGTTGGACAATTAAATACCGCAACACCAATAAAAATTCAAAGTTTTCGCGGTATAAACGCACAAAAACTTAGTAATGAATTTCTCTGGGGTTTTATGTTCAATAAAGTCAATCTCAGCGAGACCATAGAAATTACTTCAATTGATAATATAAATCATATAAGAGCATTAAAAATCAACTTTGAAAGAAGTAATATTTCAAAAGGTCAAGCTAATCCAAAAATAAATGAGGTAGTTGCATCCGAGTCAGTACACTCAACTGATATTTCAAATGACGTATTAAAATTTACATTCAGAAAAGACAATGACCCATCCGAATATAGTTATGGTAAAATTCAAGATGGTGAAATCATTTATGATAATCTAAAAACATCTGATCTATATGGTATTTTTTGTACTTCTAATCGACAAGGAAGATCAACCGAGAATGCTGAAAGGTTTTCCTCTATCGATATTAAAGGACAACAAACAGATCTAATTAATATTTTACAAAAACTTGAACCGCGTTTGAAAAGATTATTAACTGTTCCGATTGGACCAGCATCATATATTTTTGGCGAATTAGATTTCGGGAGAGCAATACCTATCCAATTAATGGGTGAAGGAATTTCTCAATTAATTACAATTGCACTAGCTATTATGACAGCTAAAGGTGGAATAGTCATGATTGATGAAATAGAAAATGGAATTCATTACAGTGTTATGCCAATAATTTATGATTCAATAATTGAATTAGCTAAAAGACAAGGCGTACAAATCTTTGCTACAACCCATAGTTATGAAACTATGAAATCTTTATTCCGCGTTTTTGAGAAAAAGGATTTAGAAAATTTCTCTATTATAAGGTTAGATAGAAATGATAATAAGATTGATACAAAAGTTTACCATGATAAGAACGACTTAAAAATAATTTTTGATGAGAATTGGGAGATAAGATGAGTCTAAAAATCGAAAAGGAAAAAATTCTTATCGTCGAAGGGACTGATGAAGAAAGGATTTTCAATGTTCTAATTGGAAAACATTTAAATAATTCCGATATTCAAATTCTTCCTATCGGCGGTAAGACACAATTAATAAATAAATTACGGATACTCTGTTCAGTAAGCGAATTTAATAAGGTAAGATCCCTCGGAATTGTAAGGGATGCTGACGAGGACTTTAATGGTGCATTTGAAAGTGTTTGCGATTCTCTAAGAGCTAATTCATTATCAATTCCATCTGGACCATTTATTAAAACGAATTCAACACCGTCGATTTCGGTCTTTATAACTCCAAATAATTCAAGTAATGGTGCAATTGAGAATATTTTTTGGGAAGTAATAAATCAAACTAATATTTCATCATGCATAACAAATTATTTCCAATGTATTCTTACAAATACTGGTTCAAATCCACGATCAATTTATAAAGGTTATATGCATGCTTATTTATCAGCTAATATTGATAACCCAAGCCTTAGATTTGGAGAATCTGCAGAGAATGGTCTATGGGATTTTAATGATAATTGTTTTAATCTAATAAAATCTTTTATTGCTAATATTTAAAAAACAGCATCTACGCGCAAACTCCTTTAATTTGCTATTACCTTTTTATAATTTGCTAGCAAAATTATGAACTAATCGAGGTTCTTATGAAAAGATTTTCCATTCTTTTGTTATTTATTATAACAACCATATCCATTTTTGCACAGCAGAAACATGCAATGACCATTGAAGATATGTGGAATATGAAACGCATTGGCGGTTATGATGTTTCTCCCGACGGAAAAACAATAGCGTTTGCTGCTACCTTTTACGACATGGAAAAAAACAAAGGCAATTCAGATATATATTTAATTGATTCGGACGGAAAAAATTTACGCGTACTTAAAAATTCAGACGCCGCTGAAAGTAACCCCAAATTTTCACCCGATGGGAAAAAAATCGCCTACGAATTCAAAAACGATATTTGGATTTGCGACCTGGACGGGAAAAATGAAGCACAGCTAACCAATCTTTATACAGGCGCTTCCGGTATGGTTTGGTCTAAAGATGGGAAATCAATTTTATTTGTTTCCAGTGTATACCCCGATTGCACTACACAAGATTGCAATGAACAGCGTGACAAAGCTGAAGAGCAAAGCAAAGTAAAGGCAAAAATATTTACACAGTTAATGTTCAGGCATTGGAATGAATGGCGTGGTGATAAGCGCAGCCATTTATTCTTTATGAATCTTAATACAAAACAGGTTATGGATTTAACGCCGGATAGCTATGCGGATGTTCCCCCGCTTGCGCTTGGTAGCGATCAGGATTATTCGTTCTGCCCAACTGATATGGAAATCGCGTTTACATTTAATATAGATGCCTGGAAGAAAAACAGCGATACAAAACTTGCATACAGCACTAATAATGAAGTTGCCATAATAAATCCAGGTAATGGCTTTCCTTATGATAAAATTTCTACAAGTCCGGGAAATGATAACCAGCCTGTTTATTCTCCTGATGGGAAATACATTGCCTACCGCTCTATGGCACGTGCCGGATTTGAATCAGATAAACAAAGCATTATTCTTTTTGAAAGAGCAACACGCAAACAGACAAGTCTGACGGCCAATTTAGATATCTCGATAGGACAAATTTTATGGTCACCTGATGGGAAATATATTTATTATGATGCCGACCGTGAAGCATTTCATTCAATATATAAGTTCAAAATTGCTACAAACGAAAACACTCTGCTGTTGAAAGACGGTTATAACACAGAGATGAAAATCTCTGCCGACGGAAATACAATATTTTTCAAAAGACAAAAAACAACTTTGCCGACAGAAATATTTTCAATGAATTCAAATGGCGGGGACGTAAAGCAGGTAACAAACATTAACGGGGCTTTACTTTCGCAAATTCAATTCGGTGAATTCGATACATTCTGGAGTGCCGGTGCAGCCGGTGCAAAAGTTCAATCAATTATTGTTAAACCGCCTTTCTTTGATGCTAGTAAAAAATATCCATTGATATTTTTAATTCACGGCGGACCGCAGGGTAAGTGGCCTGATGAATTTCACTACAGGTGGAATCTTCAATTATTCGCCTCGAAAGGATATGTTGTTGTTGCACCCAACCCGAGAGGAAGCACTGGCTACGGACAAAAATTTACAGATGAAATTTCAGGTGACTGGGGTGGCAAGGTTTATGCAGATTTGATGAACGCCTGCGACTATGCAATTAAAACGTATGAATTCATAGATCCAAAAAATACTTTCGCTGCTGGCGCATCTTACGGCGGATATATGATTAATTGGTTAGAGGGACACTCAAATAGATTCAATGCCGTTGTTTCTCATGACGGAGTATACGATATCGAAAGCATGTATGGTTCTACAGAAGAACTATGGTTCCCGGAATGGGAATTGAAAGGTGTGCCGTGGCAGAACAGAACCCTGTATGAAAAATGGTCGCCAAACCGTTTTGTTAAAAATTTCAAAACACCAATGCTTGTTGTTCATGGCGCATTGGATTTCCGTCTTTCAGAAACCCAGGGATTCGAACTTTTTACAGCTTTACAGCGAAAAGGTGTTGAAAGCAAATTACTTTACTTCCCTGATGAATATCACTTTGTAGCAAAACCTCAAAACGCACGTTTGTGGTGGAATACAATTTTCAACTGGTTTGAAGAACATAAAAAATAGGGGTCAAAATGAATTACGATTATGACGTAAATCAGTTTAATGAGCAGTATGACAATGAAGAAAAAGTAGAACAGGCAACCACGTTTGTTGAAGAACGTCTCTGGGAAAAAACAGCACGGGTCGGAAGTAAAATAAGATTTGCAAAAGATGTTAGAGCGCTCTATAGGTACATGCGTGATAAGAGTGTGCCATGGTATAAAAAATCCGTTGTCGTGGGCGCTTTGATTTATTTTATTACTCCGATTGATTTGATCCCGGATTTCATTCCAATTTTTGGTTACCTGGATGATCTTGGAGTAATTATGGCTACGATTAAATTTCTTGGAAAAGAATTAGTACCGTACTATGAATAATGGAGAATGGAGAATGAAGAATTTAACAGTTTCAGGTGGATTGAGAATTAATTCAATTCTTAATTAACGGTTAAAAAGGTATTATGAAATTAAAAATAATTTTACAAAGAATATTTTATTTGGGAGCAATTATGGGTTTATTCAGATGCGGCTCTACAGATTACGCTCCTCTTGATGTTGTTGATAAGGTTGATGTGCAGAAATACATTGGCAAATGGTACGAACTTGCCCTGCTTCCAAACAGCTTTGAGAAAGGATGCAATTGCACTACTGCCGAATATAGTGTTATTGATTCTGAAACAATCCGCGTAATAAATACCTGCAGAAAAGATTCTTCCAAAGGAGAAATAAATCAGGCAAAGGGCAAAGCATTTGTAGTTGAAGGATCTAATAATGCCAAATTGCGTGTGCAGTTCTTCTGGCCGTTCAGAGGGGACTATTGGATAATTGATTTGGATAAAGAAAATTACAAATACGCTGTTGTTGGTGCGCCAAATAGAAAATATTTATGGATTCTTTGCCGTACCCCAAAAATGGACGAAGTACTTTTCAACTCGTTAGTAAATAAGTGTGCGGTAAAGGGGTTTGATGTTTCTAAACTTATTAAAACAAATCAGGATTGTAATTAATATGAACTATTAAGAAATTGAGAACGGCGAACTATTTAATTCTCAACCAGCCTATCGGAAGGCGGATTGAGAATTATTTTTTTAAAATTATTTCAATTCTCCTTTTTTTTAATTAAATATTATTAAGAAATATCCCTTCCACATTCTAAATTGGGAATAACTGAATAATTTTAATACAACGGGGTATTTTGTTGAAGTGAGTCGTGGCGTTTCAGAATGCTGAATATAATTAAGTCAATTTTACATAATTAAATGGACTAGTTATGAGCCAACAAGAAATCGAAAAACAAATTAAATCCATTCCTGGTAATGAACCGGTTCTTGAAAAACTTTATGAGCTTCTTGATTCAGAAAACGCTATTGCATTTGTTGGTGCTGGTGCCTCTGCTGGGTTATGGCCAATGTGGGATGAGTTTCTCAAAAATTTTATTGAATATACTTTAGTTCTAGGAAAAATAAACCAGCCTGAATCCGAATATTTTTTAAAAAAATATTCTCAAGAACCTTTGAAAATTGCTCAGCAATTGAAAAATAAAATAGGAGAGCCAAATTATTTCGATTATCTCCATAACACTTTTAAGGATAAACTTTCTCAACAGACAGGTGGTGCCTTTACTTTAAATCATAGATTATTATTACAACTTCCAATACACAATTATGTAACCTTAAACTATGATGCCGGGTTAACAAATGCCAGAGCTGATTTATATCCCAAAGCCACAACCTCTTATTTTTTCTGGGATCAGGAAGAGATTAGAAAAATTCGTGAACGTGGTTATGAAAGATTAGTATTACATGCTCACGGTCGTCATGACAGAGCTAATTCTATTGTATTGACATTAGATGATTATAGAAGAGCCTATGACAACTCCGCTTTCGTGAGGTTATTAAATGATATTTTTAATTATGAACAATTATTGTTCGTTGGTTTCGGAATGGGCGACCCGTATATAAATTATTTGTTCAATAACATCAAAAAAGATAGTTCCAAAACATCCTTTCGGCATATTGCTCTTGTTGGTTTAAATAATATGGAAATGCAAGTTGCACATCTACACAGGGACGGTATTGAAATGATTTATGGTGCAAGTGTTTTGTTTTATCCCATAGAGAACCAACACAAGGCTTTACAAGAATGGTTGATTATGTTGGCAGAGAAATATAAGACCTCTCCCGGAAGCAGCACTGCAAAAGAGACTATACCATTACCGTCTTCACCAGAAATAAAAGCTGCGATCAAAGATAAATACATTCATAAACCGACAGATGATGAAAATTTTAAAGGTAGGTCACAGGATTTTATTACTTTGAATCGTTGGGCTAATGATCCGGATACACGAACAATTGCTATAACCGGAATTGGCGGGCAGGGCAAAACTGCTTTAACCGGACGCTGGTTAAAACAGGAGCGAATTGAAAATCTAAAAAATGTTCCTGTTCTTTATTGGAGTTTTTATGAAGATTTGGACGTACAAAAATTTTTAGAGGAAGTCGTAAATTTTTGTTCACCGATAGTTAGGATAATCGGCAAGCCCAAAACTGAACCTGTCTCATTTATTCTTAGTGTGGTTCAGCAAGCCCGCTTGTTATTAGTATTGGATGGTATCGAAGTGCTGCAGGAAGATGTCTCAAGTCCCAATCATGGAAGAATAAGTCATCCTTTATTATTTCCGTTCCTACAAAATTGGGTAAGGATACCACATAAGGGATTGATGATTTTAACAAGCCGTTTCCATTTCCCTCAACTACAACAATACAGCGGTATTGGTTTTCACCATTTAGACCTTTTTAGGTTAAGTCAAGAAGAAGGTGTTGCATTACTAAAAAAATTAAATGTCATCGGTGATCAACAAATTTTAGGAAATTATGTTGAAAGATTATTTGGACATCCATTAGCGTTGCGTGTTCTTGCTAGTGCAGTAAAGAGAATCTACTTCGGTGATCTTTCTCAGTTTAATGGCGAACAGCTATTAAGTGATGAAGATGACAACAGATTAAACGAAAAGTTAAAACATTTACTGAATTTTTATGAAAAACAATTAAAGGGCGGACAAAAAGAATTGCTTGGCATTATTAGTCTCTTTAAACGCCCTGTTGAAATAAAAAGTTTTGTAACCCTGTTAAGCAAAATGAAATCTCTTGAGAACACACCTTTGGCAAAAGCTGATGTTTATACAGTAGAAGAACAAATTAAAGTATTGATAGATGATTTCCTAATTGAAAAGACAAAAGATGGCATTACTACACACCCTATAATTCGTGACTATTTCCGTTCTGGTTGCAAAATAACAGGCTCCAGACGTGAAGTAGCTGATTTTCTAAAATCCAGACCTGGTGCAGAAAGACCAAAGAATATTGAGGAAGTGCATGATCTTGTTGAAGCAGTACAATTATTATGTGACGAAAAAGAGTTTAAGGCGGCTGAAAATTTATTTACAGCACGATTGGCACAAGGAGGTTATGGATTTAACGTATTCCTTAGTCTTCCCGCTATTATTGAAGGTTTGGAATGTGTTCTGGCATTTGTTGGCGCTCAAGATAAAATAATTAATGTTGAAAAGATCTTAGGGAAAAGTTTTGTTGCATTTCATTGTACTGGTGTTTCTCTTTATAATTATTATCTTGGAAATCTTGAAAATGCAATTGAATGGTGTCATCAATCGCTGGAAATCAACAAACAATTAAATTTTATATCTGCTCAAACTATTAATTTGTATGCAATATCATCAATTGAATTATCAATGGGTAATATTAAAAAGGCTATTGAAACAGTATCTCTAGCATTAACATGTTCTTTTGAGATCAAAGATTTAAATAATTTTAGGAGTGAATTTGCATACAAAGCATATTATCAATTTCTTTTAGGTAACTCCAAACAGGCATACAAAGATTTTGAATTTGCCCTCCTCTGTACACAAAAAATAAAATCTAATGCAAAACAATTGTCATCCATTTGGGGAAATCAACAAGCTGAATTTTTCATCCGTATTCATGCCTGGAAACAATTTAAAGAAGTAAATGCTCGGAACATTAAAGTTTGTACCGAATATCTATGGAACGATACATATGCATTTTGCTATTTTCTCCAGGGCTGGTATGAAATTTACAATAATCAATTAATCAAAGCAGAAAATGAATTGTCCAAAGCAGAACAGATTCTGCGACCTTCCGGCATGCTGGAACATATTTGTAGATTAGACTGGGTCTGGGCTTTACTTGCAGAAGCAAAAGAAGATTACCAAAAGGGTTTGAAACATGTCAATGATGCATTACTTGTTTGTGCTGATAAAGGATTTCGTTTATGGCAGGCTGATAATTTTGTTTTACGTGGGCGTTTATATCTATTACAATTCAATAAAGAGAATAAACAAAATAGAGATCTGTTGGAAAAAGCCGGAGATGATGGCAGGAGAGCTTTAGAAATTGCTGAAAATACGGGCTATATTTGGGCTAAAGTGGACGCGATAAAACTACTTAGTTCCTACCATCAAACAAGAGAACGGATTCCAGATATAGATAAAGAAAAGGAGAAAGAATTTGCCCAACGTCATTCTAAAGAGGCAGCTGAAATAGAAAAAGGGCTGTACCTAACAGAAAAAGAAATGGAGGAGCTTAAAGAGCAGGCAAGAAAGGAATTCGAAGAACAAACCAAAGATTGGGACAAAAAATAATAATTGAGCCCTTCGGCAAGCTCAGGGTAAAAATTGAGAATTGCGAATTGAGATCAGCCTACCGGCAATGTATTGTTTAGCAATTCGATCAACAGAACTATATATAATTCAACCTTGTTTTATATTATAATACCAATTATAAAATCAGCTGGTTTATGCAAAGATTAAATGACCTAAAAAATTTTAGTGAGGGGCTTCCTACACAGGAAAAGAAAACACCTCTTCTTTTTGTAGGGCATGGCAGCCCGATGAATGCTATTGAGGAAAACGAATTCAACAAAAAATGGGAAGCACTTGGAAATGAAATTGAAAAACCAACCGCAATACTATGCATATCCGCACATTGGGAAACAAACGGTACATTTGTTACAGCGATGGAGATACCAAGAACAATTCACGATTTTTATGGCTTTCCAAATGAGCTATTCAATGTTGAATATCCAGCGCCGGGAAATGTCTCTCTTGCACTCGAGACAAAACAAACGATTAATAAAACAGAAGTAATGCTTGATAATGAATGGGGACTTGACCACGGAACCTGGAGTGTGCTAAAACATTTTTATCCAAATGCAGATGTGCCGGTTGTTCAGTTGAGTATTGACCACAATAAACCCGCCAAGTGGCATTACGAACTTGCTAAGGAAATTTCTTGCTTGAGAAATAAAGGTGTGCTTATTATGGGCAGTGGAAATATTGTACACAATTTAAGTCTGGTTGACTGGCATAATCCTAATAATGGATATGACTGGGCAATAAATATCAGTGAAAAATTTAAATCATTAATTGAAGAAAATAATCATGAAGAACTTATTAATTACAGTAATCTTGGAAAAGAAGCGCAATTGGCAATTCCAACACCTGAGCATTTTCTGCCTCTTCTTTATGTTCTGGCTTTAAAAGGAAAAGATGAAACAATAAATTTTTTCAATGACTCAATTGTTATGGGGTCTCTTTCAATGACTTCGTTATTAATTAGCTAGAAATTCCAGGGGTGAAATAACTGCTCACATATGCGCAAGAATTAAAAAAATATGGTTTATTCACAAACTTTAGTAGAAAACCCAAACGTAATTCTTACACAAATGATATATTTGGAAGTAAAATAATAGAAAATATTTTCCCTAATAAATCACAAACAAATTTTTGAATTGATAAAGGAGTATTTTTATGAATACAAGAACACTTGGCAAAGATGGTCCTGTTGTGTCAGCTTTAGGACTTGGCTGCATGGGCATGTCGGAATTTTATGGGAAAACCGATGACGATGAATCCATAGCAACCATTCACAGGGCGCTTGAACTTGGGATATTTTTTCTTGACACTGCCGACATGTATGGTGTATGCAAAAATGAAGAGCTGGTAGGCAAAGCAATTAAGGGAAAGCGCGATAAAGTTTTTCTTGCAACAAAATTCGGAAATGTGCGCGGTCCAAATGGTGAATTTCTTGGCGTGAACGGCAAACCGGAATACGTTCGTTCTGCATGCGATGCCAGCTTAAAACGTCTTGGCACTGATGTGATCGATCTTTATTACCAGCATCGTGTAGATACTACAGTGCCGATTGAAGAAACAGTTGGAGCTATGGCTGAACTTGTGAAAGAAGGCAAGGTAAAATATCTTGGACTTTCGGAAGCTGCACCTCCAACAATACGCCGGGCAAACAAAGTGCATCAAATTACTGCTCTTCAAACTGAATATTCTTTGTGGACACGCGATGTAGAAATTGAAATTCTTTCAACATGCCGTGAGCTTGGAATTGGCTTTGTTGCTTACAGCCCGATAGGCCGCGGATTTTTTGCATCAAGATTCAAATCTGAAAATGATTTTGGCGAGGAAGATTTCAGGAAAAACCACCCGCGTTTTCACGGTGAGAATTTTGAACATAATTTAAAATTCCTGAATAAAATTGAAGATATAGCAAAAGAAAAAAATTGTACACCGGCACAGCTCTCGCTTGCATGGCTGCTTGCACAGGGACAGGATATAGTTCCAATACCCGGAACCAAAAGAATTAAGTACCTGGAGGAAAATGCGAAAGCAACCGGAATAAAATTAAGCCAGGATGATCTTCAAAAAATTAACGAAGCAGCCCCCATTGGTATTACTGCAGGACTGCGCTATCCGGAAAGGTCTATTAATACAGTGAATAAATAATTTGTCAATAATAAATTGTTCAAATAATTAACTTTATAAATATGTTTTCTATCATACGCACATCAAGTGAAAACAAAGATTTTCGTGAACTTATTATTCAATTAGATAACGATTTAAATGCGCGTTACGGAAAAGAGCAGTCTGAATATGACAAACATAACGTTATTGAATTAATTGATACAGTAGTTGTCGCTTATGACGGTAATCAGCCTGTTGGATGCGGATGTTTCAAACAATACGGCAATGAAACAATTGAGATCAAACGGATGTTTGTAAAAAATGAAATGCGCGGCAAAGGGATCTCTAAAATGATATTAAAAGAATTGGAATATTGGGCGGAAGAAAAAGGTTACTTGTATTCCATTCTTGAAACGGGTATTGGTCAGCCTGAGGCAATTGGCCTTTATGAAAAATTTAACTATAAAAGAATTGATAATTACGGTCAGTATGCAAATATGCCAAATAGTGTTTGTATGAAGAAAACACTTGTTAAAAGAATTAACTACAAAATTGTTGACGGCTATAACAAAATGGATTTTTCACGCGTCACAGAAATGCTTTCAAAATCTTATTGGAGCCCGGGAATTAAAATAAATGAGGTTGAAAAGGGCGCGCTGAATTCTGCTCTTGTAGTAGGTGTCTTTACAATTAAGGGAGTACAAATAGGTTATGCACGTGCAATTTCTGATAAAACACGCTTTGCATACATTCTGGATGTTTATGTGGACGAAGGTTTCAGAAAAAATGGTATCGGACAGGAAATGATAAAATATATTCTTAACCATGAAGAATTAAAGGATGTATACAATTGGACGCTGATTACCAAGGATGCTCATGAAGTTTATAAAAAAGTTGGTTTTGAAGTAAATAATCGCCCAAACGATTGGATGGTAATAAAAAAAGAAAGACCGGAGCGATAATTACATTTTGTACAATTCAATCAAATAAAATTCCTATAAATAAATATTAGAGGTTTTCGTGAATTTTAAGGTAATAAGAAAAAATACAGTCTACCAGGGAAAAGTTTTTGATGTAAATGTTGATGAAATAGAATATTATAAAACGGGAAATAAAACTAAACGGCAGGTTGCACACCATCCGGGCGGAGCTGTTATAGTTCCTATTAAAAGTGACGGTAAGATAGTTTTAATTTCGCAATACCGTTATCCGCATAACCAGGCAGTAATTGAGTTTCCCGCGGGCAAATTAGAAGCGGGTGAAGACCCCCTCGACTGTGCAACACGGGAACTGGCTGAAGAAACAGGTTACACTTCAAATAAGATTTCCAAGCTTGGCAAGATTTATACGACGCCCGGCTTTTGTGATGAAATACTTCATATCTATCTGGCAGAAGATATTATCCCCGGCGCTCATGCCCGTGAGGAAGGCGAAGAAGGCATGGAGATTTTAGAACTAACAATTGATGAAATTGAAAAGAAAATTAGTGATGGTGAAATTGTTGATGCAAAAACTATTTGCGGAATTCATTTTCTTAAAAAATAATTTAAATTATTTAAAGAAGAGAATTAAATAGAGCAACAATACTCGGGTAAAAACTTTCGAATGTCGGATATGTATCACGGTGATTTTCATATTCGAACATTAAACTATCAAGTTTTTGTATATATATAAAACCATTGTTTAGTTCCTGGTTGATCACCGTATTTTTATAAGCTTCTCCCCTCAACTTCAAAGCTAATCTTGCAACAACAGTTCTTACTAAATGTTCATTTACACAGGTTTGCCAATCGGAATACGCCTGCTGCTGCATTTGAGTTTTAATAGGTGTAAACAATGCTGTTGAATTGTTGATTTGGTCTGAAAATTTAGCTGTTACAGGATTGACAAACGAATGGCTAAACTCGTGAAGCAAAATATAAAGCAAATAGTCTTTATTACCGAATGAGAGGTCGCCATTAGAATAAGACATTGGACCGGCAACATTAAAAACATCTAATCCTTCCTGGGTTTGAACCTGCGGTCCGTAACCACCGTTATGAAACAGTGGCGCAGGTAAAATATTATAGCTGTGTTTTATCTCTCCATAATAATCTTCCAGCAACTTTGTATAATTTGTGTCGCCAATTGTTTTAATAATATTGTTTTGAATGTGATTATAAAATTTTTGGTGGTCATTATAGAATTTCATAAAATTTGTTTCTTTTACAAAAGCTCGAAGTTTATCTGCAAAATCTTTTAAAACAGATTCACCCCCGGCACGCATAATTAAATCTTTAGAATAAGGTGTTATTTGCTCAAATTCCGGGGGATTATTATGAAAAAGTACTAATGTCACCGGGGCATCATAAATAAAATTACTATTAGTTAATTCCTGCGATTTCTGTACTGCCGGATGATTAGAAAAATTTGCAAAGTATTTATCAATGTCGTGTTTATAACCAATATCAAATTTTGTATGCCGTACGCTCGCCCATGTTGTAAAGTGTTGAACCACTGCAAGCAATTCCATACGCGGGTCTACTTTTACATTTAACCCGGGAGGATTAGCTAATGAATAATCATCTACATTATCAATTGGATTACTATCAGTTATTCCTTCATTTTTAGAACAACTGGAGGAAAGAAGAATTACAAACGAAATAGCAAATAAAAATTTCCGTTTCATAACGCCTCCTAATTTTTAACGAAGAACGCAGAACGAAGAATAATAATAACGAAGAGTGTAGAATTTAAATTCTTCACTCTTCGTTCTACATTTTGCACTCATTCAAGTTCTTCATTCATTAGTAAGTTCTTCTAATTCAACTTTATGAAGATGTATAATTTTCCTTCCTAAGAACCTTTCTGCAATTTCACGGAATTTTGCCGGTACGTCACTTACATAAAACTCACTTATCCCCTGATGCACTGATTGATTTCTAAGCTGGCGGCCATTCAAATAATCTTCAACTAGATGCGCAGCAGGGGTACCGGAATCAATTAGTTTAACATTTTTCCCGATCACTTTTTGTATTATATCCTGGAGAATTGGATAGTGCGTACATCCCAGAATAAGGCTGTCGATATTTTTTTCCTTTAGTTCCTTTAAATATTCTTTTGCTATCATTTCAGTTACTTTATGATCGAGCCATCCTTCTTCTGCAAGGGGTACAAATAACGGGCATGCCCGTTCGTAAACCTTAGTGCGCGGACTAATTTTCTTCAACTCATTTGCATAAGCCCTGTTACTAATAGTTGCACGCGTGCCTATAACTCCCACTATACCGTTCCTTGATTCCTGTATTGCCATTTTAGCGCCGGGTTCAATCATACCAATTACCGGAATAGTTAAAAATTTTTTTAGATCTTTCAAAGCAACTGCAGATGCAGTATTGCATGCAACAACAAGGAGCTTAATATTTTTTCTTAAAAGAAAATTTGCCGCCTGGAGAGAATATTCAATTACTGTTTCATTTGATTTAGAGCCGTAAGGAACCCTTGCAGTATCGCCAAAGTAAACAATGTTTTCATTTGGCATCAAACGTAAAATTGATTTGACTACCGTCAGTCCTCCGATACCGGAATCAAAAATTCCTATCGGGTTGGTTCTGTTCATGAAATTCAATTTGCCACCTATAACATTTCTTCTATTGTTTGATTTAGTTCATGTGTAATTAATTCGTAAACATCAGTTGAGATTTTTTTCCTATTCCGGTCCAGGATATAGAATGAATCCACCACGTCATCAGCCTTTGTAGAAATCTTTGCAAAATAAATTGAAAGCCCAAGTTCATTCATTTTTCTTGTTACCTGGTAAAGCAGGCCAAGCCGGTCGGGGGAATAAACGTCAATTATTGTGTATTTATCATGCTTCTCATATTCTATTTTAATTTTACCTTTCCGTTTAAATAGTTTGTTCTCGATACGCCACCACTTTGATTTTATCTGGCTGAATTCCCTTGTAATTTGGAGTTCGTTTTCGATTGCCAGTGTAATGTCGTTTGCAATTTTCTTATATTTTTCTTTATTAACCAACGAATTCGTTCTAAAATCCGAAATATTGAAACTGTCAATTACAATTCCATCCTTTCGCGTAAATATTCTTGCATCATGAATATTAAGATCATTTATTGAAAGCGCCCCGCACATTCTGGAAAGGAGCGCTTCAGAATCCCGGGTTATCACAGATACCGTTGTAAATACACTGTCTTCCTTAAAGAAAACTGAAACAGGAGAACCTTTTTCAATTTCTTCAATATGCTGGTTAATTTCTTCAGTAGAAAAATGCTGCAAATAACTTAAATCATTAATTGATTCTAGATGGTCTTTGAAAGATTCCTCGGAATAAATATCCGAACCGCTAATAATTTCTCTTAAACTATTTGAAAGCAGATCGTGCCCGCTAATACTTTCGTCCAGCATAGTTTTCGTCTTCCGGTATAATTCATTTAAAAGATCGCTTTTCCACTGCGTCCAAACAACCTGCGATACTGCGGAAAGATCTGCATAGGTAAGAAGATATAACAAGTCAAGCAGTTCCGAATTAGGGAAAAATTCGGTAAAATTATTTAAAGTTGAAGGATCATTCAAGTTGCGGCGAAAAGCAACCTGTTCCATTGTAAGATGATGACGTACTAAAAATTGTACTTTCTCTATTTCACTAAAACCATAACCAAGACGTTCCATAATTGAGGATCCAATTTCACCTCCAATAATTTCGTGTCCTGAAACACTTATTGGCTTTGCAATATCATGAAAGAGAACTGCAAGGTATAAAATATCCTTATTGCGTATAACCTGGAATAATTTTCCAAGTACTGAATTTACTTCGGATAATTTTTCAAGATTATTAAGCGCTAAAAGAGTATGCTCATCGGCAGTATAGCAGTGATAAACCCCGGGCTGGAAAAACCCTACCAGCTCTTTGAACTCGGGAAGAAACGCACCTAAGACACCCAGCTCATTCATAGTTGTTAAAGTTTTGCCAACTTGCTTGGGAAGTTTCAATATTTCCCTGAAAAATACAGATGATTTAGGCTCAAAAGTTTGTTCTTCCTCATGATCAATAACTGCTTCAATAATCTGGCTTCTCAGGTTTTCATCAAAAGTGGCATTATGCAGCGCAGCATAATAGAAAGCGCGCATAATAGTTGAAAGTGTGATCTTGATTTCACGCGTTAGATAAATATCAGTTCCTTTAAGAGAAAAATCATCGTCAAGCTGAATTGAAAGATAGTCGCTTATAGGAGGCGTAATTTCTTCATAAAAACGTTTCATCATTGTGCTTGTAAATCGTTTAATTACATTTGCCGAATCAAAATATTTGCGCATATAACTATGCCAGCCATCGGAGCCCATACCATGTACTTTTGCAATATTTTCCTGGAAAGAAAATTCAAGCCGGTCGTTTTTTCGTCCGCTTAGCAGATGGAGATGATTTCGGGCGTCCAACAAATAGCGGTAACTTTCCTGCAAGCGGGATAATGCACGGGGGATAATTATTTTTTCATGCTTCAAGATGCTAAGGAAATGCTGCGTCTGTGTCATTTCTTCCTGGGATGTAAGCAGCAAATTATTTTTTAAGGAATATATCCATTCTATCATCTGCAAATCTCTAAGCCCGCCGGCAGTATACTTAATGTTAGGTTCAAGTACTTTTGCAGATTCACCGTACTTTTCATAACGAGCATGAAGATCGTCAAAATATTCGCGTATCAAACGCAGTTTATTCTTTTCCGAAAGAGGTGCAAGTACCTTTGAGTTCCATTCATTATAAATTTTTTCGTTCCCAAAAATATAACGTGTTTCAAAAAACTGTGTAAAAGCTTCAAGGTCTTCATCAAGAAATCTCTTTACATCAGAAAATTCACGTACAGTATGAGAAACTTCAATTCCGGAATCCCAAAGCTGCGTTACGCAGTCTTTAATTAGCTGATCTTTCCCCTGTACTTTATCAAAGATAAACATCATATCAATATCAGAAAATGGGGAAAGTTCGCGGCGGCTGAAACTTCCAACAGAAGCAACTGCACATTCAAGCTTCATCCCTTTTAAAACTCTTTGAACATACTCCTCAACCAGAACGCTCCACTTGACGCAGAACTTATACGGATCTTTTAGAAGTTCCTCGTCGTGAAAAATCTGGTCTCTATCCTGAAAAAATATTTCTTTTAGTTTAAGTGGTTCCATATAATATAAATTGGGCGAGTTAACTCGCCCATAATACATTTCTTTTCATTCTAATTCCAGAGCAGCAGCTTTATTTTGAATATAATAGAAATGCTACAGTTTTTTAAATCTTGCCTGGAAAAATCTTAAATGTTTTGGTTCATAAACCATTTTTAACCCATTAATCTTTTTTCTATCCTCAAAAACCTGGGCAATAGATTCAACAGTAACATCAATATGCGCCTGGGTATAAACACGCCGCGGAAAAGTTAAACGGACCAGTTCCAATTTTGGGTAACGGTGTTTTCCGGTTTGCGGATCGCGTCCGGCAGATACAACACCGCGTTCCATTCCTCGCACACCGCTGTCTATATAAATCTCTGAGGCAAGCGTCTGGGCCGGAAAAACGTCCTGATTTAAATGAGGCAGAAATCTTTTTGCGTCAACAAAAATTGCGTGCCCGCCAAAGGGGTATACAAGCGGAATATTATACTTTTCAAGCTGTTTTCCGCAGTATTCTACCTGTCCTATGCGCGCTTTAACATTATCGAAGAGAACCATCTCTTCCATACCTCGGGCCATTGCTTCCATATCGCGCCCTGCCAAACCGCCGTATGTATGAAGCCCTTCATAAATAACAACCATGTTGCGGGCTTCTTCATAAAAATATTTATTCCGGGTAGCAAGAATTCCGCCAATATTAACCATTAAATCTTTTTTTGCACTCACCCAAAGCCCATCAAAATACGAGCAGATTTCTTTTAGAATTGCTTCAATAGATTTTTTCTCAAATCCTTTTTCGCGTATCTTAATAAAATATGCATTCTCTGTTGCACGTGTGGCGTCAAGCCAGAGTTGTATTCCATTCTTTTTGAGAAGCGCAGAAACTTCCTTCAAATTTTTCATTGAGAACGGCTGACCGCCTGCCATGTTAACCGGTCCAGCCATAAAGACATAAGGAATTTTAGAAGCGCCGACTTTTTTTATTAAGTCTTCAAGTTTATTTACATTAATGTTACCCTTAAACGGATGAGTATTCTGAGGATCATGAGCTTCATCTATAATAACATCAACGAACTTTCCGCCTGCAAGCTCAATGTGTTCCCTTGTGGTTGTAAAATACATATTGCCCGGGACTACTGAATCTGATTTAACCAATATTTTTGCTATCAAGTGTTCTGCAGCTCTTCCCTGGTGAGTAGGAACAAAATAAGGCATCCCATAATATTTTTTTACATTATCCCACAGGTAATAAAAATTCCTGCTGCCCGCATAAGCTTCATCACCAAGCATCATACCGGCCCATTGATAATCGCTCATAGCATTAGTGCCGCTGTCCGTTAGCAGATCAATGTAAACATCCTTACTTTTTATTAAGAAAGTATTATAGCCCGCATCCTTAGCCGCCTTTTCTCTTTCTTTTCTCGATGTCATTTTTATAGGCTCTACCATTTTTATCTTGAATGGCTCAGCCCAGCTTCTTTTTATTATTTTTTTTGCCATGATTTTCTCCAAAATTTTTTGATAACAATTGGTACACCAATAATTCCTATCTTTTTCATTTATCATTATTGCAAGCTCATGAGTAAGAGCTAGATTAAGATTAAGAGCAAGATTATAATTAAGAACAAGAATATTAAATAGCATTATTTAACTAAAATCATACTTACAGTTAAAATAATTCCCTATCATTATATTCAGATAAATTTTTTCTTTAATTTTTTTCTTTTCTGTTCTGCAATAATTTCTGAAGAAATACCTCCGCGTGTGTTAAATCTTGCGGTAATTTTTATATAACGGGGTTTCATCACTCCAACAAGATCGTCTAAAATTTTATTTGTTACTGCTTCAAAATAAATTCCATCATTACGGTACGACTGCAAATAAAATTTATAGCTTTTGAGTTCCACGCAAATTTTATCTGCTATGTATTCTAAAATTATTGTTGCAAAATCCGGTTGACCTGTAACCGGGCAGACAGAAGTAAATTCCGGCGCAGTATGTATTATTACATAATCTCTTTCAGGATTAGGATTAGGAAACGTTACAAGAAGTTTTTGTTTGGGATTCATACGTCTTTCTCTACTCCTTTTAGCTGCAAATCATCAAATGCAAGTGAAATTCCATCAGCCCAATTTATATAATCGCCCATTCTATTAATCACTTTTTTCATCTCTTCTTCATTTAATTCACGATCTAAATCTTGCAATGCGACTTCTTGTACATCATTAATGTCAATCCAATATACTTTTTTATTCCTTCGCATATTTTTTTTCTCCATTATTGAAAGAAAATGTTTTCTCTATGCCAACTCATTGAATTGTTATGTGGAAATATTTTTTTGGAAAGTGGCAAACATATTTTAGAATTATTATTTGTCATTTCTTTCTTAATTTCTCTTTCGCAAGGTTTATATTACCTTTTTCGCAGTAATTATTACCATTATAGTAAATATTCTGTTTTTTCTTTAGGCGGTTCGATTTCTAAAAATTCTCGATATATTCTATCCTTATAAACTTTTCCTAGTTTATTTATCTCTTCAATGAACAATCTATAGGTGCCTTTTCCGCCAATAAAATCCCAGAATTCTTCGCCGATAAGGACAACTTTATCTTTACGCATATCAAACCAGCGAGATGGGAATGACCAAGCATAATTTTCTTTTTTCCCATATGGATTATAAGGTAATACAAAAAATGCATCAGCTATTATTTTTGGTTCCATACTGTAAAGTTTTAAAATCTTTTCTTTACTAACTTTAGTAATATCACTATTAGGAAGCGGGGATTTCAATTCAAAAGCATATTTCTTTTTATTAACTGTATCTTCGGCATATACATCACAAACAATTCTTGTAGGTAAAAGTTTTCCCTTTCCTTTTAGTATATATTTTAATTCTTCCTCCCAATTAGGAGTCTGCCTTTTCTTACCTTCAATTGGATGTTCTAAAAGAGCAAGAATTTCCGAAATTCTTCTCAATCTTTCTTGTGGAATATTTCCAGAAATAGTTTTACCAGTTTCAGAATAACCCAAACCGGATTCCGCAGATAATTTTGCAAGTTTTTCCCACACACCTCCGAAGGGTGTTACAAATCTTCTTTCGAAGTGTGAACCTTTAAAAATCTCGTCAGGAACAAGCGCTGCATAAAGAGGTTTATTGGCTCTATGATCTTCAACAATAAAAGGATCTTCCTCAAGAACTCGGATCATTACTCTATCCATTAGTGCTTTCACTAATTCTCTAATAGCTTGAGATATTTTTTCGGCTTTGCTCATCTTTATTTCTCTTTGAAATGAAATATACTTTCCGAGTACGCATTTTTATCTTTTTCCGTTCTGTTAAGAACTGGTCTTTTAAATTCTTTGACAATTCTCATTCCTGCTTTTTCAGCAATAATTGGATACATTTTATACTTATCGTTTGCTACAAGAAAGATATTATAATCTTCAGCTAAATACTTCTTACAATTATTCAACACAGCTGAAATTCCTTCGATGTAAGATACTTTAGCTTCTTTTCCTTGCCCTTTATAAAGTGATCCTATTTCCAATTTATCATTCCTCTTAAAACCAAATAAGTCGTAAGCGTAAGCATGCTGTTCATGATAGTTTATTAAACCAACATATGGTGGACTAGAAAATATGCCACTTATTTTATTCTCTTTTAATTGCTTAGCAAAAGCGAGATTTTCTTTGTCCAATTCGTTCAAAAAATCAATATTTTTACTGTCACCAGAAAAGCAATGTTGATATGTATTTGTTCTTAACGCATTAAATTCAGATAGCCGTTTTAAAGTATCAACAGAATATCTTTCCCACCAACCTACAATTGAAAATAACGGTTTGCATATTTTGGCATGTTTTGAACAATAGTATGTAGTCGTGATTGGTTCAAGTAAAGTCGCTAAATCTGAATGCGTTGTAGCACGGCAGGAACGAATTGTTCTGCTAAGAATAATTGTTGTAACTTTTTTTATTTCAGGATTTTTAATTTTCTTTATCAGATCAAAAACAAAATCAATTTCGTCTCTAACATGTTTCAAGAACCATATATCTAAAAAAGTCTCTGACTTTTCCTGTTTTAATTCAATGTCATACTTTTTAATTAGTTTTTTATAAATAGGCGAAAAAGATTTTTCTTTTTCACGACAATAGACATCTTCATCAACTTGATCATTTATTATTTTGATTTTAAAATCAGGTGATGGGAAAAATTCATTATTGAACTCAAAAAGCTTGTCAAGTAATTCTTTTTCAAACTCCACTGTTTTCGAATCAACAATAAATTCTTTTAGTAATTCTGTAATCTTTTTTAATTCACTATTTAATTCTACTAAATTGTATTTACCAACTTTTACATTACTCATCAATGAATTAAACAAAGAGACATCAACCCCCAAAGCATGAATTCCTAATTCATTTGCTTGAACCAAAGTTGTTCCACTGCCACAAAAAGGGTCTAAAACAATATCGCCTTTTTTAAAATAAACTTCCTTCTTGAATTCATCTGTATTATTATCTAAAAAATATTCCACAAGTTGCGGAATGAATTTACCTTTATATGGATGAAGTCTGTGAACATGTTTTGTTGTTTCTGCTTCTTTAAATTTTTCAAATGAGAGATGCCAATCTATATCACCACCAAGTTTCTCTTTCCAGTTTAATTGCCTCTCACCATAATAAGATTTATAATAGCTTAAAATCTCCGCCTTACTTACAAAAGTATTACCATTTTCCCCATATTTATTTATTCTGCCATAATTCAATAAATATGAAATGTTCGATGATGTAACATTTCTGTTTAGCTCAAGACTAATCCATTCGCTTGCTTCTTTAATTGTCAACAGTTCATTCTGCATTCTACATTCTCAATTCTCAATCCGCCTGAGGCGGACAAGTTCTAAATTATAAATATTTCGGTTTAACTTTATAAACTATCGGGTCTTCAACACCCGCCTGCTGAAATCCGCGCAGACGGAAAGCGCAGCTATCGCAAACACCGCATGCTTCATCTTCATTTTGATAGCATGACCATGTTAAATGAAGAGGAGCTTTTAACTCAATTCCTTCTTTAACAATTTTTGATTTGGAATAATGAATAATTGGCGTTTTGATTTTTATTTTTGTTGCAGGCTTAGTACCCAAATTGACCATTTTTTCAAACGCTTTAAAAAATTGCGGACGGCAGTCCGGGTAACCACTTGCATCTTCGTATACGGCGCCAATAAAAACCGCGCTGGCTCCAATAACCTCTGCCCAGCTTACACACGCGCTTAATATATTGGCATTACGGAATGGAACATATGAACTTGGAATTTCCTTATTTGTTAAATCTGCCTTGGCAACCTCAATTGACTTATCAGTCAAAGATGATCCGCCAATTTTAGTAAAATGCCCGAAATCGATTACCAGTTTTTTTTCAACTTTATAAAAATCGGCTACATCATTAAAAGCTTTTAGTTCGCGAGTCTCGGTACGCTGACCGTAGTTTATGTGAATTAATGCCAGCCGATATTTTAGATTTGCAATTGCGGCAGTTACACAACTATCCATTCCCCCGCTTACGGCAACAACAGCCAATTTTTCTTTTTTCATTATAAATCTTACTTATTTACTACGGTAAAATAACGAATTGCTGTTTGAGAAGGAAAAGGCATTATTATGGGTGGTTGACTTTAAGGAGGTTAATTTTGGAATCAGGATTAACTTTTTTTAGAGTGCGGATATCCCTGCTCTATGGGCAAAGAAAAATCCCTTGACCATTCGTTCCAGGATCCAAAATAATTTTTAACGTTGGTAAAACCTACAATTTTAAGGGCAATAAACATGTTGGAAGTTCTTGCCCCTTTGAAACAATAGATATGAAGTTTACTATTTTCAGTTATTCCTGAGTTATTAAAAAGTCTGCGTATTTCATCAGGCGGTTTGAACCAGGGAATATTATCTCTGTAATGCATAGTGTTATACCATTCAATCCAAACGGCACCTGGAATTCTACCCTTGCGCGGGGCAAAATCCGGTCCATATGGAGATGAGCTTATTCCTACCCATTCGGCACGGTCGCGGCAATCCAATATTACTATTTCGGGATCATTAAGTGAAGCGAACATTTCTTCCTGCGTAAGCATCATTGAATCATTAAGATTAACCGGAAAGACTTTCTTCTCTACTTCAGGAACAATTTTCGTTACCGGCATTCTTTCATTTATCCATGATTGGAATCCGCCGTGGAGTATTGACACATTCGAATAGCCAAGATGAGAAAGAATAAAGTAACCCCTGCAGGATCTTCCATAGCCATTATCCATTGCATCTTCATAAATAAAAACTCTTTCTTTACCGGAAATGCCTGCATTGCCAAATAGTTTGGCAAAATGTTCCTGCATGGCTTTATAACCGCCATTCTCTTTTGTAGAAAGGTAACAGAATATATCGTAAATATTAATTGCGCCCGGAATATGTTCAATAATATAATCTTCCGGCTCGCGTGTATCTATAATTACAACATCTTTTTTACCTATAAACTCAACCAGTTCTTTGGCGTTTACCAAAAAATTATATCCACAAATTTCATTTATCAAATTGAATGCTTCTTTTATTAATGAATTATTAGGAATAACGATCTATAATTTACTATCGATAACAGGAAGGATTTATTTATACCGCGTTAAAGAATATTTTGGGGAAAATTTAGGCGTGGTTTTTAATTTTTTGCTCTCTTTTGCAGCTGGTTTTGAGCTTTATTCTGCAGGAATGATCATTTCTTTACGAAAAGAAGGGCAAGAGAAACTAAAAGACTTACAATAGAAGAAATGGCAAACGGAACAAGTGGACCAAAAGCATCCCACAAAATTCCTGTAAGGAATGAACCAAGCATAACTGCAAAACTTGAAAGCATAGTAAGCAACCCTATTGCCGATCCCCGGAATTCATCTGTGATCAAATCAGAAACCCAGGCTTTTGTAACTCCTTCTGCAGTTGCAGCATAAATACCATAAAATGCAAACAGCAGCCATACTAAATAAAAATTTTGATTAAGCGCAAAGCCCAGGTACACCGCTGAAAAGATCATCATTCCAATGATGAAAATATTTTTTTTACCAACCTTATCTGCCAACAATCCAATTGGGTATGATGCAAGCGCGAATATTAAATTATAAAATACATAGCCAAGAATAGCTGTAGAATCTGAATGAGTTACCTGCTTTGATCTCAAAATTAAAAATACATCGCTGCTGTTGACAAAAGAGAATGCTGTAAAAAATAAAAGAAGAATTTTGAATTCTCGTGGAGAAGAATTCCAAAATTGAGCATAACTTTTTTTCTTTTTCGAACTTACTTTTACCTCAGCATCTTTAACAACAAATGTAAAACCAATTGCAAACAAAGATGGAATAAGAGCTAGCAGGTATATCCACTGGTATTTCCCCGGGAAAAATGATAGAAATACAATTGCTATGATAGGACCTATTACCGCACCGAGTGTATCCATGCCCCTATGAAAACCAAATACCGCCCCTGTATTTCCCTTTGCGTAACTTGCAAGCAACGCGTCGCGAGGGGAAGTTCTAATTCCTTTTCCAATTCTATCAAGTATTCTTGATGAAACGACAACCGGTATCGCAGCAATAAATCCCGGCAAAGATTTAATAAAACCGGATAATCCATAACCAATAACAATAAAAATTGACCTTTTACCAAGCCTATCCGAAAGCGCTCCGAAATACCCTTTCAACAATCCGGCTGTTACCTCTGCAATTCCTTCAATAATTCCAACAACAGCCATTGAAGCGCCAAGTATAGAAGTTAGAAAAATTGGAGTAACCGGATACAGCATTTCACTTGCAAAATCTGTGAAAAAACTTATCAAGCCAAGAATTATTACTGAACGGGATATATTTTTGAATTTTAACATTTTATTAAATTTGGTCAAATTAAATTAAAAATCAAATAATTATTTTAGTTGACTATTTGATTAGAACTCGTTTTCTTTAGGTAGAACATTCCACGACACACCAGATGTATAACAGCAAAATAGTCTCCACAGTTTAATTCTATTGAATAACAACATAATTACAAAAGGAGTAATCAATGGAATATTATGAATTGCATCCTGTAACGCCTCAAATGAGGTATATTAATAAAGCAGTAGAAGTATTAAAAAATGGCGGGGTAATAATTTATCCTACTGATACAGTTTACGGCATAGGCTGCGACATTTTTAATAAGGCAGCTCTTGAACGTATTTATTATATTAAGCAGGATACAGGCACAAAATTGTTCAGTTTTATTTGTCCAAACTTAAAAGATATAGCCAAGTATGCCAAGGTATCGGATTACGCTTACAAAGCCATGAAAAAATTAATTCCGGGACCTTATACATTTGTTCTGCCTGCCGCCCGTGAAGTTCCAAAAACCTTATGGACAAAAAGAAGAACAGTTGGTATCAGGGTACCAAACAATAATATAGCTCTTACGCTGGCAAAGGAATTAGGAAATCCAATAGTAAGCACAAGTGTAACAACCCGGAAAGGTGAAAATTTATATGATCCTGCCGAGATGCAGTCAATTTTTAATCTGCAAGTTGATTTAATGCTATCTGCCGGAGCTCTTGAGGGAAAACCTTCAAGTATAATTGATCTAAGCGGTGATGAACCCGAAATAATTAGAGAAGGTGCGGGCGATATTAGTATGTTTCTTTTAAAAACAGCGTAAAGTATTTAATAGAAATAAGGTCATCCCGACAAAACCGGGATGACCCTAAATTTAATCATCAGCTCTATAAGAGATTGTTGCTGATGCCTGTCTTGCAGCAAGCAGTGTAATCTCTGCAATATTAACATGCGGTGGACGGGTTGCACAATAAACAACTGCATTAGCAATATCATCTCCGGTTAACGGGGTTAGACCTTTATAAACATTCTTTGCTTTTTCTTCATCACCGTTAAAACGAATTTTGCTGAAATTAGTCTCTACCAGTCCCGCATCTATTGTGCTAACTAAAATATTTTTATCAATAATATCCATTCTTAATGATCTGGTAATTGCATCTACCGCATGTTTGGAAGCGCAATAAACCGCACCTTTTGGATATGCTTCATGCCCTGCGATTGAACCAATGTTAATTATATGCCCAAATTTTCTTTCAATCATTCCCGGCAATATAGCATGTGTGACATAGAGTAATCCTTTAACATTTGTATCTATCATTTCTTCCCAGCCATCAGGATTATCTTCATAAAATTTATTTAATCCGCGGGCAAGCCCTGCATTATTAATAAGGATATCAATATTTTTAAATTCTCCGGGTAATGAGTTAACAAAGCCAATTACATCCATCCTCTTTGTAACGTCTACCTTACCTGCATAAATTTTTACACCAAATTTTTTACTAATATCATCAGCAACTTCATCTATTAAATTTTTTCTGCGGGCACTTATAACAAGATTTGCTCCTTTTTGAGCAAAAACATAAGCGCATGATTTTCCTATGCCGGAAGAAGCGCCAGTAATAAAAATAATTTTTTCTTTTAATGAATTCATAATCTCCTCAAATAAGTGTTACAAAATTAATATTATTCTTTCAACATTTAAATTTTCTAAAAAAAAAGAATTTATTCTCACAAAAAACGACTGGATAGACCTGAGTTTATTAAACTCCAACATATCTAAAATAAAATGACGCAGATCATCTTTTACAAAATATGCTCGACTCTAAGTTTTATTTTCTTAATTTTCAGATTATAAATCATTTTATGATTGTCACAGATGCAAAAATCAATAATTCAACGAGTTGAAGATTACGTTCAATTACTAATTACTGAAAAAACGCCCTCCGGTAATTTTTATCACAACCTGGAACACACAAAGGACGTTGTGAACAGCGCAATAGAAATTGCCCTGGGAGAAAAAGTTAATCCGGATGATATGGATATTATCCAGATTTCTGCCTGGTTCCACGATGCCGGTTATGTTGAAAAATCCAACGGGCATGAAGAATTGAGCGCGATGTTCGCAAGTAATTTCCTTACAGAAGAAAATTACCCGTCCGAAAAAATTGAAGAGATAGTCAATTGTATTTTAGCGACCAAAGTTCCTCAAGAACCTAAAAATCATTTTCAAAAAATTATTTGTGATGCCGATTTAAATCACATTGGAAGAAAAATATTCTTTTTACGAAATGATAAATTTAGGATGGAATTTCAAAATCATTCCAACCGCAAACTTACAGAGTATGAATGGCTGACAAAGACTATTGACTTCGTTACCCATCATCACTTCTTTACAGATTATGCAATAAAGACTTTTTTGAATCAAAAGAATGAAAACATTAAAATTCTCCAGGAACAGCTGGATAAAGTATTAAACCAAACCAGGTAATTCTTCACCGGCACAAAAACTTGTTATGAAAAAACTGTACATTATACGCCATGCAAAATCAAGCTGGGAAGATTCAGACCAGCCTGATTTTGAACGCCCCCTTAATAAACGTGGCGAGCATGATGCAGACAAAATTGCGCAAAAATTAAAAGTAGAAAAAGTCTCCCCTGAATTGATATTAAGCAGTCCGGCAAAACGAGCTTTAACTACAGCTAATATTTTTGCTGAAAAGCTAAATTATCCTATTGAAAATATTGTTACTGATATAAATATTTATGAAGCCGGTTTGAAAGAGTTAACTTCCGTACTACACAACTTAGAAAATACATCAAAAAATGTTATGCTTTTTGGACACAACCCGGGTTTAACCAGCCTGGTAAATATGCTGGGCGATAAACCGGTTCCTCATCTGCCAACCTGTGGTGTGGTTGGCTTGAAACTTAATATTGAATCCTGGGAAAAACTTGAAAGGTACAGCGGTGAAATATTTTTATTTGAATTTCCTAAAAAATAGGTATTCATTCCGGAATTGCTTTTGGCAGCAGACACTCTACTTTAGTTCCCTCTCCAAGTTCACATGAAATAGAAATCTTACAATTATTTTTTTTCAAAGAATCAGTCCCAACTCCGAACCTCTTTCGCCTGCAGTTCCTTTCTCAGAAGATTTAAATTCGATCCTAAATATATTTTCCAAATTTTCTTCTGATATTCCGATTCCGCTATCGATGATTTTTAATTTAACGAACCCGTTTCCTTCATATTTTTTTTCGTCACTAAAAAAATAATTTCAGCATATTGGGAAAAAACGAAAGGCAGTTAAACAGTCAGGTAATGAAATGTGCTTTATTAACTATTTAATAATTTTTGAAATCATTTTAAATTCATCAGTACCGCAGACATTCAGCATTTCAAAAAGGATCGATTCAGTAAGACTAATATGAGCGCCATTTTTTTCCATTCTCCTTAATGCAATTTCAAAGTCAAATTTTCTTCGCGATGAAACAGCGTCCGAAGCAATATGGACATGAAATCCGTTAGCAATTAGATCAAGCGCCGACTGCAAGACACAAACGTGAGACTCAACCCCGCATACAACAATATTTTCAATACTATTTTGCTTTAAATCAATTAATAGATTATCATTTCCGCAGCAAGAGAAAGTCATTTTGTTGATAGGCTGAATATTTTCCAGGGCAGATTTTATTTTTAATTCTGTATGACCCAGTCCTTTTGCATATTGTTCAGTATAATAAACAGGAACGTTTAGAATGTTAAATCCATTAATAAGCTTTAATGTATTATCAATAACACGCTGAGATTCCCAAATAACCGGAAGAATTTTTTCCTGGATATCAATAAGAAGCAGCGCAGATTTTTCTTTTTGAAGTAAATTATTACTTTTATTCATTCAGCAATAATCAATTTTTAATTTCCCGAATTATTCTCAACCTGCCTACCGGCAGGCAGGTTCTAAATTCTCAATTAATAGATGGGGTTCATTCCGTACTTGCCGCAAGAATACATCATCAAAATTGAAGCAACATCAATAGCAGCGCGTTTTTCATCATCTTCCGGTACAATAAGATCATACACTTCGGCAATAAATTTCATATTGGCAAGTATTTTTTTCAATTCAGAGTAAGTTGGCTCGCCATGCCAGTTGGCAATCCGCTTGGTTAAATTTTCTTCATTACGCCTTAAAAATTCAGAAAATGTAATAATGTTATAACTCAACTTAGTTCTGGGTTTACAAATATTTATTAAATCATTTGTGTACTGGTCCCACTTTTTTGCAATATCTTCATTTTTATCATACATGACTTCTTTTGCATTATCCAAAGAAAACTTTGCGCGTGTCTGAACTTTAAATTTTGGAATTAAAGCATAACCGTCATAACTTTTAATACCTGTTCCCTTCTCAATATACTTCCAGCGTCTTACAAGTGAACTTGCAGTTTGAATTGAAACAACTTTATCCAGTTCGCTGTCAATTACAACAAATTTCCCTTGTTGATAATTAACAACGGTGCACCAATGTTCCCAATTTTTAACACTCAAGATGCATGGATGTCCTTTCTTCAATTCATTAATTAACATGCGGCGCGCATCATCAGGATTACTCGACTGGAAATGCTTGAGCTTGCAATTAAATCTTCGCGCTGCGCGTGAAAGTCCAATTTCATCTGTGCCGGCCCACCAGGTGCTGCCGGCAATTATACCGATTTGATCCTCATCCTTAAAAATTCCTAACATAACCAGCGCATATTTTAATGCAAAGGGTCCACACTGATATTTGTTTGGCTGCGGATAAAAACTCATCTTAAATATTCTCTTGCTTGATGGTTGAGCAAAAATAAGAAAACTTTTGATATGCTAAACAAATTTGTCTAATTTTCGAAAAAAAAATTACCTTGCCATGAAAGTTGCAATAGTCTTTAATGAAGTAAACCCTGAATTATACATGAAAAAGCACCGCAAAGCTAAAGATCTGGACTTTAAGCCGGTCTTTAGCTTAACGGGAAGTGACCCTCTATCTGAATATGAGGATATGGCTAAAGCGCTCTCCAAAACAGGTTGCGACGCTTATACATTGAATATAATGGACAATTTGAACACTTTTATTAAGGACTATGAAAAAAATAAGCCAGACGTGGTTTTTAATCTTGTGGAATTATTTAAAGAACAGCCGCGCCTGGAAATGAGTTTTACAGGGATTCTGGAATTACTTAACGTGGCTTATACTGGCGCACCGCCGCTAGCGCTGGGTACATGTCAGAATAAAACTTTAACTAAAAGAATTTTAAGTACACTAGGAATCCGCACACCTTGTTATAAAATAATTAAAAGTATGGAACGCTCATTCCGGCTTGGTTTGCGCTACCCGTTAATTGTTAAACCGGCTTGGGAAGATGCCAGTGTTGGAATTGATAATGACTCAATTGTTGACAACGTTGACCAGTTAAAGAAACGTGTTGAATATGTATTTAATTCTTTTAAGCAGCCTGCCCTGGTAGAAGAATTTATTATTGGAAGAGAACTGAATTTAGCTGTCTTTGGCGATAAAGAACCTATAGTATTACCAATTAGTGAAATTGACTTTTCTCAAATGCCGGATAATTTACATCCAATCGTTAGTTTTCAGGCTAAGTGGGATCCAATGCATGAAGCTTATCATAAAACTATTCCAATATGCCCCGCAAAACTTGATGATGAAACACGTAAGGAAGCCGAAATGATGGCTTTGCAGTGTGTACGTGCAGTAGGCACACGTGATTATTCCCGTGTAGATATGCGATTATCTAAAGATGATAACAAGCTGTATGTTTTAGAAGTAAATCCGAATCCTGATTTAACCGAAGATGCCGGTTTTATGCGTTCTGCAAAACAGGCCGGATATTCATATAAGAAAACTATGAAGATGATTGTTGATTTTGCGTATGAAAGGAATAAAACAGCAGTGGTTCATTAATTTAGGAATATACAGATTTTAAGCATTGTTGCCCTTCTTCATCGATAATTTTCTGTCCTTCACTTTTTCCATGACTATTTTCTTTTGCTCATCCGCTGATGTATACCAGCCAATTATCTCATCAATTGTTCTAAAACAGCCGACACATAGTTGTGTATCTGAGTCAATGTTACAATTACCATCGCATGGTGATTCGATTGTAGATGACTGCATTCATTGTCTTTCTATATTTTCAATAATAAATGGAAAAATGAAAGAGAAAGTTCCATATAAGATTGGTTATTTGAAAACTGTATTACTTCAGAAATTCGGTAACGGTTCTAAGTCCCGTGAACATCAGGGTTTTTTGTCATTCTTATAATTTTTTTTCAGAACCTTTTTTGCAAATAATATAAATTCTCCTTTTAATGCCGGTCCTAAGTTTTCCAACAATTTTCACCAATTTCCACCCGGTTTTTATGCCAATTTTCACCATGTTTTCACCCTATTTTTATCCCATTTTTGGTCTGTTTTTATCCCATTTTTATCCCGCTTGTCCCGATGTTTTTTGTCGGGGTTTTTTCACCATTAGGCATCAATGGAATAGTCAGTATGTCAAAGAACTTTTCACGGTAAAATATTCAAATTTTTTCCCCCTCTCCTTTTTTTAAGCTTGTCCCGTGCTTTTTGCGGGGGAGAGGGTTGGGGTCAGGTTCTTCGCGAATATGCAAAACTTCTTTTAAAAATAATTTTGAACTGTTCAAAATACTTGTCCCGACGTTTTTTGTCGGGGATTTCCCCTCCTTTTTTCAAGGAGGGGAATTAAAAGAGCTTGTCCCGCGTCCGTTTACTAACGGATTTGCGGGAGGTGGTCTGCACAACTTTTTTTGTACACTAAGTTATTTATAAAACATAACTCCTGTGTTACCGGAATAATGAAGAATTATACTTTGGCGTGGCCTCGTCTCTACTTCAATTTTCTAGTGCGCGTTGGTATACTATGGCGAGTTTAATAATTAAGAATTGTAGTAATCTATATCTAAGTCCGCATTTAGTTCAGAAATAATTTTAATTATTTTTTTATCAAACCAGAGTGCCGGACTATTTGGTTCTTCCGTATATACAATGCATTGTATTTCAACTTCTAGATTAAATAATGAAATAACCTCTTTTATTTTGCTTAACACTGGATTTAGCTTCTCAAATAATTGTTCAAGTGGTTCTTGAATATCTAGTGTTTCAATTTTATTTGTAGACAGCATCCATCCATCATGTTTATAAGTCAACTTTGATGTTAGAATTTGATCATTCTCTTTCCATTGTTTTGTAGGATCTAATCCAATGCAGCGTGTCAATTTAGAATGTTCAATATTTTTCCCTGACAATACAAGTGCCGCATATATTTGAGTTGCCATTATCACTACGTTTTTTCTGTGATTACAAGACTTTTCTTAAAGAAATCCTATGAGGACATCCTTGATGTTTTATTAATAACATATTCAGTGCTTCTGAACATTAGGAAATCTATTAATTGAATTATCTCCACGAAAACCCCAAATTGCGGTAAAACTTTATTTATGAAAAACATACTAAAAAAACTAAACATGTTTTTCAATATCCTCGACCACCCTCCTGCTAAAAACGCGAGACAAGCCTCAACTTCCTAATGCTGTCAGGCTAATTATAGTATAACTCCGCCGTTCACGGCGGAGGCAAAAATCAACAACAAAGACTGGGGCTTTAGCCCAATTCTTTGTTTAATAGAAACATAATTTCGTCATTAGCCTTTATCTTCATCTATTTTCTTTGGGCTGAAGCCCTTTTTCTTTTATGTTATCTTTATCCTCCGCCGTGAACGGCGGAGTTATATTAATAACCATGTTCTTTCAGGACAACGAACAGCGGAGTTATTTTTATAACCACGTCCTTCAGAGCCCAATGTTGTCAAGTTCCTATGAACTCAACCCCTATCTCCCCTTCTCTTTTTAAGAGAAGGGGATTAAGGGGATGAGTTATTTTTGTTAACTTGGCATTTCTCCCTCTCCTTAATAAGGAGAGGGCTGGGCTTGTCCCGACGTCTTTTGTCGGGGGTGAGGTAAAAATAATTTCATTACTTTAGTTTTCCATCTTTCAGTTCATCTGCAAGACGGTCGGCTTTGTAAACTTTTTTAATTCCTTCCCAAATTCCTTTGGAATCAACGCCAACAGTTCTATTGCTCTTTGATAAATAAATAAAATTACCCTGCAGACTTTCAATATCACCGTCAAAAGCCAAGCCGATAATTTCAGCATTCTTATTAATAATTGCGCTGCCGGAATTACCGCCAACAATATCATTTGTTGATACAAAATTGAACGGCGTACTTAAATCAAGATCTTTGGGAACAGTCTGCCATCTTGCGGAAAGATTGAACGGATATTTTCCTTCAAATCCAAAATACCTGTCGTATAAGCCAAAGTACGTTGTTTTAACAGGTGCGACCGTTCCATTATATTCGTATCCTTTTAATACACCGTCGCTAATTCTAAGAGTTCTGTTTGCATCTGGAGTAATTGAAGTTCCATACATTTTATAAAGGATTTGTCCCAGCATTCCGAAGGAAATATTTTCGGTATCCAACACTTCCTTCTGCTGTTTTCTTAAAGCTGCCGCCTGCTTAAAAATTTCGGCATAATATTGTATGAACGGATCTTTCAATGCAAAAATTTCTTCCGGTGATTTATTGAGTAGTTCCTGAACTGCTGCCTTATCCTTTAAAATAGTTTTTGAGATCAAATTATTAGCAATTTCCTTAACTGATTTTCCTGAAAAGTATTTTTTAACCAGCGGATCATTTTTGCCAAGGTTCATAATTATATATTCAATATTGATCTCAAGCTTTGCTTCTTCAAGAATGCTGTCAAAATTATCAGGGAAAAGATTATCTCTGAAATTTTGACCTCTTCTTTGACCGCCGGGGCCGCCTTGACCGGGCAATGGCTGTTTTTCATCTTCCGGTAAAGATTTATTCTTTGCGTCGGTTACGAGATAATTTGCAATTGTCATATAACGTGAAAAATAGATCGGGTTGACCGAAAATGCCGCCAGTTTTGTATCGGTCTTTTTCAATTCATTTCGTGTAGTTTCGATTGTTTTCCAAACATGACCATATTCTTTTTTAAGATCCGGTGAAGAATTAACAAAGTCCATAATTTTCTTTTCAAAATCTCTTTTACGTGCAAAAAGATATGAATCATTCAAGGCTTTGAATGTATTTGAGATATTTTTCTGACTATTGCTAAAAGATAAACGCAGTGCTTCATATTCTTCCGCCCTGGAAGGATTTACTGTTTTTAGCTGGTCTAATTTTGCATAATAATTATCCGCTAAAAAAGAACTGTTGCGGTATTGAACGTCTCTTAAATATTCCAGCTGAGCTAAAGTTCTCAACCTGTTTGTTGTTCCCGGGTTGCCAACAGTAAAAACTAATTCATTAGCCGATGCGCCGTTTGCACTCCATTTAAAATAATGATCTGATTTTAACGGCTTGCCGTCATCATAAATTCTAAAGAAAGTACAGTCCAAATTATAACGCGGGTAAGTAAAATTATCCGGATCACCGCCGAAATATGCAATTGTTTCTTCAGGCTCAAACACCAAACGAACATCTGTATAAGTTTTAAATCCCTGTACAAAAAATAAACTGCCGTTGTAATATGAAATTACGTCGCATTTAAGATTTGTTTCTTTGTCATATTTGTCCTTAAGTTCTTTCATTTTTTCGTCACGCAGCTTAATTTTTTCCTTTTCATTTTTTCCTTCTTTTAATGCGGAGGAAACTTCACCTGTTACATCTTTTATATAAACCAATTGTTCCGCAGTAAAATTTGGCACCTTTCTTTCATCAGCCAAGGTGGGAGCATAAAAACTATTTTTGGCTATATCTTCTCCTTCCTTCTGAATAAACCTTCTATAGCCTCTTGCACAATGATTGTTAGTCATGATCAAACCGTCACCGGAGACAAAAGAAGCAGTACACCCGGGAATTCTTAGAGCAGATAAACGTACGTTATCGAACCATTGCTGATCCGGTGTGAAATTATAAACCTGCTTAAAATATTCAAATGGAGGAAATTCGAAAGTCCACATTTTGCCGGTATCATATTTCTGTGATTTGGCCGTATCAGCAAGGAATTTAACTTGTGCATTTACTTGTAAAACAAAAAGAAGAACAAATAGAAATGGAACAAGATTAAAACTTTTGAAATGAAATATTTTTTTCATAAAACACCTGTATTATTGGTAAAAGATACTTTCAAAAAATAAGTTAGCGGGTATTTATAACCAAGAAAGATTTGATGTAGAAAAGAAAAAAAGGCCGCCCGTTTGAGGCAGCCTTTAAGGAAAGATCGATTATTTCAGTTTGCCAGCTTTTAATTCGTCGGCAATTCTTTTTGCATTTGTAATATTATTGAGTATCTCAAGAATACCCTGTGAAGAAACCGATACTGTACGGTTAGCTTCGGTTGTAAAAATAAAATTACCTGCTAAACTTTCCATGTTGCCGTCAAATGCAGCGCCGACAACTTCTCCTTTTGTGTTGATTACCGGGCTTCCGGAATTTCCGCCGATAATGTCATTTGTACTAATGAAATTGTAAGGAGTACTATAATTAAATTCCGGGGCAGGCTTTGTCCATCTTGCAGGCAGATCCCACGGATATTGTTTCTTGTGAGAATAATACCTGTCGTACAATCCATAAAAGGTTGTAATTGTTGGAGCAATAGTTCCGTTGTAAGAATAGCTTTGCATAACACCATCACTAATGCGTAAAGTAAATGTAGCATCCGGTGGAATTGATGTTCCATAGACAGCAAAAAGAACCTGACCAAGCTGGCTTTCTAAAGCCTGCTCTGTAGTTGTAATTTCTTTTATTTTTGCTGCATATTCTTTTGCTTTATCCTGTGTTGAAACCACATAGAATATAAAAGGATCATCTGATTTTAGTATTGCATCAGGATCTTTTTTAGCAAATTCCAACAAACTTTCTTTTGAAGTTAATGCGCTGTTTTTCAATGCAAAATCAGCAGCAGCTTTTCCGACTAATCCATTAAACATTTTCTTAACAAGCATATTATCTTTTCCAAGATTCATTATCATATAATCTGCCAGCATAGCAACAAGTTTTTGTTCAAAACTTTTACTCACTTGTGCCGGAAATAAATTATTAATAGTAGCTTCAAGTTTGTCTGCTTTATAATCTGCATCCCTGTCAGCTTCAGGCTTTTTCAGATTTGATGCAAGGGTAACAACTTTACGGGCAATTTTAACATAGGCTGATGTCATAAACGGACTCAATGTATATGCCGCGTTTTCATAAGCAAATTTTCTTATTTCATTTCTTGTTCCCTGGATTCCTTCCCAGAGATGTCCGTACTTTTGTTTCAATTCGGCATTATTATTAACTGCCTCTTGAAGTTTTTTCTGAAAATCCTTTTTACGGGCCATAAAAGAAGGATCGAGCAGACCGGCTAAAACTCCTTTATAAACTTTTGCGCTGTTGCCGATAAAAAATTGCTGTCCCCTGTATTCATCAGCCTTAGCAGGTTCTTCAGCAATTAGTTCATCATAAATCGAAAACAACCTGTTAAGCAGGAATGACCCATTGCGGTACGTGATATCTCTATAATATTCAAGCTGGGCAACAGTTTTTAACCTTTGGGATGAACCGGGGTTGCCGACAACAAAAAGCAGTTCATTCTCTTGAGCGCCGTTTTGGCTAAACTTGAAATAGTTTTCAGTCTTTAATGGTTTTCCGGTTTCGTCATAAGCACGCAAGAAAGCAAAGTCTGCATCATAACGCGGATAAGTAAAATTATCGGGATCACCGCCATATAATCCAACAACTCTTTCGTTTGAATAAGCCAGGCGGATATCGTTATAGGTCTTATATCCATAAAGAGAATACTTTCCGCCATTATAAAGTGAGGTTATTTTACAATTAAGTCCTGTTTGTTGATTGTATGATGCTTCAAGTTCTTTAATTTTAGCGTTTTTCTTTTCAATTTTTTCTGCATCTGTTTTACCAGAGTTCAGAGCTTCAAGTACAGGAGCAGTTACATCTTCAATAAGAGCAAGCTGATCAACAAAAAGATCCGGCACCTTTCTTTCATCGGCAAGGGTGGGCGCAAAAAATCCATCTTTGGGAATATTTTCACCTTCCTTCTGTACAGACTCTAAAATTCCATCAACACAATGATGGTTTGTCATTATCAATCCATCTTCAGAAACAAAAGAAGAAGAACATATATTTCCAAATCTAATAGCTGAAAGCCTAACTTTTTTTAACCATTCCTCTGAGGCGCTGAAACCATAAGTTGATTGGATATAGTCTTGTGGAAAGTATTCAAATGTCCACATCTTACCTGTATCAAATCTTTGTGCCTTTACAGTATCAAGGTTTACCTGTGCGGTTAGAGGAGAGATAAACGCGCATAGAATCAACACTAAAGTTGAAATGAATAATATTTTTTTCATACTGGACCTTACATTATTGATTAAAAAATTTAACTTGTATCAAAAATATAACAGTTCAGTATCATAACCAAAATACCGTTCGTGTAATTCCAGCTGAAAGAATTATTAACTCACCTTACGCATAANNCATAATTTAATTTATAACCATGTCCTTCAGAGCCTGTGTGAAAATTAAGGTTTATCCCCTAGCACCTCGACTGTACATCTATCCGATATCATTAACTAACGGATTTTATCCGTTGGTCCAGGATCTAAAGACTAATTCTTCTAACCGATTTATCGGTTTATAATTACGTTAAATAACAAACGGTTAAAACCGTTAAATAATAATATTCTTATTCCAAACACCAATAGATAAATCTATTGGTTAATAAGAATTATACTCTCTCCGGCTCTTCAGGACGTGGGATCTGACTAAGCAAAAAGTTACCCCTCTCCTTTTTTAAGGAGAGGGGCAGGGGTGAGGTTTTTTCCCGAAGGGATGGCTTCGCCAAGCCCAACTCTTTGTTCAATGGACAGATAATTTCGTTATTAGCTTACATCTTCATAATGAACTCGATCATATGAAAACTTGCTTTGCAATGAAATTTTAGAATCAATTGTTGTAATTACCGTTTTTGCGTAATGTGAGTTATGTAATTATTGCTTATCCTCTCATTTTATCGAGAAGATTATTTAGTTTTTGGGCTTCAGCGTAAGAAATGTTTTTGAAAAATGCATCCTGCTTTTCATTCAATTTATCAATTTCAGAGAGCAGGTTTAATCCCTTTTCGGTAATAATAACATCAACCTGCCTGCGGTTGTCAGGGCATAATTCGCGTTTTACTAGACCTTTATTTTTTAATCTCTCCACCATACGGGATACATCAGACATTTTGTCCAACATTCTTTCTTTTAACAAAATTATTGTAGCGGGTTTATGATATTGTCCTCGAAGAATTCTCAATATATTAAACTGGCTTGGGGTAATATTAAACTCTTTAAAAATTCCAGCCTGAAGATTAGCAAACCAGCCGTAAGTATAAATAATATTTACGGCCAGCTTATGGTATTCATTCCTAAATTTCGGCTGCTTTATTTCTTTTTCCAACTCCATTATGATTTCTGCAGCTCAAGATCAATTACCAATTTAACTGTCTTACCAACAACTGCTCCTCCTGCTTCCATTAGAGAGTTCCATTTTAAGTTGTAGTCAAACCTGTTAATTTCACCCAGTATTTTAAAACCGGCTTTTGTATTTCCCCAGGGGTCTTTAATAGAACCATTATAGACAACATCAAGTGTAATTTCTTTAGTCACATCTCTTATTGTGAAATCTCCGGTGAGTTTATAATTTTTATCGTCAATTTTCTTCAGTGATTTACCTTTAAATGTAATCGACGGAAATTTATCAGCATTAAAAAAATCATCTGATTTTAAGTGTTTATCCCTGCCATCATTTTCTGTATTAATGCTTGCCACATTTACAGTAAAATTAATTTTTGCATCGGTGAAATCGCTATTTGATGCTTCAATACTGCCGTCAAATGACTTGAATAATCCGTTAACCTCGGAAATAATAAGATGTGTAACTGCAAATTGGACTTTAGAATGAGCTTTATCTATTGTCCATTTTGTTTGAGCATTAATTGAAATAACTGCTAGAATTGTAAACAAAGCAAAAAAACGAATCTTTGCCATTTGGAACCTCCTTTATTTTAATTGATAATTGTCACAAATTAGTATTAATGTTGTAACATATAATGTCATAACATCTACTAAAATCAAAAAGTTCCAAATACGTTATTATTAAAAGTGAGGGCTCGGCAAGTTATTACATAAATAATTCCGGATACAGAAAAGGCTGAATGTGCTTTTCGTCTTCAAATGTGCCGCTGCAATGATGGCACTTCTTTGTGTAAAAAACAGTAACTTCTTCCCCACCTTCTGCGGGAAAAAAATCTATAATTGCCCTGCATCTGCGGCATTGAACAATGTGATGTGTATTAAGTTTTTCAGCGCATTCACTGCAAAGAAAATCCACTTCTGAAAATGTTTTCTTATTATCAATTAGATAAATTGAATTGCATTTGGAATTACTGCAGCTTGAAAATCTTTTTAGAACTGTATATTCTTTATCGATTTTACCTCCTTCATAGAAAAACAACCGCAATATAAAAGTTGATTAATATGTTATCTATGCAAAAAAAAATCCTAATGTATTTTCATAAATAAGTCCAAATGTAGATTTAGCGGCAAATTCATTATCTTTGACTTCGAAAAGATTAGAAATATACCGGAGAAATAATGGAAAAAATTCCCTCTTTTAAAGCTTATGATATTAGAGGTAAAGTACCTGGCGAACTAAATGTAGATCTTGCATATAAAATCGGTAGAACATTTGCGAATTATTTAAATGCTAAATCAGTTGTAATTGGCAGGGATGTCCGCAAGTCATCTCCGGAACTTTCCCAAGCTCTGGCTAACGGTCTTACTGATGCCGGTTGTGATGTCTTTGACCTTGGTCTGTGCGGAACTGAAATGATCTACTTTGGCACCCCATTTTTAAATGCTGATGGCGGCGTTATGATTACTGCCAGCCACAATCCTCCGGAGTATAATGGACTTAAATTTGTAAAAAGAGGCTCTGTCCCGATGGGTTATGATTCAGGATTGAACATAATCGAAAAGAATATTTTATCGGGAACCCTTGGAGAAAAAGCAGAAATAAAAGGTAAGGTGCACTCCAAAAATATTATGACAGAGTTTATTGCAAAGGTAAATACATTCTATGAAGCAAAAAACATTAAACCATTCAAGGTTGTAGTTAATGCTGGAAATGGATGTGTTGGACCAGCATTAGATGCTTTGGAAAAGTTCTTACCGGTTAAATTAATTAAGATTTTCCCGGAACCTGATTCAAATTTTCCTAATGGTGTCCCTAATCCCCTTTTACCGGAAAATAGACAGCCAACCATTGAAGCAATCAAAAAATATAATGCAGATCTTGGCGTAGCCTGGGATGGTGATTACGACAGGTGTTTTTTCTTTGATGAGAAAAGTAATTTTATCGAAGGGTACTACATTGTAGGACTGCTTGCAAAATCCATTCTCAAAAAACACCCAAATGAAAAGATTGTACACGATCCCCGCTTGATTTGGAATACAATTGAAATAGTTGAAAAAGCAGGTGGTCAGGCAGTGGTTTCGCAAAGCGGACATGCTTTTATTAAGCAAAAAATGAGAGAAGTTAACGCAATTTATGGCGGTGAAATGTCAGCACATCATTATTTTCGTGACAATTATTATTCAGACAGCGGACTAATTCCTTTCGTGCTTATACTGGAACTAATGTCAGTAGAGAATAGAAAGCTTTCCGACCTTGTAGAGGCAATGATAGCTGAGTACCCATGTTCAGGTGAAATAAATTCCACAGTAGCTAATCCCGGGGCAAAATTAGAAGAATTGAAAAAGAAGTATTCAGACGGCACTTTAGATGAGCTGGATGGTGTTTCAATAGAATACCCTGAATGGCGTTTTAACGTAAGAATCAGCAATACTGAGCCACTTTTAAGGCTGAATGTTGAAACAAAAAGAAATGAAAAATTATTGCATAAAAAAACAGAAGAGCTATTGAATTTTATTCACGAATAGTTATATTTGCAGTGTGTCTTTTGAAAATATTCAGTGCCAAGGTAGATAAAGGAAATAAAGATGGCAGATGGGCAAGAAAAAGCGATAGATGTTGATAAACTTTTGAAAAATAAATTAAAGTTAGTTAGTGTTGGTTCTTTGGAAGGTGCTATATCAAAAGTAGTCAGTGATATGGTAGGTGAAGATTACAAATGCACGATTGGGGAAGTTAAGTATACTCTTTTCTCCGGTGCTGACTTCCATATAAAAATTGAATTAAGCTACAATCCCGAACAATAAATTTTAGGGAGTTGCGGCTGGGCTTAGGTCTCCCCCCAACCTGGGTTCGGCTCTTCTCCCTATTTTATTTTAAACCTTTCAAAATTATTTCCAATTCATCTGAAACTTTCGTTATCTCTTCTTCCGTATTATAAAAATGAGGTGAAAAACGAATCATACCTTCTCTTACAGCCCCGAATATTTTTCTATTCTCTAATTCATCAAAAATTTGCTTTGCGTTATTGTGTTTGAATGATACAATACCTGAGTAATTTTTTGCACTAACACCTTTAAGAATTGGATCTACGCCAATATTTAAAAGCTTATCTATAAAATAATTTGTGTTATTAAGAACTCTTTGCTCAATGTTTTCTATACCAAATTCAATAAACAAATTAAGAACTGCATCAAAGATTGCAACACCAATTCTATTTACTGTTCCAGTTTGAAAGCTATCCGCGCCTTTCCTAAGTGTAAGATCATATTCAAGAAGACTCCATGCATTTTTTACAGATGTCCACCCAACATTTTTTTGATCAATTCTGCTTTGCAATTCTTCAGTTAAATATATATATGAAAGACCCTGACTGCTCATAAGCCATTTTTGAGTGCCCCCGGAAAGGAAATCAACTTTAGATCTTTTAGCATCAAACCGGACTGCTCCCGCACCTTGTATTACATCAACACAAAAAGTAATTCCATGTTTTTTGCAAAGATTTCCGATTTCATCAATATCTGCCCTGTAGCCGGATAAAAATTGAACGAGACTAATTGAAAGCAGCCTGGTTTTGGGGGTTAATACTTTTTCAAAATCTTCAATCTCGACAACGCCGTTTCTTGATTTGACTATATCAACTTCAACACCCTGTTTTTTTAAATTAAGAAAAGGATATACATTAGAAGGGAATTCCATATCGTTTAATACAATCCTATCTCCGGAATTCCATTTAAGCCCTTGTGCAAGTATGTTAAGACCGTTTGAAACATTATCTACCCAAGCAATTCTTTCAGGTTCAACACCAAGCAGGTTGCCTAGTTTTTCTTTTGCACTGCCGCTCCACTTTACATAAGAGGAATAGTTGTCAATTAATTCCCCGGTGCGCTGTTTTATATAAAAATTTATTCTATCTGTTGCAATTGTAGACCATGGGGAAAGCGCCGCATGATTGAAATAAATCTGATCTGTTTGAAGATGCGGGAATAATTTACGTACATCAGAAATGGTCATTTATTTTTCCTTAAAAAATTATTTAAAACCATTATAAAATTAGAAAATCTTCTCGATAATAATATTAGAATTTGAGTACAAATAGAATGAATAAATTTTTTGAAATAGCAGCAGCATTTTATGGAGTTTTGATTCCGGTAAGCAAGAAGAGAAGCTTTCTGAAGTTTGTAACGGGCTACCTGGATGAAAGATATTCAATAGAAACTGCAATAGGTTTGACACTAAAAAAACTGAAATTATATTAGTAACAATGGGTATGTCCCCACCAGCCGACAAAAATCAGCCCCACAGTGTGGGGCTTTTATTTATTGTTGATTACAAAATATCACTATATTCAACCAGTAGTTAATAAGCTATTAACAGAAATATCTTCGTCAATATCTTCCCAATGGATACCAATACCTCTTCCTATCAAACGCCAATTTTTCCTTTGCAAGTCTGTTGCGTCGCGTAAACGGGGAAACCATTCTAAAGAAGTTAAGACTTCCCGCCCATCCGCTAAAACGACCCGCAGGGAATCTGAAGAAAAAGATAAATCTATTATTCTCGGTTCAACTTTTAATGTTAAGATATTTGTTTCACCTTTAAACCATCAAATAAAAAATCATATGTTATAACCTTGAAGGTCTTTAGTTGATCTTCAATGTTTCAGTTTAGTTATTTTTCTTTTTTTCTAACACACCCCGGTGTACTAATGCTGGCAGGTTAACAAAAATAACCCATCCCTTTAATCCCCTTCTCTTTTTAAGAGAAGGGGAAATAGGGGTTGAGTTCAAAGAATAAAATATAATTCGGTTACCTGACAACATTGCCATAGTATACAGTGGCGGATTTAAACATTTATTTTTTCTTATTTATTATTTCTTCCATCTGATCCATTACTTTGTTCATCTTTGCAATTGTTAGGTCAAAAGCCTCGGAGGATAATGGATCTATTCCTGCCTTTTTAATCAGCTCAATTGGGTAGTCGGAAGATCCGCCTTTCAAAATATTATAAAACTTGTCTACTGCAGGCTGTCCTTCCTTAACTATTTTCTCTGCAAATGCAGTTGCGTAAATCAATGATGTTGAATACTGGTAAACATAATATGTATAATTTATAAAGTGAGGAATGTATGCCCATTCATAAGCAATATACGGGTCTACAACACAGGCGCCGGAGTCGTTTCCATAATAAGTCTTAACAATATCATAATAAATTGTACTCATCAGTTCACCTGTAAGAGGCTCTCCTTTTTCAATTCTTTTGTGAAGCTCCAACTCAAATTCTGCAAAGGATGTCTGTCTGAAAATTGTTGTTCTTAAAAGATCAAGATATGAACCAAGAAGATAAAGCTTCTCTTCATCCGTTTTAACTTTATTCACCATGTAATTATTCAGCAACGTTTCATTTATTGTTGAAGCAATTTCAGCGACAAAGATTGGATAATCTGAAGTTGCAAATGGTTGATTCTTGTTTGAAAAATAGCTGTGCATTGTATGACCCATTTCATGAGCAACCGTTGAAACAGATTCATAATCATCCGTCCAGTTGGTTAAAATATACGGATGGTAAGCGTAAGCAGCGCCTGACGAATATGCTCCGCTTCTTTTTCCGACTGTTGGCATATAATCAATCCATCTTTCATCAAATGCTTTTTTAACTGTTGCGCAGTACTCTGCACCCATTGGTTTTACTACATCAAGAATTAATTTTTGTCCTTCTTCAATATTGAATTTGAAGCCGACTGATTTTACTAAAGGTGTATATAAATCATAGTAATGAAGCTGGTCTACGCCAAGCATTTTTGCTTTCAATTTTAGAAAACGGTGAAGGGTCGGCAGATTTTTATGTATCTGGCTTATTAAATTCTCGTAGACAGAAGCAGGAATATTATTTGCGTCAAGCGAGCTCTCAAGCACAGTACTATACTTCCTATTTTTTGCAAAGAAATAATCTGCGCGTATTTTTCCGGCAAGATTTGAACCTATAGTGTTCTGGAAGTTTTTGTAATTCTCAAAAGTTGAACGCATTACAAGTTCGCGGTCTGCACGGTTTGGAACAGTTCTATATTTAGTATAAGCAGCTGAACTTAATACAACTTCCTCACCGGTAGATAGTTTAACTTTTGCATTAGGTTTTTCAGCATTATCAAAAATTCCATAAACATCACTTGGTGTAGCAGTAATCAATCCCGCGCTTGCAAGAATTTGTTCTTCCTGGGAATTCAGTGTATGTGCTTTAAGGCGTAGAATGTCACTTACAAAATTTTTGAATTCTTTTAATTCCTTTTTCTCCTCAAAGAACTGTTTTACTTTATCGGCACTAATTTCCAGGATTTCAGGACGCATAAAAGAAGTAACCTCGCCAAACTGGGTACCAAGAGTATTTGACTGCTGAGTCAATGACTGGTTTGAACTGTTGCGTAAATCTTCATCACTTACCCTGTTTGCATAATCGGAAAGTTTGTAAAAGCTTTGCAAAACATCAAAATAGGAACGTAACCCGCGGTAAAAAGTCTCTGGGTTCACTCCCAGTTTTCCCTTGAACTCTGAAAGCTTATTGATCCCAGCCTCTATGCTTTTATAATCTTTCTGCCAATCATCAACAGTTTTATAGAGAATTGAATTATCCCATTTTAATTTGTCCGGAACATCTTTACGTTCCAGGTTTTGCGAATATGTATTTACTGCCATCATTATAATTACCAGGAATATTATTAAAAAATTAAATAATTGTTTCATTATTTCTCCTCTCTAATTTAATAAATCATTGAACTATAAATTATTATATACTTGATCAATTAAACAAACCGTTTATAATAAATAATAACCGCTTAAATAAAAAACCCCCGAAAACGGGGGTTTTAATAAATTACTTATTGATTATTCCTCTTTCTTAGCGCGCATAGAATCCCATATAGTATATAGGCAAAGAAGTGCAAACATAACAAATGAAAGCACCTCAGCCGAATTAGATTCAAACCACTCTGTCATAATGAGATTTGTGCCTGTTGATCTTATAATAACACTAACAACTCCCATGAGCGCACCACCTGCAATAAAACCGGATGCAATCAATGTGCCTCTTTCGCGTCTTGCATTATTTAATACTTCATCTTTGCTTCTTGTTGAAACGTAGTGAGCAATTAAACCTCCTACCATTAGTGGAGTATTAATTTCCTGTGGAAGGTACATTCCAAGGGCAAATGCAAGAACTGGGACTTTGATCATAGCAAGAAGCAGAGCTATAAATGCACCGGCAATATACAGCATCCATGGCGCCGACTGATTAGACATCAAAGGCTGGATAATAGCCGCCATAGCATTTGCCTGCGGAGCAGCTAACCCGCCTCCTGCAAATCCATAAATTTTATCGAGCAATGCAATAATCCAAACAACCGTAGCAGCAGATACAATAGCACCGACAAATTTCCATTTTTCCTGTTTATATGGGGATGAGCCCAGCCAGTAACCAATTTTTAAATCTGTAACAAAGGACCCTGCAACCGAAAGCGCTGTACAAACAACACCTCCGATAATTAATGCAGAAACCATTCCTGTTGCACCTGAAAGGCCAACAGAAACAAGAACAATTGATGAAAGAACAAGCGTCATCAATGTCATTCCTGAAACAGGATTATTGCCTGTTATTGCAATTGCGTTTGCTGCTACAGTTGTAAATAAGAATGACATAATCATTACAATAAGCAAACCAACAATCGCATGGGTTATATTGCTGACTACTCCAAACAGGAAGAATATAAAAATTACAACTGCTGTTAGAACTATTCCTCCAACAATAATTTTCATTGAAAGGTCGCGCTGTGTGCGTAATGCGGTATTCTCTACAACTTTACCACCAAAGATTTCTTTGAACGCTAATGAAAATGCAGAACGAATTACTCCTGATGAACGTACAATTCCAATAAACCCTGCCATTGCAATTGCACCAATGCCTATATGCCTGACGTAATTCTTAAATATTTGTTCAGCAGACATATCTTTTATAAGCAACGTAACCCCTGACCCGACTGTAGTAGTAAGACCATCGCCAAAAAAAGAGATGAGAGGAACAAAAACAAAATACGATAAGAATGATCCGGCTACAATTATAGTTGAGTATTTTAGTCCTATAACATATCCCAACCCAACAACTGCAGCGCTTGTATCCAATCTAAAAACTAATTTGAATTTATCAGCTATTGTTTGCCCAATTCCAATAACGCGTGATGTGAATACTTCCGACCAGGTGCCAAACGTAGCAACAACAAAATCATATAATCCGCCAATTAACCCTGCAACTACAAGAACAAACGCCTGTTTGCCGCCTTTCTCTCCTGCAACCAAAATTTCTGTTGTTGCAGTTCCTTCAGGAAAAGGAAGCTTGCCGTGCATTTCTGAAACAAAATATTTTCTAAATGGAACAAGAAAAAGAATTCCCAAAAATCCGCCAAGCATTGAAGCAAAAAACATCTGAAAAAAAGTTGCCTGCAGATGCAAAATATAAATTCCAGGTAAAGTAAAAATAGCACCGGCAACTACTGCACCTGATGAAGACCCTATTGATTGAATAATTACATTCTGCCCCATGCCGTTTTTCTTTCCGAGCATGTTAGTAAATCCAACAGCAAGTATTGCTATTGGAATNNACCTGCCCGACTTTTAATCCCAGGTAAGCCGCCGCGGCAGAAAATATTACCGCCATTAACAATCCTGTGAATACAGAATATGGAGTTACTTCAGGGAATTCCTTGTGCGGCGACATAATTGGCTTATATTCTTCGCCAGGTTTTAATTCGGTATATGCATTCGATGGAAGCCCGCCATTTGTAGTTTTCTTGCTTGTGCTCATTCATTATCTCCTAGTAAGGATTTTGTGAAGTTCTGGTCGTGATTATATTTATTAAAAAACGATCTAAGCAAACCTATATTTTAGATTTGTTTAATGATACTTCTGCGTAATCTAAAATATTCATTATGGCAATATCTATTTATTCTACAAAATTTTTATTCTTTTCATAAACGACAACTTCAAATTTCGATTTTATCTTGCTCATTCTCTTGCTCTTATTCTTTCTCTATTTTTATACACTATGTGGTATACTATAGACTAAAATCAACAGTAATGCTGCAAGTAAAGCAAATAGTTTTGGCTGGGCATTTTTTCTTATCATAAAATAAGCAAGCAGCCAGCCTGCAAAAGCAATTAATGTTTTATTATCGGTTATGTCATTTCCAAAAGGAATGCCGCCCCATAACTGCCCAAAAGCAAAATGATTCATCATAAAGCCTAAAACAAACCCGCCAATAAAAAGAAAAATTATAGTCCATCGCGAAAATAATTTTAGACTTGGCTTACTGTTAAAAAATTCCAACCCGCAGCGTGTTGAAAGCATCATTGCAAAAAACATTGCAAAGATGTGAGGAATTAAAACCCATGCAGGTACATCACCTCTAAAGCGAATAATAATGGGTTTATCCTCAGGAATCATTATTGTATCCTGCCCTTTGTGAAGCTCAATAAAATACTGTGCTTTTTCAAGAGGGGCCTGAGCAGGAAGTTCTGCACGTAATATTTCACTGCCGGTCATTTCAAGTTCTGAAAAAGGCTCGCGTTCTTTGTAATTACGTCTCCATTTTAATGTTCCGCGGATTGATCTATCACCTGTATTAAGTTCAATAATATAATTTGAAGAAGAAGAATGGCTTCTTTCTAACTTATACACGATTTTCTTTCCCTCTAAATTCACCTCACCAGATTTTGGGTAAGATGGTCCTGTAACACGTTGATATATTGCCGAGCCAATAGTTATTAAGAAAGCAATTATCCAGAACAGTATTGTTTTTTTCATTAATCACCTAAACGAGCGTTTAAAAAATTTAATTGCAACTTAGCGAAAGTCGGTTTTAGGAACAATGGAATTTTGTATTTACTATTTGACCCCCTGCCCTCATTCTCAAGTATTTCTTAGCTAAAGATTTTTTCCCTGATCAAGCTTTTAATCCGAAACATTTATTATTCTTATTATTAGAACGTTTAAAATAACTGCACCACACGGCTAATTCTTTTCTGCATGCGCCAATTGATGACGGTGCGCCAAATGCCGCGTATTTGCATGTGTAATCGCAAAACAAAGGAAATTTAATTTCCTCTTTCTTCCTTAAAGAATAATTCTTTTTACCCATAACAAAAAAAATTTGCGTGAATGATACCAAACTTTGTTATTATTGACAAAGTCTATTAAATTTGGTTAAGATTTAAGCAGGATAAAAGTTGGATAAAGAAAAATTCATTGTCGATTCCTTAAAGGAAAGCAGCCAGGTAAAGCTGAAAATGGAGGAAGCATGCAAAGCGGAAATACTGGTTGCAGTTCAAAGTATTACGGAAGCATATAGAAACGGTAAAAAAGTATTGTTGTGCGGTAACGGCGGAAGCGCTGCAGACTGCCAGCATATTGCTACAGAATTGATGATACGTTTGAGCCACCACATCCAGCGTCCCGCGCTTCCAGCTATTGCTTTAACAACAGATACATCCAACCTAACTGCCGGAGGGAATGACATAGGCTGGGAAAATGTTTTTGCACGCAGTGTTGAAGGACTCGGCAATGAAGGCGATGTTCTTATTGCAATATCTACAAGCGGTAACTCTCAAAATATTCTAAAAGCTGTTGATAAAGCTCACAATAAAAAAATGTTTGTTATTGGATTTCTTGGCGGTAATGGCGGCAAGTTAAAAGATATGGCAGACCTTCCCATAGTTATCCCCTCCTCAAACGTGCAACGTATACAGGAAGGACATATTACACTAGCCCATATAATTTGCGAACTTGTTGAGGCGGAATTATATTCATAGATAACATTACGCAAAGAGATAATTTTATTTTTCAAGTAGAAAATTTCTTTTCTTTATCTTTCATTTGTTTCAAAAAAAATCCAGGATAAATGATGAACATACCTCAGGTAATTGCTAAAGAATTAAATATTCAGGAGAGGCAAGTTAACACAGTAATAAATTTATTCAACGATGGCGCTACTGTTCCTTTTGTTGCGCGTTATAGAAAAGAACATACAGGCGGGTTGGATGAAGACTTTTTGCGCCAGATTGAAGACCGGGTAAGTTATCTTACAATTCTTGAAGAGAGAAAAGAGTTTGTTATAAAAAGCATTGATGAACAGGGAAAATTAACAGACGAGCTGCGCGATAAAATTTTAGCCGCGATGAAACTTCAGGAGGTTGAGGATCTTTACCTTCCCTACAAGCCAAAGAGAAAAACAAGAGCTACAATTGCAAAAGCAAAAGGTCTTGAGCCGCTTGCGCTTTTCATTCTGGATAATCCTAAATTCAAAGGAAATTTTGAAGAAATTCTTACTCAATATATTAATGAAGAATTGGGTGTAAATACAGCTGAAGAAGCCCTTCAAGGTGCAAAAGATATTATTGCCGAAATGATAAGTGAGACAGCAGAAGTGCGCCAGTCTGTCCGCGAATTTTTATTTGATGACGCTTTGATTGTATCTTCCAAAACCGACACTAAAAAAGAAGAGCTGCGGGCAAATAAAAAAGATGTATACGAGGTCTATTATGAATTTTCCTGCGCGGTAAACAAAATAAAACCTTACCAGCTTCTTGCGCTTAACCGCGGTGAAAAAGAACTTTTCCTGAAAGTTATTTTGAGCTATGATAAACCCGGTGCTTTAAAAGAGGTTTCAAAAGAGTATTTCACATATGATAAATCTGTTTTTGACGACATTCTTAATGAGACTGTTGAAGATTCTTTCACACGTTTGATATATCCATCCATTGAGCGTGAAATCAGAAACCAACTGAGTGAGGATGCAGATTTTCATGCAGTTGAAATATTTGCTTCCAACTTACGCCAACTGCTTTTACAACCACCAATAAACAGTAAAAATATTCTTGGTATTGATCCGGGATTTTATTCTGGTTCAAAACTGGCTGTTATTGATACAACCGGAAAATACATTGAGGGCGTTACAATATATCCTCATCCGCCGCAAAACAGAGTCAGCGATTCTAAAAAAGTTCTTCTTGAAATAATAAAACGCCATAAAATAAATTTGATTGCTATCGGCAATGGAACCGCAAGCAGGGAGACGGAATCGCTAGTTGCTGAATTAATAAAAGAAAATAAACTTGACTGCAACTACTTAATTGTTAATGAAGCCGGAGCTTCTGTTTATTCAGCTAGTGTATTAGCCAAAGAAGAATTTCCCGAACTTGAAGCCAGCCAGCGGGGGAATATTTCAATTGCCAGAAGAGTTTTGGACCCTCTTGCAGAACTTGTTAAGATTGATCCTAAATCAATTGGAGTGGGATTGTACCAGCATGACGTTGACCAGAAATTGCTTTCAAAAAAATTGGATGACGTTGTAATAAGCTGTGTTAACTATGTTGGGGTAGATGTAAACACAGCTTCGGCTTCTTTGCTAAATTATGTATCCGGTCTCAATAAAAGAGTTGCGAATAATGTAATTAAACTCCGTGAAAAGATTGGGAAATTTAGAAACAGGAGCCAATTGCGTGATGTTACCGGAATGGGCGAAAAAGCTTTTGAACAATGCGCCGGTTTTCTTAAAATATCGGGCGGCGACAATCCCTTGGATAATACTTTTATTCATCCCGAATCATATGAAGCTACATCAAAATTATTAAAGCTTTGCGAGCTTTCTTCAACGCACATCAACGAAAAAGGTAATCTTGTCGAGCTTTTTGTAAAATCGAAAGGTGTTTCTAAAATTGCTGAAGAGATTGGGATAGGCGAACCTACACTTGTTGATATTCTTGATAACTTAAAAAAACCGGGACGCGATCCGCGCGAAGAAATGCAAAAACCTATTCTAAGAAGTGATATTTTAAAAATGGAAGACCTGCAGGTTGGTATGAAAATGAAGGGCACTGTACGCAACGTTGTTGATTTTGGCGCTTTTGTAGATATTGGTGTAAAACAGGATGGACTTCTTCATATTTCCCAAATTGCCAATAAATTTATTAACAATCCGCTTGAATTATTGAAAGTTGGAGATATTATTGATGTTACCGTTCTGAATATCGATATTCCCAAACAGCGTATAGCGTTAAGCATGGTTTCAAAATAAACATTTAAATAAACTTTGGGGGAGCTTTAATTGTTATACATACAATTAACATACTGTCAGTATCTTTTCATTTTATAACATTATTAAATTTTTTATCTTTGTAACAAGTACAAATAAATGAGGTAGGCATTATGACTGCTAATTATGATGTGATTAAAAAAGTTTATGCTGAATTTAAAAATAAAGTTGACCATGCGCGTAAGATTGTAGGAAGACCATTGACTTACGCAGAAAAAATTCTTTATGCACATCTTTGGGATAAAACAACCCGTGAACTGGTGCGCGGCAAGGATTTTGCTGATTTTGCACCAGACAGGGTTGCCATGCAGGATGCTACAGCTCAGATGGCATTGCTTCAATTCATGCATGCCGGAAGAAAATCTGCCGCAGTTCCGGCTACAGCGCATGCAGACCATTTGATAATTGCACAGAGCGGTTCTAAAGAAGATCTCGGAAAAGCAATAGATGACAATAAAGAAGTTTATGAATTCCTGGAAAGCATCTGTCAAAAATATGGTGTCGGATTCTGGAAACCCGGCGCAGGAATTATTCACCAGGTTATTCTGGAAAATTATGCTTTCCCGGGCGGCATGATGATCGGTTCTGATTCCCATACACCAAACGCCGGCGGTCTTGGAATGATTGCGATTGGCGTTGGCGGGGCAGATGTCGTCGATGTGATGGCTGGGATGCCCTGGGAATGCAAATGGCCAAAGTTAATTGGAATTGAATTAACCGGAAAACTTTCCGGGTGGACTTCACCGAAAGATGTAATATTAAGAGTTGCTGGAATTCTTTCAGTTAAAGGTGGAACCGGTTCCATCGTTGAATATTTTGGAGAAGGTGTTAATTCTATATCATGCACCGGTAAAGGAACAATCTGCAATATGGGAGCAGAAATTGGCGCCACTACTTCTATCTTTCCTTTTGATGAAAAGATGACTGCTTACCTTGAAAAAACGGATCGCGCGGATGTTGCAAAACTCGCACGTAAAAATGCAGGCGCTCTTAGAGCTGATGACGAAGTATATAGAAGCCCTGAACAATTTTTTGATCAGATCATCGAAATTGATTTAAGCGAACTTGAACCGCATATCAACGGACCATTTACACCTGACCGTGCATGGACAATTTCTAAAATGAAAAATGCCGTAATAGAAAACAATTTCCCGGAAAAGATCAGCGCTGCTTTAATTGGAAGCTGTACAAATTCAAGCTATGAAGATATTGACCGTTCGGCAANNTATTATTACTCCCGGCTCAGAGCAGGTACGCGCAACAATTGAACGTGACGGGCAGCTTCAAACTCTTACTGAATTCGGCGGAATAGTTATGGCGAATGCATGCGGTCCCTGCATTGGCATGTGGAAACGTATGGATACTAAAACGGGTGAAAAAAATACAATTGTAAATTCATTCAATCGAAACTTTGCAAAACGAAATGACAATAACCCGGAGACTTATTCTTTTGTTGCCGGTCCGGAATTAGTTACTGCTTTAGCAATTTCCGGAAGCCTTACTTTTAACCCGGTAACCGATTACATTTTAAGCGATAATGGAGAACGTGTTTTACTTGACCCGCCGTTTGGAGATGAACTTCCGCAAAAAGGTTTTGAGAAAGATACAAAAGGATTTTTAGCACCATCAAAAAATGGATTTAATACAACCATTAAAATGCCTCCGAATAGTGAACGCCTTCAATTCCTGGAGCCGTTCAGCCCCTGGGATGGAAATGATTTTGTCGATGTTCCGCTGCTTCTTAAAGTTAAAGGTAAATGTACCACCGACCATATTTCCCCTGCCGGAGCGTGGCTAAGATACCGGGGACATTTAAATAATCTTTCAAAAAATATGTTCCTCGGCGCTATCAATGCATTTAATGGAAACGCTGGCGAGACGAAAAATCAAAATACAGGCGAATATAAACCTGTTCATGAAGTTGCACGGGATTACAAAGCACAAGGTTTAGGCTGGATAGTTGTTGGTGATGAAAATTATGGCGAAGGTTCTTCTCGTGAACAAGCCGCAATGGAACCAAGATTCCTTGGCGGCAAAGCAATCATAGCCAAAGGTTTTGCACGCATTCACGAAACCAACTTGAAAAAACAGGGAATGCTGCCGTTAACGTTTGCGAACCCTGATGATTATGATAAAATACAAGAGGATGATAAACTCAGCCTGGTTGGTTTGGATAATTTTGCACCAGAAAAACAATTGCAGCTTTTTATTAAACATAGTGATGGTTCTGTTGATGAGATCTTGTTAAATCATTCATTCAACGCAGGACAAATAGAGTGGTTCAAAGCGGGCGGAGCTCTCAATTTGATAGCTGCAAGCTTCAAGGAACAAGCGGCAAGCAAATCAGCGCCGAAAAAACACGCATTAAAGAAACCGGCTAAAAAAGCAAAACCCGCAAACAAGAAAACTGTAAAGAAGCAGGTTAAAAAAGTTGTAAAGCCGAAAAAGGTTTTAAAGAAAAAACCTGTTAAAGCAAAACCGGTTGTAAAGAAAAAGACAGCAGTAAAGAAAGTTGTAAAGAAGAAAAAATAATTTATAAAACGTAGAGACGATCGGCCCGATCGTCTCTGCCGACTAGTGTATTACCTTTGCAATTCGGTAACGGTCCTGCGATAGATTTCATCAAGATTTTTTGCAAATCTTTTA
>PMDS01000030.1 GCA_003155655.1 Melioribacter sp.
TTTTTATCGTTTTGGACAGATGTGCAGTGATATAATTAATCTGCTGCATTTTTTCAGATTTATTTATTGGTTTTTGCGGTGTGGTAGGTTATAAATAAATATTAAGGAAATTATCGTTTGTCAAGTTTTTAAAATATGTAGAATAGATGCCCTGCAGCATAAACTACAAGGCATTTTTCTTAAACTTTTTCTTCTGCCAGTTTCTTTTTCTTCAAATTATTTATTGGTGTCATAATAACCGATAAGTTAAGCAATATATAAACGTTCTCATTTGACTTAACCATTGCCAGGATGAAATCTTCCGATTCTTCAGTACCAAATGAAGGGGCGCTGTCAATTTCTTCTGCTTTTACATCACAGACTACATTAACTTCATCAACAATTAATCCCAGGCGTATTTTTGAACCGTTAATTTCATCTTCAGCAATAATAATTCTAGTCTTGGATCCGTGTTCAACTTCTTCCATTCCAATCTTCAATCTTAAATCAATAGTAGGAACAATGCTTCCCCTCAGGTTTATTACTCCTTTCACAAAATGTGGTGTGTTTGGAATATGAGTTATTGGAACCATCTTAATTATTTCAACAATCTTGAGAATATCGATTCCATAATATTCTGTTCCAAGAGCAAATTTCAAATATTTCCCCTCCATATTCAGTGCGGTCTTAGATTGCAGTTCTTTTTCTCCGTTTAATCCTCTATTCAATATTTGCTGAACATTTTCTGCCAAATAATTTTCTGTTACTTTTTTGCCCTTTGATACTTTATCAGATTCAGGGCAGGCAGCGTTAGCAAATCGTAAATCTACAAATTCATCGAGATTGATGATTGAACCTATTCCCATTTTTTCAGTCATGTAATGCTGGATAAAATCCAGGTCACTTTTAACAGGGTATAAGTTATTGGTTTTGATTCCTTTTGGTTCTGTAAGTACATTTTTTAGGATTGGCACCTTTAATCCAAGTTCTTTGTGAGGATCTAAAAAATCGACAGCCACTTCAGCAGCATAACCTGGTCTCTGTTCAATTACCTTTCCCGCCTGAACAAGAAGTTTGGTAAATTCCTGTACAGCATCAGGATAATTTTTAATGAAATCTTCCTGCACTGCAAGAACACAGCAAGGATGATTTTCCCACAGTTCGCTTGATAAAAATTGAAGCTCTGCTGAACCGGCAGCTATTGCTTTAGTGCCTAATGGTTCGGCAACAAGAAATCCGCTTGCATCCTGGTTTCCTGTCATGAACTCACCCATTTTTACCGGCGCTACAACTTCAAAATTAACATCAACATCTTTCTGCCCCGGATATCCCGGTTTCAAGCCAATATTATTGAAATATACGTGCCCCAGCATATTGTGTATTGACATATTATGGGGAATATAAAAAGACTTGTTCTTAAAAAATTCAGCTCCTGCAACTTCACCGCCTGTTTTATTTTTTACACATATACTGCCGTTCTTATGGGCAAATAATATTAATTTTAACGGGATACCATAATTGTAAAGATCCATTGCAAGCGGCGCCAGTATAAATGCTGCCTCTGCTGTTTTGTTCTCAAGAGCCTTTGCAACTGTGTTCCAGCTGGACATGCACTCGGTTTCAAGTTCAAAATGCTTGGGTGTAACTTCATTGTTCTTTATTAAATTTTTAAGAATGCCTAAGGTAAGGTGATCAGTAATCTGTATGTGAACAGCTTTTATTTTTACTTTCCCAGATGCTGTTACTCTTGATTCGTGAGTTAATGGCTGTGCTTCTTCTTCGGAAAATTTTACACCGAAAGCTTCTTTAATCTTTTCAAGAAGTTCATCTTTATTAAATGGCTTTGAAATAAAGCTGGATACACCTGCCTCCGAAGCTTTCTCAACTTCTTTTTTCTCTCCTCTTCCGGTTGCCATTAAGAACGGGATAGTTTTTGTTTTTTCGTTTGAACGAACCCATCTAAGCAGTTCAAATCCATCCTTCTCCGGCATGTTCCAGTCGCTAATGATTAAATCAAACGACGAATCCTCTAATAAAATTTTAATTGCGGCATTTCCATTTTCCGCTTCTTGAATATTGTTGAGATCCAGTGACTTAAGCGTCTTTATTTCCATCTTGCGCATAACCCCGGCGTCTTCAACAAGCAGTATTTTTATATTCTTACTTAATTCCACTGTAAAATATTCCCTTTAATTATTTAGCGACATGTTAAGTTAAACAGACGTATCCCTTATAAGTTTATAAATATGAAATAGCCCAATGTTATTATCGATATTTCACGCAGAAATTTAATGGCTTGAAGGAGAGATACTTACCCTAATATATGCTGTATTTCGGGCGAGAATTACATCCAAATTAACCTTATAGATTACCTTAAATGCGCACTAATGCTCCGTAAGCACATACTTTGGTGCATTTTAAACAACCTTTACATGCATCACTTTTTATAATGCGTGCATGTTTATGAAAGAATATATCGATCTTCCCTATTACACAGCTTTGACATGAGGAAATACATTTCCAGCAAGCTTCGCATTTACTTGCATCAAACTCAATAAAATTTGTCTTAACAATTCTCCCGCGTCTTTTATTATTAATCATTGAATGCGCTCACTTTTTTATGCCAAAACTAATTTCCTTGCCTCTTTATGTGCATTAACAATTGTTAAGAAATTTAAAGGGGTGCTGTGGCCCAATACTGTCAGGTTAGCAGCTTAGACCACGCGTACTGAAGGACGTAGTTAATAATTTTATTTCATAACTCTGCCGTTTACGGCAGAGATTAAGGGAAACGATAATTAAAGGGCTTTAGCCCAAGGAAAATTGATGAAGATATATGCTAATAACGAAATTATTTTTACTTAAGATAAAAAGTTGGGCTAAAGCCCCAGTCGTTGTTGTTGATTTTTTCCTCCGCCGTGAACGGCGGAGTTATATTATTATTAACCTGATAGCATTGGGCTGTGACCGTAGCAGTATTGATTTTTATATGTTAAAACTTTTTAAAGAAATATTATATTCTATCGCACTGTCTGAAAAATATTAATCATAAAAAACTTTTTTTAATGCGCAGCAGATTTCATTTATTGCATCTTTTGCTTTATCAAACAATCCGGGAACTGTCACAAAATCATGAAGCATGCCGTTATAACAATTGTATTGTACCTGTATACCTTTTGCACTTAAACGATCTGCAAATATTTTTCCTTCATCTCTCAATACATCATATTCGGCTGCAATAATTAAAGTGGGTGGAAGTCCATTAAGTTTTTCTGCAAGCATGGGAGAAACTAAATATGATTTTGCCTGATCCTCGTTTTCTAAGTAGTGGTTGCGGTACCAATAAATATTAGCTTTTGATAACCACAAACCGTCACCAAAGTACTTGTAAGAATCCGTATTAGTTGATGATAGATCGAGCCAGGGACAAATAAGAACTTGATATATTAAAGCCGGGAATGATTTATCTCTTGCTAACATGGATGATATAACAGCCAGATTCGCGCCTGCGCTGTCGCCTGCTACTGCAACTTTTGTTTCATCTCCTCCAATTTCACCGGCATTTTTAGCAATCCAGTTAACTGCAGTCAGAGCATCTTCAACAGCGGCGGGATGTTTATACTCCGGCGCCAACCGGTAATCAACAGAAACTACCACGCATGAGGCCCCGTTTGCCAGAAAAGTGCAAAGCGCATCGAATTCATCAAGATTGCCTAATACAAATCCCCCGCCGTGAAAAAATATAAGTATCGGAAACGGCGGTTTCCCCTCGGGTGTGTAAATACGTATGGGAACTTTGTTGCCGGAGTCTTCAATAATCAGGTTTTTACTCTTGACGTTTTTTAGCGGAGTTCCAAGCCATGATTTTTCAAGAAAATCTTTTCTAGCCTGTTCCGGAGTTAAAGAAGTAAGCGGTGCCCCATTTGCTTTTGATATTTGCTTAAGAACAGCTATTGTTTGAACATCAAGTTTGCCACCATGATACAGCGGATAAAATATTTTTGCCATTGGATTATTTCATTTTTTGAGTTATCTATAAAATTCACTTATGAATTCACACTCAATCTGCTTGCCTGCTGATTTTATTACGGATTCTGCTTAATGATACCGGCGTTATACCAAGATAAGAAGCAATGTAATGCTGGGGTATTCTTTGGATAATTCTTGGTTCATTCCTTAACAATTCTTTATACCGTTCTACCGGATTGTTTTTCAGAAATGATAAATACAGTTTTGAGTAATGGGCAAAACGTTTAAATGCCAGCTCTGTTATGAAATCTTTTAACTCAGGCGCTTCACTTAAGAGAATTTCAAAATTTTTCTTACTTAAAACAAACAGGGTTGAATCTTCCAGGGTTTCAATGTTCAGCATACTTGGTTTGTTGGTTCTCAAACTTTCAATTGAAGCAACCATCTCGCCCTCAAAAAAGAATTGGAATGTTATTTCTTTCCCCTCGTAATTTTGCCACTGGCGAAGACAGCCTTTTTTAACAAAAAATATCTTCTTCGCTATTTCTCCTTCTCTTAAAAGAACTGTCTTGCTGTCTGCCTTAATTTCCCTGAAAAGGTTTTTGTGCTTATTATAATATTCGGTTAAATCAAAATTAGATTTATTAAACATTCCTGTGTTTACCTCCGTATTCTTTTGATGTTAAAACTCGTAATTGTTTTTATTTAATGCAAACAAATCAAATGGCGCATGTTTATTGCTCGTTTCAAGCATCCAGCATTTAGATTTTTTATATTTGCATTCAAATTTTGAAATAGTCTGAGTATTTAATGCACCCTAAAAACCTTGCTGATATTCCTAAAGCTTACAATCCCAAAGACACTGAAGACAAATGGTACAAGTACTGGTATGATCACAATCTTTATCATTCGGAAGTTGATGAATCTAAAAAAGCATATACAATTGTAATTCCACCGCCTAATATTACAGGCATTCTTCATATTGGCCATATTTTAAACAATACCCTGCAGGATATTTACATTCGTTACAAAAGAATGAAAGGCTTTAATTCATGCTGGGTACCGGGTATTGATCACGCTTCTATTGCAACTGAAGCTAAAGTTGTTGCTCTTTTAAAAGAACAAGGTATTACAAAAGAAAATATTTCGCGCGAAGAGTTTTTGAAACATTGTTACAAATGGAAAGAAAAATACGGCGGATTGATCTTTCAGCAGCTGCGCAAACTTGGTGTTAGCTGCGATTGGCAGCGTGAACGCTTTACTATGGATGATCATTATTACAAAAAAGTAATTGAGGCATTTGTTAAGCTGTACAAAGAAGGTTTGATCTACCGCGGATACAGGATGGTAAATTGGGACCCTGCGTCAAAGTCTGCTATTTCTGATGAAGAGGTTTTCTATAAAGAAATTCAGGGCAAACTCTGGTATTTCAAATACCCTGTAAAAGATTCTAATGAGTTTGTAATTGTTGCAACAACCCGTCCGGAAACAATGCTTGGAGATACCGGCATTGCTGTTAACCCTGAAGATGAGAGATACAAACACCTTGTTGGTAAAACTGTTATTCTTCCTATTGTGGGAAGAGAGATACCCATTTTTGCAGATTCTTATGTAGATAAAGAATTCGGCACGGGCGCAGTTAAAGTTACTCCGGCACATGACACAAATGATTATGACATGGGCTTAAGGCACAACCTGGAAATGGTAAACATTTTTAATGAAGATGCCACAACAAATGGAAATGTACCTACAGAGTTCCAGGAAATTGACCGTAATGAAGCGCGGTATAAAGTAATTGAACGGATGCAGGAACTTGGGCTGCTTCAGAAAATTGAAGACTACACCAATAAAGTCGGCTATTCACAGCGCGGTAACGTACCAATAGAACCATACCTTTCGGAACAGTGGTTCATGAAAATGGAAGAACTTTGCAAACCCGCTCTCAAGGTTGTACAGGAAGGAAAAATAAAATTCCACCCTGATCATTGGCATAAAACGTATGAACACTGGATGACAAACATCCGCGATTGGTGTATCTCACGCCAGTTATGGTGGGGACATAGAATTCCGGTTTGGTATCATAATTCAACAAAAGATATTTACTGCGGAGTTGAACCTCCGCCTGATATAGAGAACTGGCATCAGGATGATGACGTGCTTGATACCTGGGCATCAAGCTGGTTATGGGCGCAGGATGTTTTTACAAACGAGCGCGATCAAAAATATTATTATCCAACCGATCTTCTTGTAACCGCTCCCGATATTATTTTCTTCTGGGTTGCGAGAATGATTATTGCAGGTATGCATTTCTTAGGAGAAATTCCATTTAAGGATGTTTATTTCACCAGTCTTGTGCGCGATACACAAGGAAGAAAAATGAGTAAGTCGCTGGGTAATTCTCCCGATCCGCTTGATCTTATTAAAGAACACGGTACCGACGCACTGCGCTTCACTATGACATACATTGCTCCGCTTGGTCAGGATGTTCTTTTCAGTTCCGGGATGGTGGAAATTGGAAGAAATTTTGCTAATAAAATGTGGAATGCCGGTAGATTCCTTTTAATGAACGCGCAGACGATTAAGCTGGATTCTCTTTTGGTAAATAAATATTTGGATTTCACAGATAAATGGATCATGTCACGTTTCGACAAGACTATTAAAGAAGTAGATGACGCTTTAGACAAATTTGAAGTAAACGCCGCGTCAAAAATAATTTATAGCTATGTATGGAATGATTTCTGCGATTGGTATATTGAACTTTCTAAAACCCGTTTGTACCATGGCAGCGACGAAGTAAAATCCGCCGTGCTTACCCGTGCAATTACTTTGTTTGAACAAATGCTGAAGCTGGTCCATCCGTTCATGCCTTTTATTACAGAAGAAATATGGCAGCTGCTTGATGAGAGAAAAGAAGGAGAAAGCATCTCTGTTGTCCCGTTCCCGGTATTCAAATCAAACATGATTGATGAAGCCTCAGAAAAAGAACTTTCATTCGTGCAGGATGTTGTTACCGCAATCAGGAATATCCGCGGTGAGATGAACATCTCTCCCGCAAAAGCTATAAATGTTTTTCTTAAAAGTTCTTCTGTTTCATTTGCTCAAGAACGTTATATAAAAGCCCTGGTTAAAATAGACCAGCTTACAGTTGATGTAAATCTTGATAAACCCAAAGGATGTGCTTCTGCTGTTGTTAAAGAATGTGAAATTTTTATTCCGCTTGAAGGCCTGGTTGATATTGATTTTGAACGGGGGCGTATCGAAAAAGAAATTGCGCGTTTGCTTAACAGCTTTAACGGCGTGCGTAAAAAATTAGAGAATGAAAATTTTGTCTCAAAAGCTCCTCCTGACGTTATTGAGAAGGAACGCCAAAAAATGGCTGACTGGGAAAAAGCATTGGTTAAACTACAATCTATTCTGGAAGATTTGGATTAATATATAAAGATACTTGTAGCTTTTAAGAATTGATTTTGTGATCTTATTAATAAGATTTACTTTGGGTAGTATTTTATTTCCTCTTTATTATTGTTGCTATGCAAACAAGTTTGTACAACTTGAATAAATAGTAAGCACTTTCATTATGCGGGGTATTATATGAAGAAAACGTTCTTATTGGTTTTATCTCTAATCATCCTATCTCCTTCTTTTGCTCAGCAAAAGATCAAAAGCGATCCTGTTGTTACAATTACAAGTCTTCAAAGAACAATAGATTCACTTAAAGTAGAACAAATAAAACAAAAACAGAACTTTGATAAGCTTGAAGCAAATGCCCTTAAGACCATTGAGGATACAAAAATAACTTCCTCAATTTTTATCTGGTTAATAGCATCATCCATTGCGCTTGTAACTTATTTAGTAGCGGTAGTCATCTGGGTAAATTTAACTGATAGAAAAAAATTAAGAGAAGTTGAAAATGAAATCATGAATAGAATTCATGTTAATTTGGAAGACGAGAAAAGAAATCACAAAAACGAAATAGATGTTTTTCATAAAAATTATAAAGTAAGATTTACAGAAGAGATTCAGAAAATAGCTGATGCTGTCTCAAGTATTTTTAATGAAAAGGTTAACAATGTATTAGAAGAAAAGACAAAAGAGCTGGATTCATTTTTGATTCGTTTAAAATCTGACGCAATTACTGGTTTTGGAAAAACTTTTGAAGCTAAGATAGAAGAGTATAAAGAAAAAACAATAAAAGATATTTCTGCCGCGCTTTCTAATTTGTTTAAATAAATGCCCAATAAGGAGAAGCTATGAATAGTGAACTAGATTTTTCGAATCTTTCAGAAGATCAACTAAAAAAATTAAAAGAAAAAATTGAAAAGATGCTTACTGAAAAAGCTGAACAGGCTCTTCAAGAAAATTGGTCAGACGATGTTAAAATGCGTAATTATAAAGATGCCATAATTAATAATTTACAAAGATTGAGAACACCTGGTGTGATTGCTGCTGATCCGGGGGGGCAAAATGTCGAACCGAATCTAGAAGAGGTATTTGTTGAACTTTTTGTTACCAAAGAAGATAATCTTGATGATAAAACAATTGAAAAAGAATTAACAGAGCAGAATAAAATAATTTATAAGAATGAAGATTTAAGCCCCGAAGAAGTTTTAAAACAATACAAGGAGCAGTATTTCAGAAAAAGAGAGTTATCTAAACCCATTTCGATTTTTTCCGCTATTCAAAATAATAAAGTTGTTATACTTGGCGATCCGGGAAGCGGAAAGACAACATTTAATAAACTCTTGGCTTATTATCTTGCAAAAAATAAATATGAGAAAATACCTAACCTATTAGGTAAAATTCCGATTATTCTTTACTTGCGTGATTGTAATGAAATAATTAAAGATACTTTAGAGCTTACTACCCATGATTTTGTTAAGTTGATTATTGAAAAATCATTTGAACAGCTATCCGGCTTAAAAATACCTCCCACTGAATTGCTTTTTAATTACTATAAAGAGGGAAATGCTGTCTTAATCTTCGACGGCTTGGATGAAATTGGCAGCAAAGAAACAAGAAAAGCTGTAAGCATCTATTTAGATAAAATACTATCAGAAACAAACTGCTACATATTAATTACTTCCAGACCTGTCGGTTATTTTCAAAATCCTATTAACGGAAAGGATGTTTTACATTATTCTATACTTGGTTTTAACGATGATCAGAAAAAAGAATTTATTAATAAATGGTATGTTGTTACTGAGACACAAATTGGCGATAATGAATTTAATAGAAAACGTGGAGAAAACTTAGCCGCTTCTTTAATTGAAGCAGTTTCAAAATATGATTCGTTAAATTCGCTTGCTGGCAATCCTTTATTAATTACATTCATGGTTTTTCTTCATCATCATCTGGCAAAAATGCCTGATAAAAGATACCAGCTTTACGAAGAATTTGTTAAAGTTGCCTTAAGCCGCTGGGATCGGGCAAAAGGTTTGTCCCCCTTAACCGATCCGGATAAAAAAGCAAAAATTCTTGAACCGCTTGCCTATCATATGCACTTAAATAAAAAAAGAGATGTAACAATTGATGAGATAAGCTCCTATGTAGGGGTTAATTTAAGCTCTGTGGGTGTAAAAAATGTAAAAGAATTTTTTAATGAATTATTTGAAAGAAACATTATCATAATCGAGAGGGGAGATTCCATATATGGGTTTCTTCATCTATCATTCCAGGAGTACTTGTGCGCAAAATATTTGAGCAGTTTAAGTGAAGGTTATCAGGTTCTCCTTTATAACTTAAATGACCCATGGTGGAATAACGTTAAATATTTATATTCAGCAATTTCAGATACCACTATTTTGGTAGAAGCAATCCTGAATAAAAAAGAAGATGAAATAGAGAAGTATCTAAACAAAAATATTTTTGACGCTTCTGATATCCTTATGGAAACAAATTCTATCTCACCCGAAACAAGTAAAAAAGTCGTTAGAGTACTTATTTCTCTTGATGAAAATAAAAGTAATAATGAATTGTCTGAGGCTACAAGAGAAAAATTAATTACTCTTGCTAAAAACGATTTATTTAGAGAGGAATTGGAAACAAGATTTATTGCTTTAACAAAAGACTCGGATGTGTATGTTAGAGGGAGCGCGGCAAAGGCTCTGGGACAAATCAAATCTGATAGAGCTATTGATTCTTTAATCGCTTTAACAAAAGACACGGGGGGGGGTATTAGAAGGGATGCGATATGGGCTCTGGAACGAATAAACTCTGATAGAGCTATTGATTCTTTAATCACTTTAATAAAAGACTTGGATGGGGAGGTTAGTAATTACGCAGCAGAGGCTCTGGGACACAACAAATCTGATAGAGCTATTGATTCTTTAATCGCTTTAACAAAAGACTCGGATGAGTATGTTAGAAGTTTCTCGGCATTGGCTCTGAGACGAATTAACTCTGATAGAGCTATTGATTCTTTAATCGCTTTAACTAAAGACTCGAAGGAGTTTGTTAGAAATTTATCGGCATTGGCTCTGGGACAAATCAAATCTGATAGAGCTATTGATTCTTTAATCGCTTTAACAAAAGACACGAGGGGGTATATTAGAAGTAACGCAGCAGAGGCTCTGGGTCAAATCAAATCTGAAGGAGCGGTTGATTCTTTAATCGCTTTAACCAAAGATTCGGAATTAGATGTAAGACGGAGAGCGGCAGAGGCTCTGGGAGAAATCAAATCTGAAAGAGCGGTTGATTCTTTAATCGCTTTAACCAAAGATTCGGAATTTGATGTAAGATGGAGAGCGGTAAAGGCTCTGGGTCAAATCAAATCTGATAGAGCTATTGATTCTTTAATCGCTTTAACAAAAGACTCGGATGCGGATGTTAGAGGGAACGCGGTAGAGGCTCTGGGTCAAACCAAATCTGATAGAGCTATTGATTCTTTAATCGCTTTAACAAAAGACTCGGATGCGGATGTTAGAAGTTACGCGGTAGAGGCTCTGGGTCAAATCAAATCTGATAGAGCTATTGATTCTTTAATCGCTTTAACAAAAGACACGAAGGCGAATGTTAGAGGGAACTCGGCATCGGCTCTGGGACAAATCAAATCTGATAGAGCTATTGATTCTTTAATCGCTTTAACAAAAGACTCGGATGCGGAGGTTAGAAGGAACGCGGCATCGGCTCTGGGACAAATCAAATCTGATAGAGCTATTGATTCTTTAATCGCTTTAACAAAAGATACGGATGTGTATGTTAGAAGGAACGCAGCAGAGGCTCTGGGTCAAATCAAATCTGATAGAGCTATTGATTCTTTAATCGCTTTAATAAAAGACACGGATGCGGATGTTAGAAAGAACGCGAGAAAAAGCTTGTTGTTTCTTAGCAATTATGATATAAATAGAAAACTATTTGATATAATATCTTCACCCAAGCCTGTCTTCAAAAATGAAGCTGAAAAAGTATTGCTGGTTAAATATGGTATTATTTCAGAGGATTCTTTTAAATATTATTAAAATTAATAATTATTTCTAAAAAAATTCTTCTTGACTCTCCCCTTGGGGCAGCCCTTATGTTTGTACATAAGTTAGCTGACTTATTAAAAAGGGAACATTATGAAATTTAGCATTGGTGAATTTTCTCGTATTACTTCTCTTTCCATTAAATCGCTTCGCCTTTACCACGAAAAGGAAATTCTTATCCCTTCGGAAATTGATGAATTTACGGGCTACCGCTATTACAACGAAACAAATATTGAATGCGCCCGGACAATTAAAATTCTGAAGGAATACGATTTCTCTTTGGCTGAAATAAAGGAAATAATTGATGACTGCGGCGAAGAATCAGAAATGATGAATATGCTGATTCAAAAAAAGGAAGAGATCGAAAAGAAAATTGACCATTATAAAAATGTTTCCCTTTCAATTGAATTAATTATTCAACAAGAAAAGGAGATTAAAATGAAAACAGAAAATGAATTTGAAATTGAAGAAAAAGAAGTTGAAACAATGCTGATTGCAGGCTACAGGATGAAAGGAAAATATTCCGAAGTGGGAAAAGCCTATGGAATATTGGGAAAAACCCTTGGCAGGCATATCAACGGCAAAGCAATGAACCTGTACTACGACAGCGAATTTAAGGAAGAAGATGCGGATTTTGAACCATGTTTTCCTGTGCGAAAAGGAAATAGCGGTGATGGAATTTCTGTACGCGAATTGAAAGGCGGAAAATGTGTAAGCATTATTCACAAAGGACCTTATGATAAACTGGGTGATTCTTACAAGAAAATATTCAGTTATATCAATGAAAAGAATTACAAAACTGAAATCCCTTCAAGGGAAGTTTACATAAAAGGTCCCGGCATGATATTCAAAGGTAACCCCAATAATTATTTAACGGAAATCCAGGTTTTTATAAAGTAACTATTAATTTTTATATAAGAGGCTGTCTCAAAAGTAATTTTTATCGCCAAAAAAAGGCGATTTTAAAATAAAATCCGACTCATTCAATTTTGGCACTTTTTATACAGCCTCTTAATAATATAACTCCATAACTCCG
>PMDS01000085.1 GCA_003155655.1 Melioribacter sp.
TTAATCCTCTAATGACAAATTCGGGCTTAAACTTTTCGAAACAGTGACAATATTATCAGGAAGATTTAATGGAAACGGTTTTGATAACAGAAAGACTGATGGTTATGGAATATCCTCGGAGGGTATATTCAAATTACTGGGTACAGCGATCAATAATTCAGTAATTAGGTTTATAGCCAATCATTTTGTTGTGGAATATTTCAATACAAATATTTTTGTTGATAGCGGTTTGGATACAAATTTTGAAGGATTTTCATTTTACTTGAAAAAAATAGAATTTTGATTCAGTTTCTTTTTGAGCAATAAATGATTAATTAAATATGAGAATTATTTTCTAAATTTGCTGGTCATCTTCTCAAATATTTCNNTATAATCAATTTCTTTAAAAGTATTTTGAGCGCCAAAAGAAAATCGTATTGTACCGTTTGCATCTTCAATAGGGTAACCTGCTGCAAGAATAACATGCGATGGTTTTAATGTACCCGATGTACATGCCGCGCCGTTCGATACTGCAATTCCATGAATATCCAAAAACATTAATAAAGCTTCAGCATCATTTTTGTAATGACTGGATTTTAATGTTACGCTGAGAATATAAGGCGAAGAATTTATTCCGCAGTTAATTCTCAAACCGTCTTTATCAATTAAATTTAATCCGGTAATAAACTTATCCTTAAGCTGCTGTACAAGTTTGTTTTTTTCATCCATTGTTTGTTTTGCAATATTAATTGCCTCAGCAAATCCAACAATAGCGGCGACGTTTTCCGTACCAGCCCGGCGGTTTCTTTCCTGCGANNTATTTTACCAAAACTTTGAACGCAATCTGAATGGAAAAATATATTTTGAGCGGTAAGTTCATCACCAAATTCTTCAATTGGATTAATTGCCCCGGTTTCATTGTTAACATGAATTATTGATACCAGTGATGTCTTTAAATTTATATGTTCTGCTAAATCTCTTGTTTGAATACGGCTGTCTTTATCAACGTCAATAAATTCAACGTCAAAGTTATTTTTGGAAAGTTCAGCAAATGTATCTATAACAGAATGATGATCGCCCTTTGTTGTTATAATATTTTTCCTTTTGCTTTCGGCATATTCGGATTGGGCTATTCCACGGATAATAAAATTATTTGCTTCACTTCCACCACTTGTAAAATAAATTTCACCTGGATCGGAGTTTATAAATTCTGCTGCTATTTCGCGTGCATTTTCAATGGCAACGCGCGCACTTCTTCCAAACGAATGGATGGACGAAGCATTTCCATACTCCTCCGTTAAGAAGGGTTTCATCTTCTCTAATACTTGAGGGTGTAACGGAGTTGTGGCAGCGTTATCGAAATAAACTTTCATTAGTCCCTTTCTTATCTCAGGCTCACATCACCGTAATGAATTTTTTCTGTTTTATCATTTTGTTTGAGAATTAAAAAACCATTATCGTCGATATCTTCAAAAATGCCTGTTTTGATTTTGTCATCATCAACAATTCTAACTTTTTCGCCAATCATTTTACAGCGTATTCTCCAGGTATCAAAAACTTTTTTCGGAGATTGTCTTGCCATATCATACATCTCTTCAAAATTGTTCAACACTTCACTAAGCAATTTTTCGCGGCTTGCTATTGAATGAAAATCCTTACGGATTGAAGTAGGAACAATATCAAACTTGCCTGGAAAGTTCGGCTGGTTTACATTTATTCCGATACCAACTACTACTTTGGTTATTTTATTCCCCTTTGAAACAGATTCAAGTAAAATTCCGGCAATCTTTTTATTATGAACTAAAATATCATTGGGCCATTTAAGCTCAACATCAAGCTGATATAGATTTTCGATTGCCTGGGCTACCGAGGTTGCAGTACCAAAATTAATTACATTTATCTGGTTTTCCTTAAAATCACTTGTCAATAAAATTGAAAATGTTAAGTTTTGTCCGCTGCTGCTTACCCATTCTCTATTTTTCCTTCCTCTTCCTTTGTTTTGAAATTCAGCCAATAATACAGTTCCATTTTGATTGAATTCCTTGTTAGTCAGCAAGACAGCATTTGTAGAATCAACTTCGTCACAGTAAATAAAATTTCTACCAACAAACTCGGTATCCAGTTTAATGTCAAATTCTTCTATGTTAAACAAACTGCCTCCATAAGTCAATTAACAATGAAATAATTACCCTATTCACGACAATATTGCCCTTAGATGGTTTAAAACTACCTTTTACTGACAATTTTTCCTCAAATTAAAATGCTGAGTCAATTTACTCTAACCTATTATAAAAAAACAATTTATAGGGAAATACTATCCTGGCACTGCTATTGTAACTTAATTAACAAAAATAATAAACATCGGAGGATAAAATGACGCTCGTTAAATTTGAACCAATCAGAGAATATGAAAATCTTCATGACAGAATCCAGAGATGCTTCGGTGATTTCTCTAATTTCGGATTCAATTTTCAGGACAATTTTTTTCCGAGACTAGATATCTCTGAGGAAAATGGAAATCTGAATGTTACAGCAGAAATTCCTGGTGTCAATAAAGAAAATATTAAAATCACCTTGCAAGATAATATTTTAACTATTGAAGGTGAAAAGAAAAAAGAAATCAAAAATTCGGACAAAAACCTTATTAGAACTGAACGGGTATTTGGAACATTCAAAAGAAGTTTCACTCTTCCATCAGAGGTTGACTCAGATAAAGTTGAAGCAAAATTTGAAAATGGAATACTTAGCATACAACTAAAGAAAATTGAACCAAAAGCAATGAGTGAAAAAGTAATTGAGCTGAAGTAATGCTTCAGCTCCTTTAAAATATTATTAAACAATTTAACAAGGAAATTAAA
>PMDS01000126.1 GCA_003155655.1 Melioribacter sp.
GAGCAACACATCAATAAAACAAAGAACAAGGTGATTAAAGAAATTAAACAAATGCTGTTGGCTTCTTAATGGCGGTCAACTTGAGTAAAATAACTTAAGTTGACCGCCTAAGATTTAAAACTGTTAATACAGTTAAAACAACAGATTTTTGTATAGGGTAACTGCGGGATTAATCCCGCAGTTAATTAAAAAAACATTAAATTATTAACCGTTTTAACGGTTTTCCGGTGCAAATATATTCTCAAGTGGTCAACTTGAGGAAAATAAATAGATATTCTTTTCATTTTATTTATTGGTCATCTTATTTGAATTAAATAAAGGGAAACCCAAAATGTTTTCAAAAATTCTTACTGGCTCTACATACGGAATAGACGCTTACCTTGTTGAAGTTGAAACCCATTTTGAAAAACAAGTTCCCGGATTTATAATTGTAGGCTTGCCCGATAATGCAGTAAAAGAAAGCAGGGAACGGGTTGTTGCCGCAATGAAAAACTCCGGTTTTGATTTCCCGCTCAGAAAAATTACAATAAATCTTGCACCTGCCGATATTAAAAAAGAAGGAAGTTCATTTGATCTGCCTATTGCAATAGGAATTCTCACTGCTGCGGGAATTGTAAAGCCGGATCTGCTTACCGAAACATTTTTGCTTGGAGAACTATCTTTAGACGGTACACTTAGAAAAGTAAAAGGATCTTTACCAATTGCAGTTGAAGCCCGCAGGCTTGGAATTAAAAAGTTAATCTTGCCCGCAGATTCAGTGAAAGAAGCTTCGATTGTTGACGGCGTTGAAGTCTATGGCTTGCAAAGCCTTCATGAAGTTGTGCAATTGTTAAATGAAGAAAATGAATTTAAGCCGGTTTATACAAATAAGGATGAGCTGTTCTCCCAGATCAATACTTATTCACTGGATTTTTGCGATGTGAAGGGACAGGAAAACGTAAAACGTGCTTTGGAAATAGCAGCTGCGGGTGGTCATAACATATTAATGATCGGTCCTCCCGGCTCAGGAAAGACAATGCTTGCAAAACGGCTGCCTTCAATTCTTCCGCCATTAAATTTTGAAGAAGCTCTTGAGACAACTAAAATTCATTCTGTTGCAGGGATATTATCCAGAGATAAAGCGTTAATTACTGAAAGGCCTTTCCGCAGTCCCCATCACACAGTAAGTGATGCGGCATTAATTGGCGGTGGCAGCATACCTAGACCGGGAGAAGTATCGTTTGCGCATCATGGAGTTCTTTTTTTAGATGAACTGCCTGAGTTTAAGAAAAATGTACTTGAAGTTTTGCGCCAACCTTTGGAGGATTATAAAGTTACAATCAGCCGGTCTAAAATGTCATTGGAATTTCCTGCAAATTTTATGTTGGCTGCTGCAATGAATCCTTGTCCTTGCGGCTTTTTTACAGACCCGAATAAAGAATGCACATGTAATACTCAGATGATACAGAAATATATGTCAAGGATCTCTGGGCCATTATTAGACAGAATTGATATACATATAGAAGTCCCTGCTGTAAAATTTAAGGAATTGTCTTCCAGTGCAACGGGGGAAAAATCAAGTGAAATTAGAAAACGTGTAATTGTAGCACGTGGTATTCAACATAAACGCTTTGAAGGAATGAAACATATTTATTGTAATGCCGATATGGGGACCAAAGAAATCAGGAAATTTTGTAAGATTGATACTCCTTCAGAAGAATTATTAAAAATGGCAATGACAAAACTTGGTCTATCTGCCCGCGCTTATGACAGAATAATAAAAGTCAGCCGCACAATAGCTGATATAGATAGTTCAGAAAACATTCTGCCGCAACATATATCCGAAGCAATACAGTACAGAAGCCTTGATAGAGAATTGTGGGGGCATTGATTTAAAAAACCTCCGAGGTCTTTTCTTTACCTCGGAGGTTTGTATGTAAAGTAACTATTGGATAAATAAATAGATAAACCACGCAATTTTTACAAAGGCACTTATCATCATCTTTTTAACAGAGGAGCGAACAAGCAGGAAATATTTTTTGAGAGAGCTAACTATTTATATTTTATTGAAAAAATGAAGCACTACAAGGAAAAATACAAAATAGAATTGCTGGTATACTGCTTAATGCCAAATCATTTCCATTTATTTGTTACGCAATTGACTGAAGAATATTCTAAATTTTCACAACCTCCGAGGTCTCTTCTTTACCTCGGAGGTTTGTATGTAAAGTAACTATTGGATAAATAAATGGATAAACCACGCAATTTTTACAAAGGCACTTATCATCATCTTTTTAACAGAGGAGCTAATAAAGAGGAAATATTTTTTGAGAGAGCTAACTATTTATATTTTATTGAAAAGATGAAGCACTATAAGAACAAATATAAAATAGAATTGCTTACATATTGCTTAATGCCAAATCATTTCCATTTATTTGTTACGCAATTGACGGAAGAATATTCTAATTCTGGATTTATATCTTCATTACTAAATTCTTATACAAAGAGTATCAACAAATCATATCGTAAAAGCAGTACACTATTAGAAAGTAAAACAAAGAACAAAGAAATAAAAGACGACTCTTATTTTAAATGGATAATTAAATATATTTTAGAAAATCCGGTAAAAGCTGGACTGGTTAATAATATCACTGATTGGGAATATTCCAGCGCAAAAGATTTATTGATTATGGAGAAAGGGGATTTGATAAATAGTAAAGAAGTAAGAGCATTTTTTCAAAGCCAAGAACAAATGAAGTTATTTCTAAGTGATAAGGATATAAAAGTAATATATGAATTCTAAAGAAAAGAAAAACCTTGTATGTTGAAAGTTAAGAAAAGAGTAAAAAGTTCATTGACAAAATGCAAAAGATTTATTTCTTACGGAAGAGAAGGAACAAACCTTGGGTCAAAGAGGTAATTCTTTAGAACCCGTCTCGGAGTGTCTTCCTTCCGTCAGGTAAAAGTCGTGGAATAACATGGTATAAGATACCGCATTGTTTACAAGGATGATGTTGCCTGACATGTAGTTAAATAACAATAGTAAAAGCAACAATAAGAAAGGTCAAAGATGAACAATTATTATCTAGGCGGAGATATCAGCAAAGGTTACTGTGACTTTGTTATTATCAATGAAGACAAAGGAATAATAGAGCCAAATTTTCAGTTGGATGATAATAACAAGGGACACATGGAACTTGAGAAAATTCTGAGTGAATTTTTCAAACAAAATCCCTCATCAATAATCTATGCGGGATTTGAAAGTACCGGCGGCTATGAGAACAATTGGATAGCTCTTCTAAAGAAGCTCAACGTTAAAGGGATGAAAATATCAACAGCAAGAGTAAATCCCAAAGGAACAAATCATAACAGCCAGGCAGAATTAAACCGAATCATAACAGATAAGGTTAGCGCTCAAAACGTAGCCGAATACTTAATCAACCATAAGAAAAAAATAATTTATGATAAGACCGACATATTTTTTTATGTACGCAAACAATGGAAATTTATTACAATGCTTGTAAAGCAAAAGACCCAGCTATATAACCAGTTGGGGGAATTACTATATACTTCCAATCCTGAAATGTTGGTTTATTATCGATATTCACACCCACAATGGGTATCGAAGGTATTGCTTAAATATCCAACGGCAAAGCAACTGGGTAGAGCAAAAAGATTGGTTTTGGAGTCAATTCCGTACGTAAGCTCTTCAAGAGCCGATGAGTTAATAAGTAATGCCAGAAGTTCTACAGCTTCATTAACAGATGATAATGCTGCTTCTCTTATAAAGAGTGTAGTTGAGCAAATTATTCATTTGGAAAAGATGGTTGCATTACAAGTAGCTGAAGTGAAAAGAAATTTTCCATTATTAGATGAAGTAAAGATACTAAAGACATTCAAGGGTATAGGTGATTATTCTGCAATGGGTTTGTTAATGAACATAGGTTCGGTTGATAATTTTGCAAGCACGAAAAAGATAGCTGCTCAATTTGGACTTCACCCGGTTTGGAAAAAGAGTGGCGACGGAACATGGGGAATGCATATGAGCAAACAAGGTGCTGCCGAAGTAAGACACATTCTCTATAACGTTACTACTTGCGCTATTGTTCATAATCCTTTGATAAAAGAAATATATGAGCAATATCTTAAGAAAGGACGCAATAAGAGATTAGCCATAGGAGCTTGTATGCATAAAGTTCTCAGAATTGTTTACGGCATTCTTAAGAATAATGAAGAATTTAAACCGGAAAAAGACAAAGCATTTAGAGAAATATCCGTTATCTCCAAATCCAAATCTATAAGCCCGGATAAAAGCAGAAGGTATCAAACATTGACAAATCAAGCACCTATTTCCGGCAGACAAGCAAAAAGAAGAAAAGATATTTTCACGGCTACTCAGGAAATTAAAAAGGAAGAACCCGAAGAGTCCCAAAATGATCAATATCATTAAGTGCGGGATCAGTTCAAGTTCTTCCCTAAAAATAAAATTAATAAATATTTTCATTATGCCAAAAACATTTTGTCAAAGAACACTTTATTTATCTGTAGGGACATAACTATTTGTCCCTACTTCTTGACATTCAACGGAATAACTCCGAGGTCTTCTCTTTACCTCGGAGGTTTAGATGAACATTTTAAGCTCACAACAGTACACAGTTGCGTGCTACAAATTTGTTGAAAGCAATTTTTCTAAATAGAACAATCTTCCAGTTTATGGAGACTTTATGAAAAGATTATTATTTTTTTTAATGTTGGTTTTGTCCTCATATCCCTTGTTGTCTCAAAAATCGGAACAGATAATAAACGTTGATGGAAGAATTAATATAAGTTTAAACGGGGCTTGGCAAATCATTATCGATCCATATGAAAACGGATATTATAATTACCGCCGTTTGCCCGATCCCGGTGGTTATTTCCTGAATATAAAACCGCATAATAAAAGTGAGAGAATAGAATATAACTTCGATGCTTCTGAAACGTTGAATGTTCCAGGTGACTGGAACACGCAGAAAGAAAAATTGTTCCTTTATGAAGGAACAGTCTGGTACAAAAAGTCCTTCGATTACAAGAAAAAAAATAATACACGCGTTTTTCTTTATATCGGTGCGGCAAATTATGAGGCAATTACATATTTCAATGGTGAAAAACTTGGTGAGCATGTTGGAGGTTTTACACCCTTCAATTTCGAAGTGACCGGTAAAATTAAGGATGGAGAGAATTTTGTAGTTGTGAAAGTTGATAATAAGCGTTTACGGGAAGGAGTTCCAACTCTTAATACCGATTGGTGGAATTACGGAGGCATAACAAGAGATGTTAAGCTGATTGAAACTACCCAAACTTTTGTACGGGACTATTACATACAGCTTAAAAAAGGAAGTACAAATCAAATAAACGGCTGGATTCAATTAGATGGAAAAAATTTGGGCCAGAAGGTTCATTTGCAAATTCCGGAAGCGGGTATTGATGGGTTGGTAACAACTAATGAACATGGGTTTGGGGAAATTAATTTAGATGCAAATTTGATTTTATGGTCTCCGCAAAATCCAAAGTTGTATGATGTCATTGTAAAATCGGAAGAAGGAGAAATTAAAGACAAAATCGGATTCCGTTCGATTGAAACGCGCGGTTCGGGAATCTATCTTAACGGCAGGAGAATATTTCTAAAAGGAATTTCAATTCACGAAGAAGCTCCCGTCCGATCCGGTAGAGCTAACTCGGTTGAAGATGCAAGGAAATTACTTGGGATGGCTCAAGAACTCGGATGTAACTTTGTCCGGCTTGCTCATTACCCGCATAATGAATATATGATAAGAGAAGCAGACAAGAGGGGAATTCTGGTCTGGTCGGAAGTACCTGTTTATTGGACGATTTTATGGGAGAACAAACCAACTTTCGAAAATGCTTCTAACCAGTTGGAGGAAGTTATTACAAGGGATAAAAATCGTGCAGCAATTGTTTTGTGGTCTGTTGGGAATGAAACTCCAAGGAGTGAACCACGTTTGGAATTTATGAAAAAGCTTGCCGAAAAGGCAAGGTCACTTGATCCGGCCCGCTTGATAACTGCCGCAACTGAAATTCATTATATCGATCCTAAAACTATTATGACCGATGATCCTCTCGGACAGTATCTTGATGTTCTCGGTTGTAACGAATATATCGGCTGGTACGATGGACTTCCTGCAAAAGCCGATTCAATAAAATGGGTATCCGCTTATGATAAACCACTTGTAATTAGCGAATTCGGCGGCGATGCAAAATTTGGTTATCATGCAGACTCGCTAACTGTATGGTCGGAAGAATACCAGGAGAATCTTTACACCCATCAGATTAAAATGCTTAAGAAAATTACGAACCTGCAGGGAATGAGTCCATGGATATTGATGGATTTTCGATCGCCAAGAAGGCCTTTGCCGGGAATTCAGGATTTCTTCAATCGCAAAGGATTGTATTCAAATCTTGGTGAAAAGAAAAAGGCGTTTTATATCTTAAGAAATTTTTATAATTCAGAATTTACTACTAAATAAAAAAGTCGTGGGAGTTGTGGAGGCATTGGGTATTTTAAGGTCTCCTCGATACGATCCTTATATTAATCGGGATCACTCGGAGACCTGTAAGAAATAAAATATCACAATTATAAAAATAAGGTGTCCGAGTTCACCGAATCCGTCGACCGACGGATGAGGGGAGTATCGAGGACACCGAAAGAAAAGAAGAATGAGTAAAGGTTATATGTACATACTTGAATGTTCCGACGGTACGTTTTATACTGGCAGTACAAAGGATCTTGAACGTAGAATTAATGAGCATCAAGGAAGCAAAGAGGCAGGAACTAAAATTAAAAATGAAAAAGGCGCTAATTATACAAAAGTAAGAAGACCGGTAAAGCTGGTTTATTATGAGGAGTATGAAAGAATAGATGATGCATTTTATAGAGAAAAGCAGGTTCAGAATTGGAGTCACGAGAAAAAATTAGCATTGATAGAAGGACAAACAGAATTATTGCCAAAATTAGCTAAAAAGGTATTTCGTAAATCAGTCATCCCGATACAAGACTAATCGAAATGAAATTCATCCGGAGAGTTATAAGAAATAAAATATCCGAATTGTAAAAATAAGGTGTCCGAGTTCTCCTGATCCGGCATACGTTTCAGTTGACTAACGGATAACGGAACCGGATAACGGGAGTATCGATCCGTTAGCTAACGGACACCATGAAACTCAGAAAACATTCTGCCGCAACATATTTCCGAAGCAATACAATACAGAAGTCTGGATAGGGAAATGTGAGTGCATTAAAATATTTTAGTGGATATTTTTTTGCTTACGAATATAATCTTCAATGGTTTTAAGCTTTTGTGAGATAATTACGGTTTAGTAACTGCAAGCTTTATTTGACAGATTGGCAACGCAACCTTGAGATTACCATATTGTTACTAACCTAAAATTATACCGCATTCATTTAATGAAGTTACAAGTTTTGTCGAAATAGGAAATAAATTATAATGATGAAATAAATGCGTATCTCGATCAGTGTTGTTTTAGATTATGAACTTAACACATAGGATATGTGTTTGGGAAGTGCTTCCTTCTTTCGATTAAATATAGCGAGAAACTTTCATTAAATAATTAGATTAAGAATTTTCATCAATGAATTATAGAAATCCATATTCCTTGTATATAGTTCTACTACCAAATTCATCGCTCATTTTATTCTTATTGAACATAAAAAGTTTTAAAGGAGATTAAAATGCATAAAAATGAAGTCGATAATTTTATTCAACAAATAAAAATTGAGTGGCAACAAAATACATGCAAAGAATTAATTAAAAGAATAAGAAGATCAAACCCAAAACTTGATGAATATATTAAATGGAAAAATCCATATTTTGAAAAAAACGGGGCAGTACTAAAATGGTTTGTTGCAAAAAATTGGATTGATATATTTTTTTATCGAGGATATGAATTAGTAGAATATAAGGATATGTTCAGAGAGGATGAAAACAGTAAGATGAGAGCAATTAAGATATTAGAAGATGATACGATAAATTATGATCGTTTCGAAGAAATGGTAAAATCAGCAGTAAAACTAAACCATATTAAGTAAAAAATAAATAACGCCAAATATATGTCTCAATCGGACTGCCGAAGTCGGTCGTAAAAGTATCACAATTGTAAAAATAAAGTGTCCGAGTTCCCCGAGTGAAACGAAGGGAGTATCGATCCGTTAGCTAACGGACACCATGAAACTCAGAAAACATTCTGCCGCAATATATTTCCGAAGCAATATAGTACAGAAGTCTGGATAGGGAATTGTGGGGGCATTAATGATTGATGAGAAATTAAATGTATAGTTAAAAAAAATTATTTTTGTTAATTTCAAATGGAATCATTTTATTCTTTGAGAATGAAACGGCTCAAGAGATCAAACAAAGTAGTGAAAAAATAGTGAAGGGATATCGAGTGAAAATTGAATACAATAATATCTCTGATATTACACAAAAGCAAAAGCGTGAAGCTATTAGCGGAGTTATTGCGCAATCTCTTCATATATTAAAGAGGAAGAAAGATGGAAAATGAGAAAAGTCATTATAAATTTCCTAATTATAAATAAACGAAATGTTATGTTTGGCTAACCAAATTTGGATGGATAGACGCAATGAATGTTCATTAATACATTAGTTATGTTCAAGCAACTACCACAAATATTAAGTAGGGACGCAAATGAGCCTGACAGATGAGCTTTTTACATATGGACTAATCGGGATTTTGCTAACTTCCCTAGTTAACCTAGCAATTTCATTCGTCACATTGAGAGGCCGCGGAAAGTTAGAAAAGTATAAATCCTATATATCATTTCTGGAAACAAAACTTCAGAAAATGGAAGATTTTCGTAATTTTCTTGAATCTATCGAACCAGCCCGTCCTCCTTTAGGCTTAGAAGCCAGCGAAAAAGGTGTGGAATACCTAGACCAACTCATGAAAAGTACAGAAAAACTCATAACAATGTGGAATCGCATGAAGCATTATTTCTCAAAAGTACAAGTGAAGAGCATTGAAGCAATACTAAAAGAGCGAAAACAATTTGAGGAAAGACTTGAGACTTTATTAAAGAAGGGCGATTTGTTATCTCATTCAACTGAAATGCTTTTAGAGAAAGCAAAAATAAATGATAAGCTTACTGAGGAAATAACATTTATCGTATATTATGAGCTATTCGAAACAGTTTTAAACATACAGCGATGATATCTTGACCTTGCATGTTAAGTTGATTTAGCTAATTGCTCAATCGTTTGCAAACATAATAGATAAGAGAGGAAAAATGAAGGATATTCTTTTTGCATATGGTCTAATTGGAGTTTTTGTCACGTCATTTTTCAATATAGTAATTTCATTGATGACGTTGAGAAGTCAAAGAAAAATAGAAAAGCATAAACTATATATAGCATTTCTGCAAACCAAACTTAAAAAAATAGAAGAGTTTAGAGATTTTTTTGAGTCTATCGAACCACAGACGTATACTCTTGACGTTTGGGAAAGTCAAGAGAAAATCAAGAACCAGCTTTTAAAGCTCATGGATGCATGCGAGAAGGTTATCTCAATGTGGAGACGTATGAGACACTACTTTCAATTAGCAAAAGTTGAGAACATCGAGACAATTTTGCAAGAACGTGACAAACTGAAGGCTGAAATTGTTACTCTGATCGAAAGCAATGATCAATTTTTAAATGCAAGGGAAATGCTACTCAAGAGAACTCAGTTAGAGGACAAGTTGATCGAAGAAATAAAAATCGCTATTGATCTTGAATTATCTGAAACATCCCAGGCAATCCAGACCTAATGGGGTTGTCTGCGCATAACAAGTCGTACCGATCACCACTTCGGAAGATTTCTCCATTATGATTTCAAAAGCTAGAAAAAAGAACTGGATCAAGTAATTTCAACGATGAAAGTTTACACGGCATCGGTCTATGTTTATTTCTCTCCCAATTTCTGATTGTCGTTTGATCAACAGATAAGAGTTTTGCAAGTTTTCGTTGGCTTAGTCCGTGCTCTTTTCGAAAAGCTATAATTTTATTTCCAATGGTTTCCTTTAGTAACTCAAATGGTATATATCCCCAAAATTCAATAATTTTAAGCAATAAATAAATCTTCGATTTTGACCGGTTATTTTCCCAATTGGAGATTTTGGTTTCTTCGACGCCGATACCTTTTGATATTTCCAATTGGGTAAGCAGTCACTCAAGTCGTTTTTTCTTGAGGTGATCGCCAATGCAATTAAGTTTTTATGGAAATTTAGAAGGCTTTATACAAGATAACACAATTGGCAATGAAGGATTAATATGACTGATACCAACTCAACTTTATGTCTGACGGATTCTCAGAGCAAACGGTTACACGAGCTCCAAAGGGAATCATTCTACCAACATTGCAAGAGATTGAATTGCGATCCGATTAGTCTCGAAGCATTCCTTCTCAGCCGATCAAAAGAGGAGTTGCGTATATCTATTGAAGCGGTTGAAAAGGCCAATGGAAGATCATTTCCTGCTATGTGGAATGAAGCAAAGGAAGCTCTAGAATCAAACGATTGGTGGGCATTTAATCATTTAAAACATACTATTGTAGTAAAACATCTGTTCGATCAAATTGTTACATCGGCTTCAACTCTGCCAATTGATTGGGAATACTTAGGTGGCATAGCAAGGGAATTCGAATTGACCACCCCATCGCCATCATCACCTGAGTCGCTACGAAAGATGTTGTGGTCAATTCCACACATTTACCAATACATCAATGACTTCAATGCTTTTGTTGGACGCGAAACTTTAATAGGTAATCTCCCATGTGTTTGTATCTATGAAAATCTTCTCACTGCATCTCAATTTTTCCTTGACATTGTCATGCGACAAGTGCTAAGGCTTGACAGCCCTTACAAAGCCGAACTCTTAGCAGTAGATGAATTGGAGAATGTCGGCTCACAGCCTGGATTTATTACGGTATGTCGTTCCGTATTTGATATGATATTGGGTCGAAAGGAATGGGCTTCGATAGAACCAAGCTACCTTCTTAGCAGGTCGTGGCCAGAAATGCAACTCCCATGTCATCTAATGTTTTTTGGAGCAACAGATTTTGTTCGGCTGCACGAGTACGGACACTTACTTAGAGGACACCTTCTTAAGCAGCAAACTTACGATATCGAATTCCAAGCTGATGAGTTCGCTTTTAATGCGGGAGGTTCGATATATGCTAAACTCAGGGGAGCATCAATCTGGTCAAAGATTGGTGCAATGGGGATTCTTACGATTATTGCGTTTATCGAAATGATCGAACATCATTCATCATCAAAAACTCATCCCCTTGCGCAACAACGTCTTATCGCGCTAACGCGTAGTGGTGGAGAGGAGTCGCACATTCTGTTCATTTATGTGCAGGCCATGCTATGTGTGTGCAGGAAGACTATCGAATCTGAGTATGGAGTGCGTTATTTTCCAACGATAATGAAGCCGTAGATATGTGTACACAAAGTGACAACTCTAATGCATCGCACTCGCGGTACAACTTTTATCCTTGAATCCTAAATTAAAACCTTATTAATTCTTTCTAACAATTTCTTCCATGGCTTATACCTTCCATTTTCCAAATCTCGAATCGTCGTCTGATCAACTGATAAAAGTCTGGCTAAATTTCTTTGACTCAGACCATTTACTATCCTATTATATATTAGTCTTCCCCCGACGTTTTTTTAGGAAAAATATCCGGTATATACCCAAGAAAATCTATGATTTTGGGTATATATTTAATTCTGGGATTCGAGTAATTATTCTCCCAATTAAAGATAGAGCATTCTGTAACACAAATTATCTTAGCTATTTGAGATTGTAAAAGATTCTGCTCTAATCGTCTTTTGCGTATATGGTCGCCAATGGTATTGAGAATTTGTGGGATTTTTGAAGGTTTTGGTGCTCTAAGTGTAATTTGACAGATTGGCAACGCAACCCTATCCTTGCGGATTTTTTACAGACCCGAATAAAGAATGTACATGTAATACACAGATGATACAGAAATATATGTCAAGAATTTCGGGACCTTTATTAGATAGGATTGATATACATATAGAAGTGCCTGCGGTAAAATTTAAAGAACTCTCTTCCAGTGCAACGGGGGAAAAATCCAGAGAAATTAGAAACCGTGTAATTGTAGCACGTGGTATTCAACACAAACGTTTTGAAGGAATGAAACATATTTATTGTAATGCCGATATGGGGACCAAAGAAATCAGGAAATTCTGCAAGATTGATACTCCTTCAGAAGAATTATTAAAAATGGCAATGACTAAACTGGGCTTATCCGCCAGAGCGTATGACAGAATAATAAAAGTTAGCCGCACAATTGCGGATATAGACAATTCAGAGAATATTTTGCCCCAGCATATATCAGAAGCAATACAATACAGAAGTCTTGATAGGGAATTGTGGGGCATTGAGTGTTTTAAAGTCTCCTCGATATGATCCCGATATTAATCGGGATCACTGGGAGCCGATTAAGAAATAAAATATCTGAATTGAAAAAATAAGGTGTCCGAGTTCCCCAAATACGGCATCCGTTGGCAAACGGAGCCGGATGAGGGGAGTATCGATCCGTTAGCTAACGGACACCATGAAACTCAGAAAACATTCTGCCGCAATATATTTCCGAAGCAATATAGTACAGAAGTCTGGATAGGGAATTGTGGGGGCATTAAAATATATTAGTGGATATTTTTTTGTTTACTTAATAATCTCCAATGGTTTTAAGCTTTTGTGAAATAATTACGGCTTAGAAACCGCTAGTTTTATTTGACAGATTTATAACGCAACTCTGATATTGTTGTATTGTCACAAACTTAAAACTAATTTGCATTAGTTTAATATATCGTTAAGTTTTATTGAAATATGAAAAATATTTTAATAATCAGAAGTATTTATGATAAAATTAATTCCTCATTCCCAACCTTCTTTCCCTAAAGCAATATGCAATTCATTGGGATTGTGTCTACAATGGTATTCTATTTTGCTTGAATCTTCATGTGCGCGATCATAATCCCATCCTTTTGCCATCAGGTTTCTCTCATGTAATTCGTGAAGTAAGACATACGGACGTTCAATTTCTTCTAAATCATTATCAATCCAAACTTCGTTCTGCGGAACAAACTCATAAACATAATCATGTCCACCTTCTGTAAAATCAATATCAAAAACGCTTCTTACAAGCCTACCAGCTATAATCCAAACGCTGACAGGCGTCTCTAATTTCTTCCATAGTCTTACATGGACTTTTTCAGCATCCGGAAGATTTTTCCCTTTTGTGAATTTTCTCACATCTCCGGATTTTTTTCTTTCCGTTATTTCGATTTTATCAGCTTGTTCTAAAGCGTCATTATAAGAAACACCCTTTGCCATAAGCCGATGCTCAACAAGCAGATGATCAATAAAAAACTTTTGTTCATCGGGTTTCTCTTCATGGTCTAACCAGAATTCATCTTTTGGGATGTATTTGAAATTATAATGCTGTCCGCAATTTGTAAATTCTTCATCAATGTGAGTACGAACATATGTCCCGTCAACGATCCAAATATTAATATTTCCCCGCTGACCGGCTTTTTTCAGGTATGGAGGTTTCAGTGTTTCCATTGTTTAAATTCCTAAATATTATGAGGATTATTTTTTCTCTTTTGTCGACTCAGGTTTACCTGCATTCTTAATATCTTTTTGAACATCGTTTAATGCTTTTTTAAATTCTCGTATTCTATTACCTGTGCCTTGAGCAACTTCAGGAATTTTCTTTGAGCCGGATAAAATATACAAGAACAATTATTAATAATTCTCCGCCGCCGGAGTTTTTAATCGTTTAATTCTCTCACTGATTTTTATCTATCTAAATATTCTAAAATAATAAAGATATAGGGTAAATATCATAAAAATTTATTGATATAAACATTAATAAGTGAAAGGAATTTTTATAAAAAATTTATTTCTGATTAACATAAATATTTTGAGTCCGGTCAGGTATCTACCAGATATTCGCTCGTAGTGGATTCAACTAAATTTTTACAATTTTTAACATTCTCAGACATTCCATATTCATCAAAATCCATTATATTTTAGTATGGTTAAGCGCCTCTATAAAATTTTAATAAATACTAAAATTGTTTATGTAGGATTCATTCTAGTCCTTATTTCAGGCATTATTCTCATCTATCTTGATTACATATCGATTACGAAAAGAACAGAGACATTTAGATCAAACTATAAACTTAATGCAGAACTACTAAGGGATAAAATTGAGAGGGAGATAATTAACAGCGAAGAGAAAGTCTCAAATTTATTAAATAGAGTTCCGCTCAAACCCACGTCATCATTATTAACACAAATATGGCTTTCAGAAATGGAGGACGATAATCATATTGCTAAAGACCCCTTTATTCTAAATTTAGATGGAGGCGTAATAACGCGCTTAATCTCTTCAAGGTGGCATCAGCCCAGTATTGAACCTCCTCAAATAAATAAATATTTTTTGAAAGATTTTCGGCAGGCTGAAAAGATTGAGTTTAGCGATCAGGATTATAAAAAAGCAGTTGATACATATAAACTGCTGCTAAAATTTAATGATCCCAATATCAGAATTAGCAACATACCTGTATCAGTTGCCGCACTTACACAATTATCCGATATCTATGAAATAACGGGAGAGACCTATCTTAAGTTTAATTCGCTTTTAGATCTTTATAAGAAACTTCTTTCGCAATATTGGGAAAGCAGGAACGGGGAATATGATTATTATCTTAAAACTGTTTCTACTCAATTAGAGAAATTCTGTGCTCAATATCCGCCGGTTGATTCTTTAAAACATGAAATAAAACTGCTCACAGATACCAGACAACTTATTTATAATCAGGAAAATTATGTCCGCTTTATCAATAGATCCGTCCTTCCCGGAATAAAAAGTGTTCTTCAAAATCAAAATAAGGAAAATCTCCAACCATTTCATCTGCATGTTAATAATGATAATTCTGATTACAGACTGACTTGTTTTCCGGTCCAGAATCCGGAAGAAAGTAATAAGCACTTTGTATTCGGATACCTTATAAATGAAAGGTTTCTTATTGATTCAATATTTAAGAAAATTTTATTAATAATAGCATTTATAAAAAAAATACAGCAAGTCCATTTTTATGTTGACAATGAATAAATAAAATGTATTTTAGAATATATCCTACTCTCTTATTCTAAACTGGTAGTAATTAAAACAAATATTTAAATGGGCAAAGAATTTTGAATTATAATCTGTTTTAATTTTATATTCTTTTTTAAACGGGTTGTTTTTTAGTAAAAACTTTATCACTTCTGCTGAAATTTCTGTCTCCAACAAAACAAAAAATTATTTGAATTGTAAATGCGAAGAAGTAAAATTAGTGCTTTTTCAACTCTACTTGCATATATCTGTATGAATATTGCCAATTAAATATGGATGAGTGACATGCTCAAAAATAGAAAAACCTAGAACTGGGAAATATTTTCCCTTTGTAGTAATAACTTGATAAAAAATAAATATTTTGTTACGGAGGCGGAAATGAAAAAATATTATTTATCTCTATTAATTATTTGGTTTGCAGTAACAAATTCAGTTGCACAGAATTTTTGGCAATCAACTAATAATCTAAATGGCAGTGTAGTTTCTGCTCTCACCGTAAGGAATAATGGGTGGGTTTTTGCAGGGTGTAGTGACGAAATCTTTCGATCAACGGATAAAGGTAATTCCTGGCTAAGGGTGTGTAAAGCCACAGCTGATATTAACTGTTTTGGTTATGATGGTACATCATATTTATATGCGGGTCTTTCCAATGGAGGAGTAATAGTTAGTCATACTGATGTTACATGGCAATCAGCCGGACTTGCAGGTAAAAACGTTTTTGACATTGTTGTAACGGGGAACGGAAATGTGTTTGCGGGAGTTGTATCAAGTACTCATGACGGCGGGATTTATAAATCAACGGATGAAGGTCAGACATGGACTGTTACGTATTCTGGAAATAATGTTTATTGTATGGCAGTTGATAAAAACAATAATATTTACGCAGGTTATATTTCAGGTACTATCTTAAAATCAACTGATTATGGGAAAAATTGGCAAAGTTTAACAGTTACCTCAAAGATTAATTCCATTATTGGTCTAAATATTGATTTGAATGGAAATATATTCGCTTTACAACTTGATCAGTGTTATAAATCATCCGATTCCGGCAAAAGTTGGAAAAGTGTATTGTCAGGTGTAAATGCATTTAGTACCTATCCTTTTGTTGTCAGTTCAAACACTAATGCAAATAATTATTTATTTCTCGGTACTAGTAATGAGGGTGTTCTATTATCAACAGATTCAGGCGATACGTGGAAGGCTATTAATTCGGGATTACAAAGTTCGACTTGCTATTCACTAACAATGAGTAATTCAGATGGATATATATACGCGGGTGTCTCTTCATGGTGTGATAAAGGTTCTCTCAATCCTCTTGTACCTGCTCCGCCAACCCTAATAACTCCATCGAGTGGATCGTCAATTACGTCCAGTCCTTCCTTAGTCTGGAATGCTTCGAAAAATGCCACGGGCTACGACTTACAAATTGCGACTGATCAGAACTTCTACAATATTGTGGTCGACCAGACAGGGATTTCGGATACTTCATATCAGACTCAATTCGGAGCTAACACGTACTATTGGAGAGTCAGTGCAACAAATTCGAATGGTACAAGCAGTTATTCCGCGGCATGGAGCTTTACTATTATCCCTGCTACAGGATTAGTTGCATACTATCCCTTTAACGGTAATGCAAATGATGAAAGCGGGAATGGCTACAATGGAATTGTGAATGGCGCAACTCTCGTAGCTGATCGATTTAATATCCCCAATCGCGCATATAGTTTTAATGGTTCAACAAATTACATTGAAATCGCAAACAGTAACACATTACATCTTAAACCAGGTTCTTTCACAATTGCGGTCTGGGTTAATTTTACCGATTATAATGAGGATAATTGTCTTGTCTTCAAACATTTATATGGATATCGTACCGGGTGGGGAATTGGGATTTATCAACAACATGCGCGCTTTTTAGTTGATAGCGGGTATACCTATAACGGTATAGCGACAACTGAATCTTATGGTGATGGTCATTGGCATTTTCTTGTAGGTAAGTTTGATGGGATTAAACAAACGCTGTATGTAGACGGTATCCCAAAAATTTCACAAAATTCGGCTTATATATTGACTAATAATTCTGATATATGCATTGGCAACTCCGTAAAGAATGGTGGAGGTTATGCCGGTTATTTTAAAGGAAAAATTGACGATGTAAGTTTATACAATCGAGTATTGACAGATTTAGAAATTCAGCAACTATATCATGAAGGAGGCTGGAATCCGTCTTCTATTTCTACCCAGGGATTAGTTGCGTATTATCCATTCGACGGTATCCCAAATGATGCAAGCGGAAATGGGAATAATGGCATCGTTAATGGTGCAACCTTAACAATCGATAGATTTGGCAATTCAAATCAAGCATACAGTTTCAATGGTACTGACAATTATATTGCCGTAAATCAAAATTCAACTTTAGAACTTGGATCAGGTGATTTTACGGTTAGTGCCTGGATAAAAACATCGTCCCCGAATTTTGCTCGCGTTGTCTCAAAGGGCGAATGTTTCAGCTCGGGCTGGCAAATTGGGCAAGACGGCAAAATAGAAGTTTCAATTCAATCGCCTCCAAATGGACCGTTGTATATGCATTCTAACCTTAACAATTATAGTGATGGTCATTGGCATTTTATTTTATTTAAAAGAGAAAACGGTTCGATACAAATCTATGGAGACGGGGTAAAAGATGGTAATCCCTTAAGCTTTCCATATTCGTTAACCAATACAAATGCTAGGTTGACGATTGGACGATGTGATGCATCCGGAGGAGCGTGTGATGATGCATTCTTTAATGGAGCCATTGATGATATTCGAATTTATACTCGTGCGTTAAGTGAAACCGAAATTCAACAATTATATCTTGAAAACGGATGGGGAAGTTCCACTCAAGTTGTAAAATTAAATAATACAATTGATGGGCATTTTGAGGTTTACCAAAACTATCCAAATCCGTTTAATCCAAGTACAACAATAAATTATTCAATTGCTGCCTCGGGACACGTTTCTATAAAAGTATATGATATGCTTGGAAGAGAAATTGCAACCTTAATTGATGAAGAGAAAAGCTCAGGTAATTACACATGTAAATTTAACGGGGTAAATATGCCAAGCGGAGTATATTTCTATCGTATAAAGGCAGGTAATTTTTCTTCAACAAAAAAACTTGTGCTTCTTAAATAGAATCAATATTAAAAGGCTTTGTGACCATTCAGAATCACCATTTTTCCGAAGCAATACAGTACCGTAGTCTTGACAGAGAATTGTGGGGGCATTGATTTAAAAAACCTCCGAGGTCTATTTATTACCTCGTAGGTTTAGGTGTTGTTGAATCATCAGGATAATATATTGGGTTGATTCCTTATATCTAAACAATTATCATTATTTATGATATTCATGAAGATATAAATTCATTGGGGAATATGATATGCCAAAAAATTCATCGATAGTGCTTATAGTATTATTACTAATGCTTAAATACGTCCCATTATCTGCCCAATGGGTAAGAACGAATGGACCTTACGGTGGTAATATTTCTTGTATTACAGTTAGCGGCAATAATTTTTATGCAGGCACTAAAGAAAATGGTATTTATTTCTCTTCTAACAACGGTGAAAGTTGGGGAGCCATAAATAACGGATTAACAAATAAAAAAATTTACTCTATCGTAGTAAGTAATACAAATCTTATAACTTTGACATTTGACGGTATCTTTTTATCAACAAATAATGGCGGTTATTGGAACGCAATAAATAATGGCCTCCCAACCGGACTACGAAGTGTCTTTTCTATAGCTGCCAGCGGGTCAAATCTAATTGCAGGTACCAGTATCAACGGTGTTTATATCGCAACAAACAATGGAGTCAATTGGATTCCATCTGGTTTAAAGTCCGGTGGTATAAATTCTCTCTATGCAAATGGTAACAATGTTTACGCAGGGGTAGGTAGTATATTATATTTATCTACTGATTCAGGAGTAAGTTGGAATCCGATTAGTAATAGCTTTGGCAGCGGTGGAGGGCCCGATGTTCCGCTCTATGTTTCTTCAATAGCAGTTGCAGGTAATAAAATCTGTGTCGGAATTACTTTTTACGGCGTGGTCTTATCAACGAATAATGGTGCCAGTTGGAAAAGAATTATTAAAGGTTTGCCAGATGGTACGGAGATTTTATCTCTTGTAGCAAATGGTCCGGATATATATGCCGGAACAAATGGAGGCGGTGTTTTTAAACTAAATGATGATGATTCTACCTGGACAGCCATTAGTTATAACAAAATGAATAATAAAATTAATTCTCTTGCTATAAGTGGCAAAAATATTTTGGCTGGAAATGAAGGTGGGGTTTATCAACTGGATAATAACGGGTTATTATGGAATTCCAAATGCGATGGAATTACAAATACATATGTAACTACTATTGTGTCTATTGATAAAAATTTATTTGCCGGAACTTATGGAAATGGTGTTTTCCTTTCAACTAATGATGGATCAACATGGAAATCAACTAATAATGGATTAGCGAACTTCAATGTGAATCACCTTTTTGTTGATGGGTCGAACATTTTTGCAGGAACAAATGGCGGAGTATTTTTATCCACAAATAACGGCGATATATGGTCTCCGCTTAATAATGGCATTACAGATGGCAGTATTAGATCTTTTGCACGCATTGGAAACAGTCTGTTTGCTGGAGGTAGTATTTATATTTATAGATCAACCGATTATGGTAATAATTGGGTAAAAGTTGGTAATTATTTTCAGGGAAGTCTCAGTCTGGCTGTTATCGATTCTATTTTGTTTAGCGCCAGTGGTAATGAACTAAAGCAATCAACCGACTTAGGACAAAATTGGAACGAGATTATAATGCGTATTTATAATGGTACTGGAATAAATTCTCTTGTTACCGTCAATAAAGATTTGTATGCCGGATCAGGCGGAAGCGGTATTTTCCGTAGATCGTATAAAGACGGCGAATGGGGTCCTTTCAGTTCAGGCCTAGAAGATTCATCTGAAATATCCTCTTTTACAGAAGACAATTCTATTATATTCACCGGTATGAGAAATGGTGAAATTTATTACACATCAGATAGCAAAGTAGTATGGACAAAAGTAAATGACGGTTTATTAAATACACCGGTGTATTCACTTGCCGGATATGATAAAAATTTGTTTGCTGGTACTTACGACAGCGGTGTTTGGAGGCGGCCACTATCTGAAATGATAACGGATGTTGACGATAGAAATAATAATTTACCAGCTCGTTTCGTTTTATACCAAAATTATCCTAACCCATTTAATCCAAGTACAACAATAAATTATTCAATTGCTTCTTTAGGACATGTTTCTATAAAAGTATATGATCTACTCGGAAGAGAAGTAGCAACATTATTAAATGAAGAAAAACTTGCGGGTAATTACACATGCAAATTTAATGGAATAAATATGCCAAGCGGAGTATATTTCTACCGAATGCAGGTTTACCCTGAGCAGGGTCGAAGGGCAGGTAATTTTACTTCTACAAAAAAACTTGTGCTTCTTAAATGAGTGCCAAGCTAAGCTTGGA
>PMDS01000133.1 GCA_003155655.1 Melioribacter sp.
CCTCTAATGACAAATTCGGGTTTAATATTTGGGTTGAACAGTTTTCGGACAAATAATTAAAATAGCCCCCTGATAAATTTGATAATGCCGATTATACCGGCATTAAACTTTCAGCCTCAGAATTTCAAAATTCAACCGCTTAATGTTATTTTGGGATTAACCTAAACCCGGAGAAAACATGAAGTGTGATCTTTTTGCAAAAAAAATTATTCACCCGGTTCGTAAAATTATTTAGCGTTTCATTAAAAAATAACAAGAAAAATTTACCTTAGCCATTTTTTAATTCTGGGTACAATCTCAGAAAGTGCAAGGGGGTCCTTGACAATATAATCTGCCACTCCCAATTCAAGACATTTAATTACACTTTGTTGATCGTGAAAAGTAGTTAAAAAAATCACAGGGATATTTTTTACTTCCGGATGAACTTTTAATTCTCTTAGAATTGACATCCCGTCTTTAACCGGCATCTCATTATCCAGTATTACAACAGAAGGTCTGTTCTTAATAACTGCTTCAACAACACCCTGACCGTTCTCAAAATAAAATATATCATAACCCTCTGTTTTCAACTTTGTCATTACAACCTTGGCAACAGATTTGCTGTCCTCGGCATATACAATACTAATTTTTTTGGTCATTTGCACTTTACCTTACCTCCCTATTTATTTGAGCATAATGGAACAATTATAAAGCAAATTGAACAGAATAATTATTATTCATTTCCAAAAATTTTAATCAAATAAAAAACACTGGGACTAATTTAGAGAAACAATTCTCAAGAACTTCAATCGGCTAGTATTTAATGAAAAAAGCCAGAATTCCCACCAATATTAGCACAATTCCACTTATAAATTTATCATGATGTTCTAAAAAATGCCATTGCAATTTTTCTACCCCTTTAGAGGCAAAATGTACAATCAACATCATTCCCAGAACAGTAATAAAAAAATAAACAGTAGAAACAATTCCAATACCCAGCCAGCCGATTCGGCTTGCTGTAAAATAATAGACCTCAATTTCCAGGCATGGGGAAAAAAACATTGCCGCTGAAAGGGCGAAAATAATTGATTTTTTGCTTTTACGTCTTTCGATTATTTCATCAACGTGAATATGATGATGGTGATGATGCTTATTTTTGATCCGGCTGTGGCGGTATTCAAGAATAAAATAAATTAATCCAAGCATTATCAAAATGACCGGTGCTATTATCTTTGTGATGAAGTGATATGATTCCGAAAGTTTATATCCAATCATCCCCAATATAATTCCAATAATAATTGTGCTGATTGTATGTGATGAACCGGTTATAGCCGTTACATACATAGTTTCTTTATCGTTCCATTTTTCAGCCTTACTGATGGCAATTAACGGTAGCCAATGACTTGGTATTGAGGCATGAACTAAGCTTAATAATAAACTGCTTAGAAATATTTGAAGGATTAAGCCCATATTTTTCCATTCGACTTTACTAATTTATAGTTTTTTAGGATGATGAGCCCAATTTTATTTGTTGATAGTTTTTAATTAGCAGAGTAAATTGTATTCGGGGAAAAGAATTAAATCACTAAAAAACAGAAAATTTAGAATAATTGATTAATAAGTTATAGAGTAACCTAATGGTGGAAGAAATTGAAATTTTGCAAAATTATAACCTGGTCCGTCTTCAAAATTATCTCAACTATGAAATATCAGGCGCAATATTATTTTTTTTAGCGTTTGCGTTTTTCGGCTTTATTTTTATTGCCTCTGCTGCGGCAATTATATTTACGCCCTTTATGCTTTATGTGCTGTTTCAAGAGAACAGAAAAAGCTGGATTATTATTTTTGTAATTATTGTGGGCATTCCTGTTTTACTATTGTTAATTTCATCTCTCACTTCTGAATTCAACAGAATTCTGCTATTACTTTCTCTCGGATTATTTTATCTCTATTGTTTTCTTCTGCGTCTTGAGGTCAACAACTGGGTTCAGGAAGACATGGCAAAGAGGCAATATATAATTGAGAAAAAAGCCAGGGATGAAGAATTAAAATCATTTATGACTAACTACGAAAATAAAATGTAGAGACTGTCCCGGCCAAGCCGGAACTGTCTCTACGAGAATTTAATTAATCTGCTTAATCTTTTATATCAATTTTCCCGTTGTTTGAATAATTTATCTAACTGCGGCATCTGTAAATTCAGGCTGCCCGGTGTAATTTTCAAGCTGGTTATCAAGATACATTTCATACGAACCCAGATCTAAAAAGCCATGTCCTGATAAATTAAATAAAATTGTTTTTGCCTCACCTGATTCTTTGCAGCGTAAAGCCTGGGCAATTGCCTCTTTAATTGCGTGGGCGCTCTCAGGTGCGGGTACAATTCCTTCTGTTTCCGCAAATAGCTGAGCAGCTCTGAATACTTCTGTTTGTTCATAAGCACTTGCCTTTATTGCGCCAATGTTATAAAGAAGCGAAATTGATGGCGCTGCTCCATGGTAACGCAATCCGCCGGCATGAATTTTAGGCGGAATGAAATCGTGACCAAGTGTGTACATTTTAAGAAGAGGGGTCATTCCGGCTTCATCTCCAAAATCATATTCATACTTTCCTTTTGTTAAAGTTGGGCAGGATGCAGGTTCAACAGCAATAACTTCAAGATTTTTCTTTGTACCGGTCAACTTATCCCTCAAGAATGGATATGCAATTCCTCCAAAATTGCTTCCGCCTCCAACACATCCGATTACAATATCAGGATATTCATTAACCATTTCCATTTGCAGACGAGCTTCTTCACCAATAATAGTCTGGTGTAGCAGAACATGATTCAACACGCTGCCAAGACTATAATTTGTATCATCACGCTGAACAGCCATCTCAATTGCTTCGCTGATTGCAATTCCAAGAGAGCCCGGTGAATCCGGGTCTTTTGCCAAAACATTTCTGCCTGCATTTGTAATTGTTGTTGGGCTTGCATGCACCGAAGCGCCAAATAATTTCATAAATGTTCGGCGGTATGGTTTCTGATTATAGCTTACTTTAACCATAAAAATTTCGCACTCCATACCAAAATGCTTGCAAGCCATTGCCAGAGCGCTTCCCCACTGCCCAGCTCCGGTTTCTGTAACTAATCTTTTAATTCCTGCTTTCTTGTTATAATATGCCTGTGCATAAGATGTATTAGTTTTATGACTGCCGGTTGGATTTGCGCCTTCATATTTGAAATAAATTTTTGCAGGCGTATCCAATTTATTCTCAAGAATTGCCGCGCGAATAAGGGGAGTTGGCCTGCTTAATCTGTAGAGATCCCGGACTTCATCAGGAATTTCAATAAACCTTTCCTGGGATACTTCCTGCAAAATTAAATCCATAGGAAATATGGCCGCTAGATCCTGCGGTCCTGCGGGCTGCTTTGTACCGGGGTGAAGCGGCGGATCCATTGGTACAGGAACATCAGCTAAAACATTGTAATAATGCGTAGGCATTTTTGATTGTTCAAGAAAAACTATTTTGTTGCTAGACATGTGAACCTCCATATGTGTATAAAATAAAAAAGCCGCTGGTTGGGGTTCACGGCCGGATACAAAAAAGCCGTGAACGGTTCTACCATCCACGGCTTGTAATTAAAATCTATTTAAAGCATCAGGACGGCAGAGAAATCATTCTCCACCACCACCAATTATTATTCAATATATTTTGTGCTTTTTTCATCATATTGCAAAAGTAAATTACTCTAATGATAATGTCAATATGTAATTAATTAAATTCTCTACGTCAAGGAATGGTCTCCGTCTAAGCCGGACAGGCTTGACGAACCTGGTTACTTAATTTTTACAGCAATGCAATCGTGTGACACTCTACCTGCCTGATAAACAGAAGAATTCCTTTTGAAAATCCTCCAGCCATTGACATCGAATGAGCTTTTATTCAGCATTTCCGCAAGAGAAGGAGAATTATCAAGAAGCTCAATCAATTCCTGATTCTGCCCTAGTGTAAGATGTTTTATATTGGTGCCCACAATAATTGTTATCGGTTCTATTACAAGGTTTGTAATAGTTTGCAAATCCATTGTCGGAATATGCTGACGTACTTCAAGCTGAATCATACGTGCACGCGCTTCGGGACCGACAATACTTTTTGCCGAAATAACCAGATCGAGTAAATAATTTCTTACTGTATTTAGATCTTCCGCAGTTTTCAAAGATTCTTCATTATGCAATTCGCTCAATGCTTTTGCAATATTAGAAACTTCTTTTAAATAAGAATTTCTTTGGTTATCCGGTACAAGAAACATAATTACTATATGAACAGGACTGTTATCCTGCGTTCCGTAAGATATTCCCGAAGGGCTCCATCCTACAGCACAATACAAATCCCCATCGAAAGATGCACGTGCGTGAGGAACGGCAAATCCTTTACCAAGTGCTGTATTATATGTCCCTTCCCTTTTAAGAACTAAACCTGCAACGTCTGTCCCATTAGGTACGGAAGGAATTGCTTCAATAATGTGAGCTAAAAGTTGAAGTGAATCTTGTTTATCATTATCAGGTAATTCAATTAAACGGCCTTCTTGTAATGCATCTAATAAACTTTCCATATTTAATTATCTCCGTATCGTTTGAAAAACCATGTTTTTACAAGATGAGTTAAAATACTGTATGTTAGAAGGAAACCGGCAATCCAGAACCAGTAATGTCCCGGAAGTGGTACGAAACCAAAAGTTGATGCAAAAGGAGAATAAGGCAGCCATGAGCCAACAGCCATTATAAATAATGTTGTTAACGTCATAGGTAGAGACGCCATACTTTGAAAGAATGGTATTTTGCGCGTACGAATGATATGAACGATTAATGTCTGCGTCAACAAGGATTCAACAAACCAACCGGTCTGAAAGAGATCCTGCCGGTATAATTTATCGCTTTCGGGTAATAACGGATTCAGAAATTCACTTGCACCAAAGATAAACCACATCAAACCAAATGTTGCATAATCGAATATCGAACTTATGGGACCAATGAAAATCATAAACCGTTTTATATTATTGATGTTCCATTTTAAAGGTTTGCTTACTAATTCGGCATCAACGTTATCTGTTGGAATGCCGGTTTGAGAAAAATCATACAAAAGATTGTTTACTAATATCTGGATCGGTTTCATCGGCAGGAAAGGAAACAAATAACTTGCACCCACAACGCTGAACATATTTCCAAAGTTAGAACTTGCACCCATCCGGATATATTTAATAATGTTTGCAAAAACTTTTCTTCCTTCTTTAATTCCATCTTCAAGGACAAGCAAACTTTTTTCAAGCAGTACAATATCGGCAGTTTCTTTAGCTACATCAGCGCCGCTATCGACGGAAATTCCAACATCAGCAGCGCGCAGCGACGGTGAATCATTGATGCCATCACCCATATAGCCCACAACATGGCCTGCTTTGCGCAAAGTATAAATTACCTTTTCTTTCTGAGCGGGGGAAAGCTTAGCGAATACATTAACTTCTTCAACAACTTTTGCAAATTCCGTGTCGGACAAATTAACAAGCTCGTTTCCCGTCATCATCTTATCAATATGCAATCCAACTTCGCTGCAAACTTTCTTTGTAACAAGGGCGTTATCGCCGGTTAATATTTTTACCTTAACGCCTACATTTTGAAGGCTCGCAATTGCCTGCATAGCTGAATCTTTCGGCGGGTCAAAGAATGCAATATAGCCCATTAGAATCATATTTGATTCATCTGCAACCGAGAATGTAGTTGTCGTCTTGGGAAATTCCCTGTAAGCAATTGCAAGAACCCGGTAGCCGTCGTTGTTTAATTCTTCAACTTCTTCATATAAATCATCGTGAATCATTTGAATCAACGGATAAACTTCGTCATCAACCTGGTACTGACTGCATACTGAATAAATTTCTTCCACAGCGCCTTTGCAAATAAGAACATGATCGCCTTCGTATTCAACGGCAACAGACATACGGCGGCGTTGAAAATCGAAAGGTAACTCATCTACAAGCTGGCATTTGAGTCCAACGTCAAGATCAATTGTTGATATTACAGCACGGTCTATTAAATTTTTTAATCCGGTTTGATAGAAACTATTTAAATAGGCATAAAGCAGAACATCCCGGCTTTCCTTTCCGGTTATATCAACATGTTTTTCCAAAACAACATGGTCTTGCGTCAGCGTTCCTGTTTTATCCGTGCAGAGAATATCAATTGCGCCGAAATTCTGAATTGATGAAAGGTTCTTCACAATCACTTTTTTCTTCGACATCGTAAGCGCGCCTTTTGCAAGGTTAACCGTAACAATCATCGGAAGCATTTCGGGAGTTAAACCAACCGCTATTGAGAGCCCAAAGAGAAGCGCTTCAAGCCAATCCCCCTTGCTTATGCCGATTATCATAAAGACAGCAAAAACCATAGTTACCATAAAGCGGATCATGAGCCAGGTAAATGACTTAACACCTATATCAAAACTAGTTTTGGGCCTGCTTTCTACAAGACGTTCCGAAATGGAACCAAAATATGTATGGGTTCCTGTATTGACAACAATACCGCGCGCCGTTCCGCTTAGGACGTTACTGCCCTGGAAACACGCGTTGTTAAGTTCGAATACCATACCATTGTCTAGGTCTTGCGGATCGCACTTTTTTTCTATCGGAAGAGATTCGCCGGTTAATACTGATTGACTGACAAAAAAATCTTTAACTGTAAGCAAGCGGATATCAGCCGGAATGATTGATCCTGCCTGAAGAATAATAATATCTCCGGGCACTACATCGGAAATAGGTAATTCAATATCTTTTCCATCACGTAAAGCAGACGCATGTGATTGAACTCTTTTACCCAGAGCTTCAACGGCATTTACAGACCGTCTATCTAAAACAAAGGATAAGCCTACACTTAACAGGATCATACCGCCTACAACGCTTGCCGATTTTAAATCACCCATAACACTTGAAACAAGAGCAATGATAAGAAGCTGTACAACCAACGGACTTTTGAAACGATTATATATATCCTGTACAATGCCAATCTTTTTCGTGTGAGCTAATACATTTGCGCCATACTCATTTAATCTTCTTTCCGCTTCTTCTGACGTTAAACCGTTATCATTGCCTTCTAATTTTGCAATTGTTTCTTGATGTGTAAGCCGGCAAATTTCTATAAGGCGCTGCTCATCAAGCGTTGCGCTATGAGGAGTCTTGGCTTCATTTGTAAATATCGAAGGAGATATTTTAGAAAAAATGGATTTGGCCATACAATTTCCTTTAACTTCAATAAAAGATTATTACATCATATTTTTCCCCGGTAATTGAGCAAAACTCAACAGAAAAAAATTCTGCCGGAGAATTGAATTTTAATGTAAACCACTAAAGATAAATTCTTAAGAGTATTATTTAGGAAGCGTTACAGCCGGTGAGTTTGAGATTTGTTAATTGCGGATTGTCAAACACGGAGACTGTATGTCTTCCTTCGGTTGAAATGTGCAAGCAGTGTAATTTGAGCTGCTCACATCTCCAACTGAATCTTCCACAGGATCTCCTATATTTGTTATCTAAACACGAATGCAAAAATAATAAATATTTTTTCTTTTTCTAAGAGGATTTTTCCTTTTACGGTTTTTTTTCATATCTAACGGATTGTAACTGCGCGGCAACCGATAACGCAATTTCGTAAGCAGTATCGCCCCCTATTTTCAACCCAATTGGAGTATGAAGCTTGGTTAGGTCAACATTATCGCCCAATTCGGAGTTCAGACTTTTAATTATTCCGGCAGCCTTTGCTCCTGAAGCGATCACTCCCGCATATTTTTTTACAAGTTCTCTTTTATAAAGTGTTCTCAATATTTCATAATCAAATTGATGCCCGTAGGTCATAATAACAAAGTATGAATCATCCGGCGGAATAAATTTTTCAACGTAATCATTGTAATCAGAGAGTACACAATAAACTCCCTTTGATTTAGCCATTTCAAACAATTCCTGCCGGTTATCAATTAAAATAATGTGATATTTCAAATTTTTAAGAATGTCGATCAAAGCCTGTCCCACGTGACCGCCGCCGAAAATATAAACGGGCGGAAGATTTTGTTCACCTTCATAATAAACAACCACGCCCAAAGGA
>PMDS01000007.1 GCA_003155655.1 Melioribacter sp.
CAATCCCTGTTTATTATTTAAATAATATATTATTAAAGAAGCAGCATCTTTGTAATTTTCTGTTGAACTGTATTTTCTCCAACCTTGCTCTCTTTGATCAAAGCATTCCCAACTCATTAATAAGTAATTATAATTAACACTGCATCCAATACATTCGCAAAGCAATAACAAGCAGCAAAGATGACCAATAAATATGTTGAAAAAATATTTAATCATTTATTTTACTGCGCCAATAAGAAAGTTCAAAAGAAATTACTATAATTGAATTACAATACCAAAGGATAAATCCATTCGTGAACTCAAGCAACCGGAATGTTTTAGAAAAGATTTAATCTAAGTACTAGGTACTCAGTACTAAAGACTATTTACTAAATATTTGTCCCCCACGGCTTACCCGCCTCCGTTTCAGTTACTAACGGATAACGGATTGCTGGTATAGCCTTAATATTTTATTCTCCATTTTTACCCTGAGCTTAAAGTTTACCCCGTGTTTTTTATGGGGAAGGGCTCCATTCTCCATTCTCAATTTTGATCTAAATACTAGATACTAAATACTCAATACTAAATATTTACCCGTCTTTGGCAGATTTATCTCTCATCAAAATAAAATGGCTTCGATAAATAGATAACCAAGGGTTATTAACAATCATAATTAGTACACAGTAAAAAGTGTATTGATTTTAAAAAAATAAGCTTATACATTTCAAAATGATATTAGTTAATTATCAATATCTCTATGGGGAATTAAATGCTAAAAATACAATCAGCTTTACTATTATCTTTATTTTTATTTATTAATCTTCATTTATTAAATGCTCAGTGGATTCAAACAAACGGACCATCCGGTGGAGAATTCCATTCAATTGGTATTGCAGGTAATATAATTTTTACAAACGCAAATAAGCAGCTATTCCGTTCTACAGATAATGGTGATAATTGGAATTATGTTAATAATTCTAATCTGGTGGAAGTAATTGCTTATGCGAATATTGGAAATACCCTTTTCGTAGCAACACAATCGAAAGGTGTGTTCCGATCTACGGATAATGGAGTAAGCTGGGTTAAGCCCGATTCGAATTTAAGTAATTATTCTCTTTACGATTTAGCAGCTATTGGAAACAATCTTTATGCTTGTTCAGTTAATAATGCTATAAATTATGGAGGAATCTTTCTCTCAACCAACTTTGGAGACAGCTGGGTTAGATTAGGGTCAGTGAAATTGTATAATTCATTTCATGTCTTAGCTGTAATAGGAACAAAAATTTTTGCAGGCACTGAAAGCAACGGTATATATATTTCCAATGATTATGGAAAGAGCTGGATCACATATGGAGATAGTTTTAGATATAACATAATTTACAGTTTAGCTGTTGACTCTACAATTAAAAATTCTCCAATACTTTATGCAGGTACTCAAAATGGTGTATACACTTCTATGGATTATGGAAAAAGTTGGGCAAAATCAGGCTCTCAATCGAATTCATTTCCAATCAATTCTTTAAGTGTTGTTAAAAAGGATGATGGAAATACAGTAATATTAGCAGGAGCATTTCAATTTGGAATTATGATTTCAACTGATAGGGGAGAAAATTGGTATAGGGACAATTCAGGAAGAATGATTTCTACAGGCACAGATTTTGCGGTAAAGCCGGGTGCAAATGGAGGTTCAATTATTTTTTCATCTGATTACTATAGTATCTATCGGTCATCTGATTATGGCAGCAGCTGGATACAGATTGGCAAAGGCATTAAAAATTCAGTTCCGGTAAATTTATTTGTACATAAAAATGTATCTGGCGGCTCAGATCTTTATGCCAGCGATAAAAAAACGGGAATATTTCTTTCTACTAATGAAGGAGAAGATTGGTCTTCAATCAGTTCACAATTACAATCACAATATCTAAAATCACGTTTGTTAAATATCAGTAAAGATGGTCTTAAAATTTATGCTGCCGGATATGGCTATTATGATATTCCTGAAAGAGTTTATTTATCAACTAATATGGGCAGCAGTTGGAATCAGATACAAGATCAAAGTATTTCCATTTGCAAACTTGTTGCAGATGGTGATAATTTTATTGCTACAGCTCCACCGCTTGGAATAAATCTATTAACAAATGATTGCAGGAATTTCACATATTTAGGCTTAAAGGATTCTTCATGTTATTATTTGGCAATCTTAAATAAAGATGGAGTTAAATATATTCTCTCATGTTCTTTTGACCCCTACAACACATTGTATTGCTCCAGCAATAATGGTACAAGCTGGACAAGCACCAGGATGCCTCGTTGTCAGGAGAAAGATTTTCTTGAAACTGACGGAACAGATCTATATGCCAGTATATGGGTCCCATCGTCTTATTATAGTAGTGAGGTATTTCTATCCACCGATTTAGGAAACACGTGGAAGTCAACCAATTTGTCTTTAGATTATTATAAAGCGATATGTTTTTTAGCTGTGCCGGGTGTTAACAATACAAATCAAATTTTGGTTGGTACCGAGAATGGGGTATTTTTACTTAACAAAGATAAAACAGGATGGACTCCTTTTGGACTTACCGGTCAAATTGTAAATACCTTAGCATTAAATAACAATTATATTTTTGCCGGAGTTGATAGTAAGAATATTGGTGAAAATAATGGCGGTGTTTGGAAACGCCCTTTGAAAGATGTTACAACATCAATTTGTAAGCAACCTTTCGAATTAACTGCTAAATTGAAACTTAGCCAGAACTACCCTAACCCATTCAACCCAACAACAATTATTGAATTTGTAATTCCAAAAGAATCTTATGTAACGTTAAAGGTTTTCAACATTCTCGGCGAGGAAGTTGCTACATTAGCAGAAAGAGTTTTGCCTGCTGGTACTCATTCGGTCGCATTCAATGCTGCCAGGCTTCCAAGTGGAATCTATGCTTATAAAATACAAACTGAAAATTTTGAACAAGTAAAGAAGATGATGTTGATAAAATGAGTGCCAAGCTAAGCTTG
>PMDS01000016.1 GCA_003155655.1 Melioribacter sp.
AACTAAATTTGACTTTATACCAATTGGATTTATATTCTCATTAAATTGAAGAATTTTACTATTTATCTATTGGAAAATAATTAATTTTTATGGTAAAAATTAACCCTTTTTTATAACACTACAAACCAAGCTCACCCTTATTCCTTTTCATTGCTTCAATACAAAATTGAATGTGTTCTTCAAGAGATACACCAAGTTCCTGGGCCCCTTTTACAATGTCTTCCCTGTTTACTGCCCTGGCAAATGCTTTATCCTTTATTTTTTTAATTACAGATTTAACTTCGACTTCATCAATGGATTTGCTCGGACGTACATAAGTTACGGCAGTAATAAAACCTGCAAGTTCATCACAAGCAAAAAGCGTTTTCATCAAGGAATTATTACGAGGAATGTTAGCATAATCTGCATGTGACAAAATTGCCTGTCTAAAGTTATCATCGAATCCTTTTTCTTTAAGAATTTCAGAGCCTTTAAATGGATGTTCCTCAGCAGTTGGATATCGTTCATAATCAAAATCATGAAGTAAGGCTACGTTTCCCCAATAATTAATATCTTCACCAAACTTTTCTGCATACGCGCGTACACACGTTTCTACAGCAAATGCATGCTTTAATAAACTATCACTTTTAGTATACTCTTTAAGAATAGCTAAGCATAATTCTCTATCTTTTGTAATATCATTATTCATACTTACGCTCCATTTTCTTCGAATTTAGATTGAATGATGGACAAATTTTTGCAAGTACACATTTATGACATTGAGGGTTTCTTGCGAAACAAACTTCCCTTCCATGAGTTGCAAGCCAATGTGAGGAATTTATCCAGTAAGTTTCCGGTAATAATTCTTTCAAACGTTTTTCAATTTCTTCAGGATTGTTCGATTTAATAAATCCCAGAAGATTTGACAACCTTTTAACATGAGTATCAACAGCTATAGCAGGTATGCCAAATGCATTTCCCGCTACAACGGATGCAGTTTTTCTTCCGACTCCAGATAATTCAGTAAGCGCCTTAAAATCTGCTGGTACCTTACCATTGTGTCTTTCAATTAACTGGGCGCAGCAGTTTCGTATACTTTTTGCCTTCTGTCTGTAAAATCCGGTAGAAAAAATATCCTTCTCAAGTTCAGCAGAGGCTACATCCAGATAGTCTTTCGGCTTTTTATATTTTTTGAAAAGAACTTTGGTAACTATATTAACTCTTGCGTCGGTACATTGAGCAGATAAAATTGTTGAGATCAGCAATTGAAAAGGTGATGAGTAGTCCAACGCCGGTCGAATTGCGGGATATATTTTTGAAAGAGTATCAAAAATTTTCTTTGCTTTTTCTTTTTCTTTATGATCAACCATTACTTAGTAAATTTTTTATCATTAATTAAAAGCCGTTCAACAACTGTATTTTTAATAATGTGGCTTTGAATAATCTCCTCAACATCTTCCGGTTTAACACCACCATACCATATCTGTTCAGGATAAACAACAATGCTAGGACCAAATGCACAGGCATCGAGACAGCCGGCGCTATTGGCCCTTATTGTACTATTAAGCCCTAATTCTTTTAATCTTTTCTTGAACATTTGGCGTATAACCTTGGAACCTTTATTAGAGCAGCAACCTCGTGGATCGTCCGGCTCACGCACATTTTCACATATAAAAAGATGTTTTTCAAATCTTGCCACAATTTTTCTTTCTTTTTAAGATCTAATTTTTAATTTTATTTTCAACAATAGATTCCAGCTTTAAAAGCGTATCCCTTAATTTTTTATTCAATATTTCGTGTCTTATAGATTTTTTTTCAATTAAATAAAAATGAACCCAGGTCCCGGTTGGTAATTCTGGCTGTTTAAAATTTCCATCAATATTTAGACGGCCATTAAATAATGATATTAAAACATTAACTAAATCACTGCTCAATTCTATTCCGCTTATATTAATTGTAAATGAAGTGTCCTTAAAGTTGTATCGGGTAAAATTAACAACGAAAGATTTTTTGAAATCACTTCTAGATATATAAAACTCTTTATTTCCACCGCCATCACGTTTGAATTCAATACGTGAATATAATTTGCCTGAGACCGGATTGCTAAATAATAAGATTAATGGAAGGATAATTTCAAAATATTTCATTCCAGCCTTATTAAAGATAATAAATGATTAATTAACTGATAAAAAACAATTAATACTCATATTTTTATTAATATCTGCCGCTAAATTAATAACTATTTATTAACAATAAATAGATCAGGATAGTTTAGTGATAAAGGCAAAGGGAATCATAAATTACTTATTGTAGCGCGTACGGGGGTCGAACCCGTGATCTCCGCCTTGAGAGGGCGGCGTCCTGGACCACTAGACGAACGCGCCATATAATTTCTTCAATACAAAAATAACTTGAAGCTATGATAAATCAAATTATTATCAAAATTTTTTATTTCCCTCAAACCAGCAATGAATTATTTATTACCTGATTGTATAAGAAACTCCGAATGTGAAATTGAAAAATGGCTGTGTTTGACTATTATCAATTACATTTAGAGGAATTATATATTCTAAGGCCGGTTTAAAAATGAAATTACCACTTTCATAATTAAATGAAATAGACGGTTCATAACCAAGTACGCTAAATGCCCTGGAATTTTTTGTTGTTTTTTGTTCAGTTACATTTTTTTTATTTTTATGCAGCCTAAGGCTGGTAAGTGTTGCGTCCTGAACTCCGTAAATTGCAGATACCATTGCCTGAAAATTAATCTTGTCGGAACCAAATAAATTTCCAATTTCACCAGAATACCCGGGACTTAAATTGAATGTATATTCTGATTTTTGCCCAATATCAACACCTGTTTCAACATCAAAGAAGAATGATTTTACACCAAAATACAAATCACAGTCTATGCTATTACTAATAACAGATTTTGCCGCAATACTATTTTCCGAGAACCAATAATGTGAGTATGATAAACTACCCGTGAATAAATCAGAAAATTCTTTTTCATATCCAATGCTCATTGTAAAATTATCATAAACCTGATCTGGAATATTAGTCACTAATGAAAGAGACCCGGATACTGATAATCCTGATTTATGGTGATAAGCTAAAGACGGGGTAATAATTTTTAAAATGTTCCCATTATCACGACTTCTATAATTGAAATGATCATCGTAATCCGATGAAACCACAAATCTCGATGTTTCCTGGTCAGCCATATCTTGATTTTTACTCGACTCATTTTCTTTGATCATTTCATTCTCATCATTTTGGTTATCTGTCAAACTGGCATAATAGCTCTTCAAGGAATCGCGTGAATTATCATTAATATCCTTTAACTCATCGATAATATCATCTGCCGTGGTAGATATATTATCCTGGAAAAGATAATGTAAACTATCTGCCAGCTCAATAAATTGTTCCAGCATATCATCAAATTCATCCTTTTCCGCACATTTTTGACAATAGAACTTTTTTTGAAGTGAATTTAACTTTTTGATGTGTGTTGTAAATGAATTTTGCGAGATTAATTTCCATTTATCAAAAGCACCTTTATATTTTTGTATTAAATTATTGTAAAGAAAGGATAAAGAATCTTTCCTTACCTGGCTTAGTACATCATTTTTGTTTTGGACACAGGAATAGTAAATTCCATTAAGAGGAAAATTTATTGAATCCGAAAATTTGATATTACGCTGAACTAGGGAATCTAAATAGCATTTGTCAATTCCGGCGATTTGATCAGAATGTTTTGTAAGATTTAATTTATGCAATTCTTTTATATTACCAGCATTTATACTTTGAGATATTTGTGCTGCTGTTTTCTGAGAAAAAAATAACAAATCAATAATTATAAATAAAAACACGAATATTGTTATTTCTTTCTTAAGCATTATTATTGTCCTATTATAAAAAAATGGAATTATCTTTTATAATAAACATTTTGAGATACTAATAAGTTTAAATGTTTTATATTAATTTTATTCAAAATCACTGCATTTACAACAATAGTTCAGTTAAAAATTACAAAAGCAATAATAAAGAATAGATTTCTAATTCGAGGTTAAAAAAAAGCCCGGTTTGTTCAACCAGGCTTTGATTCGAAAGTGAAACTACACTACTTCATCAGTAACATCTTTCTGGCTATTGATGTTTCTGGGGTCGAAAGTCGATAAATATACATTCCTGAACTCAGCCTTGTAGCATCAAATTCAACTGAATATTGTCCAGCAGCTTGAGTTGCATTAACTAGAGTTGTAACTAATCTACCAAGAACATCAAACACTTCAACTTTTACATTTGATTGTTTCGGAATATTGTAAGCAATCTTTGTACTTGGGTTAAAAGGATTAGGATAGTTTTGTTCTAATGAGAAATTTGTTGGGATAACATCATTAACCTTTTGCACACCAACAATACTCATATTCCACCATGTTAAAGCACCTACTGGCTGACCTTTATATCCGGCTGTATAAGCAGCTGCTGATGTACTAAATTTGCAGTCCATTGAGTCTCTGTAATAAAGTAAATTCTTACGATCGAAATCCTGTTTAGTTATATCATACTTTGAAGTAGGAGTATTCTTCGTTTTGTTGCCTCCGGCAGGACTTCTATACCAATCCATTAATACAGTCATTAATTTAGGATATTTATTAAGAGCTACAGTTCCTAAAGTAAAAGCGGTAGTTGAATCAGCACCAATTTTTGATTTAATATGATGAGTTAATGGAACAGCATATAAATTATCTCCAGTATAAGGTAAGAATGGGGCAGTTCCACCGGTTGCATATTTTGCAAACCATGTCTGTGCAGTTGGTGTTATAGTAAAATAATTATATTTAACAGTCCACTTTGTAATTGCATTGGGTACTGAGAGTACCCAATTCATAGCATTTCCGCCATATTGGTCTTTTTCACCACTTTCATCAAATTCAACTTGTCTTACTTTATCTGTATCAGCTCCTAGAGCAAATGCATCAACAAATAAGTTGTTTGTAATAGTAGCAGAATTTCCCATCCATCCCAGAGCAAACTGGCCATGATATGAACAACTGTTTATAATTGTGTTATGATCAAAAATAAGATTATTCAGATTGGCTGTGCTTGTACGATGGCGGATTATTCTATCTAAGAAGTTAACAAAAGTATTATTCTTAAATAACAGGGTATCGCAAGAACCGTCTCTAAGGTCAATCCCTTTTCCAGCTCCGAAGTTAGATACAGATAAATTACCACTGTTTGCTAGAATGGAATTTGTAACTTTAACTGCCCTGCATGCAGAAGCAGTACGGATAATTTGTCCTGATACATTTGATAAGATACAACTATCAACTGTTATTGTGAAACCCGCAGCATTTGTAGCTAAGACACTTCCAAAATTAAGCGTAAGCGTAGTCGGATCTGCTTCAAGACGCATTGAGACACAAACACTTTGCATCCATACATCTCCTCTAACGTCAACAAGCTGTCCTTGTACTGCACCAGTTGTAGGATTTGCCAACTGATAAATAATTGGTTTTGCACCTTTACCTGGTTGAGCCTTGATCCTTAGTGTCCAGCCGGTATTCCTTATTAGAGCATAATTATAATAAACACCACCTCTTTGAAGAAGGTAGACTCTATCAGGATCTTTCCTTGTACCAGATGAGGTCGTATCACCCATAATTGCATCACTCAAATAGGTGACAGTTGTTGTTGGAGCGGGTATTAATAACTCATGCGCATTTTGTGCATAGAGTTTAGAAAGAAAAAACATTGCTGAAATAATTAACAACAGTCTTACTTCTTTTTTCATTTGTGCCTCCTATACTGTTATGAAGATTATCTGTTTAATAGCATTATTAAACTTGAAATTTTACTCTAAGATTATAAAGTAACTCTAACACTAAGGTCAGCAGTTGTACCATATTTCTGACTTGTCTGTTGTAAAGTCCAGCCTGTAAGACGATTTTTTATGGATGTGCCTTCTGCAACATTAGTTATATTATTAATATTCAACATGACAGAAAAATTCTCTGATATTTTTTGTTTTAGTGCAAGGTCCCATCTTGTAAAACTATTTTGCACTACATCAGATCTTCCATCCCCGGAAAACGAAGAGTTGTATTCACCTTGATAGAAGAGTGAGAGTCTGCCAGAGAATCCGCCAATATCATAACCAATGGCAAAATTTCCATAAAATTCAGGTTGTCCTTGCAACTTCTGAACTTTTTGATAGAGAATGAAGATTGCTTTTTTGAATTTGATAGGTATTCCAGGCAGAGTGTATTCAATAGTATGATTACTATCTGCTGAAACATAGGTCTCGGAACGAACTATTGAAAGATTGTAGTTAATAACAATATTAGATAACAAACCAGGCAGGAATCTAAGGTTTGCCTGATGTTCAATTTCAAATCCCCATACCTTAGTCGGTTTATCAGAATTATATGGGTACACAAGATTAAATTGCTGAGTTGCGGCAAATGGATTTTTCCATTTAATACCCAAACTATCCAGCGCAGATTGAGTATTGTTATAGAATATTTTCTCACCTGTAACAGTTGAACCATTTATCATCTGGAACATGTTAGTTATATTTTTATAAAAGGCCGATAATGTAAAAAGGCCAATCTCGTTGCCAAATAATGAAGTATTTACTTCATAATTCCAGGCAACAGCTGCTTTTAGATCCGGATTGCCCACAATAAGACTGTTTCCTGTATAAAAAGTACCATTATTTGTTGCTACATAGTTTTGTAATCTGCGGTTAAAATCAGGTCTTGCAAGTGCTTTATAAGCGGCTACTCTTATATTAAGGTATTCAGTCGGTCTTAATATCAAATGGAAGTTCGGCAGCCAAACTGTTTCTTTATGGGTTGCAGATGTATCTTTAATAGCACCCTTAGGAGTAGGAAATCCGGAAAGTCCGTCAGGAGCAAATCTTGATAGGTAATCATTATCTTCACTTTCAACTCTTAAACCGGCAATAAAAGTGATATCTCTCTTATAATTTAAAGTGTTCATCACATAAAAACTTGTAACCCTTTCAGTTACATCATAGTGTTTAGCCAGATCAGCATAATTTTCACTATACTCAGAGTTGGAGCCATTCTGATCTATACCATACTGATTTAAATCATACCAAAGTTTTGAAGCATCCCTGTTAATCATTGGAGTTAACAAATATGTATCATAAATATTTCTGTTAGTAACAGGTGAATCTAAAAAGTTAGTTAATAAAATTGCATTTCCAACTCTTTGAAGATTAGCAAAACGTGTTCCGCTAAAATCCTTTTTAACTATAGAGCCATCAGGCAATCTTGTATACTGTGGCTGAGAAACGTTATAGTATGGAGCTAAGTATTCCAACGAATCTCTAAATCTTGATTTATATCTATACTTTCCGCCAAATTTAAATTCACCGGAGAATTCATTTTCAATTGTATACGCCCTGCTGATATTTAGAAAAGCAGTTTTTTCAATATCAAGATTTTTCTGTTCGCGGAAATATGCTGTATAGAAGTAAGCTTTTTGGAAATTATTTAATGCATAAGGGATTAATAATTCGGGATCTTTAGGAACCCCTCCAGTAAAATTACCCATTCCTGAAATCACATGTCCCTGGGCATCAGTTGATGAAGGTTCTGTAAAATCCATTTCATAATCATAAGGTGCTACAGAGCTTGATTGAGCAAATGATAAACTCCAGTTCAATTTGAATCCAAGTAAATAATTCTCTCCATTCAAAGAACTATTGTATGTATCAATGTTTTGCTGACGATCGCGTGATTGATATTGAAGTTGGGTAGCTGCACGGGTAGGATAATTCCTGTTAAAATTAATATAATCTCTTGATGTTTTATTGTAAATGTTGCTTAACTTAATTGTGCCACCATCTGGAGTACTGTAATCCAATAAAACACTAAAACCGCTTCTTTTTCTTATTTCATTAGTGTAATTGACTACAAAATTAGTTATCTCATAATCATTACCGCTATTAAACAACAGGTCGTAAGTCAAATTGTAATTTTCGTTGCTTCTATTTCTTTTTTCAAGATTTCCTGTAACCTGCACGCCAAGCAAATTATCAAAGAATCTTTCTCCGTACCTTAAAGAAAAATCATACTGATTAATATCTTTATCTAATTTATTATAAATGCCTTTAGCTTCTGCCCATAACAATCTTTCAGATGGAGCTTTCTTTGTAACCAAATTTACACTTCCTGCAATTGCATCTGCATCTTTATCAGGAGTTAGAGCTTTGAATAGTTCAATTCCTGCAAGAGACCCTTGAGCAATAGTACTAAGGTCAACACCTCTTGAATCATCATCCGTAGGTGCAATTCTTACACCATCAATTGTTATATTAGAATATTGATTACTTAATCCACGTAATACAATTTTATTAGCTTCACCACCTGATCTTTGAAGTGATACACCAGGAAGACGACCAATTGCTTCAGCAGCGTTTGCATCCGGAAGTTCTTGGATCTTTTGTTCAGAAATTACATTTACAATTGTATTAGAATTAAGCTGCTGGTTAATAGCGGCGGCTTGACCTATTGCTTGAACTGAAACTACAATTTCTTTCCCCTGGATAACATCAGGAGCAAGTTGAACATTCAAAGCAGTAGATTGGTCGGCGGTAATATTTATAAAAGATTCCTTGGTTTTATAACCAACATAAGAAACCCTAACCCTGTATCTTCCTTCCGGAATTCTTGTAATTTTATAATTACCATCTACATCAACAACACCCCCTATAAATGTACCTACCAATACAACATTTGCACCAATAAGAGGATCATGAGAAAGCGAGTCTATAATAGTTCCATGCAAAGTACCCTGTCCATTGGCAACAACTCTATCAATGTGGTCAACAGTTGCAATCTTTCTTACTACAATCTGGTTATCTATTCTATCAAAAGTTAAATCATAATTCCTGGCAAATTCTTCTAATATTTGATAAAGACTTTCATTCTCTTTATTAATATTGATTATTTCGTTTAAAGGTAGTTCTTCTTTAATATAGAAGAATTTAAAATTTGTTTTTTGCTCTATTAGTTGAAATGCCTGTTCAAGTGTAACGTTAACAGCGTATAATTTTAATTTAACATCTTTCAAGTTTTGCCCCTCGGCAGGAGTAGATGCAAATAATATATTAACTAAAATGCTTTGGAGGAGTAATCCAAGTAATGAATAAAAGGAGGTCATTTTGACTACTCGAATAAAATTATTTTTCATATTTTTAACTCGTCTAAGTTAAACATTCTGTTGAGTGTTAATAACTTCATCCAGCCATGGTAATCTTGTACATTGCCGTGGCTTTTTATTAGGAATTATCTTTTATAAAAAATTATCTTCTTGAGTTCGTCGTTTTCTTTCACTGCCCTATAAGCAAGACCTGTCGCTTTTTTAATTACATCTGCAACAGTCCAAAATGAATCATTGTTGAAGTTTGCTTTTATTTTCCTGCCGGCAAATGAAGAATCAGCCAGCTCGAATTTTACTCCATAATATCTTTCTAAATGTATAAGTACTTTTGAAAGAGGTTCATTATCGAAGACGAGTAAATTATCTTTCCACCCAATTGTTTTCTTAGAATTAAACGGTCCAACTTTACTAGCTTCCTGCTCTTTATTATAGATTAACTGTTGGGATGGAGTAAGAATTATGTTTCCTTTTTTACTAATAGGTAAATTTGCAGAAACTTCAATCTTGCCTTCAATTAAAGAAACTGCAATATTTTCTTCATCATAAAAAGCATTAATATTAAACTTAGTACCAATGTCAAAAGTGGAAATATCTCCTGTATGAACAATGAACGGTTTACTCGAATCATGAATTACTTCAAAGAAAGCCTCACCTTCCAAATACACTTCTCTTGAATCTTCGCCAAACTTGGCAGGATATTTTAAAGTACTTCCGGCATTTAGTGTAATTCTGGTCCCATCAAGAAAAGTAATAATTGATTTTTCCCCCATTGCGGTGACTTTTTCATTCCATGAAGGCACAACTTGTTTTATCTTAAAGAAATCAAAGTTATACATTACTCCGGTGGTTAAAGCGGCCAGAACAACCATTAAAGTTACAGCCTTATAGAAAACCGGTCTTGAGAAAAATAAATTTTTCTTTCTTCCTTGTATACTCCATTCAAATGAAGGGTTATATTTTTTAATCTTTGCTTCAAGTTTTTCAATACCATCTGCAACATTAAATTCAGAAAGTGCTGCTGGATCGTTAGCTTCATTCCATTTTTCACTTACAAATTTGAAATGCTTATAATTTTCTTCATTTTCAAGAAATAAATTTAACTGCTCAATCTCTTCAATTGATGCCTCTTTCGATAAGTATTTTGTTATGAGCTCGATAAATTTTTGTTCATCCATTAGTTTTACCTGAAAAAGATTAACACATAAATTGCTTATATATAAGACAATATAAATACAGACGACCTACTACTGTAATTAGAAAAAATGTTGAAATATTAGACTATTTGATAATTAGAAGTAAGGCCCAGATGAATAATTTCTTAAAACGCGGGTATTGATCTGACAAAAATTTAACTGCTCGAACCATTTGATTTTGAACCGTATTAATAGAAATTGAGAGAATTTCCGAAATTTCTTTATAACTTAATCCATTTACACGGTTCAATCTAAAAACAATTTCTCTTTTTTCAGGCAATTGTTTGAGTAAATGATTGATCTTATCATTCAGTTCTTCATAATTAATAATACGGTCTGCACCTAATTCTGAAGATTTGTTTTCTTTATCGGCAGTTTCAAGATCTTCAAAATCAATCTTTATTTGTTTTAGATAATTCAACGATCGGTTACGTACCGATGTATATAAATATATTTTTAGACTTGTTCTAATCTCTATTCTTCCCCTTTTCATCCATATATTAAGAAAAACATCTGAAACTACTTCTTCCGCAATCTCAGTGTTTTTCACAAATTTTGAAGAAAAGTAGCATAGAGAGGAATAGTATTTTTCATATAAAACTTTAAGGGCAATTGAATCGTTGCATTTGATCCGCCTGAACAATTCCTCATCAAGTATATTTTTCCCTGTTTTCATAAAAATTAGTTCGTTTAATTTCAGTCTATATTCAAGACAATAAATCATTTACCTGATAGATCATTCTAAGAATGATATATCCGGCCTAAAAGAAGTTTTATATTATATTATTTTTATATATATCCAATATTACTTCTGAAGCAATCTTTACAGATTCGCCATTAACAAAAGGGTCAGTATTTTCTTTTACAGCATCAATAAAATCTTTAATTATTAATTCGTGATTTGTAGTATTACCTGAGCCAATAATAACAAATTTGAAATTATTATTTTCCACTCACACCTTCGATGTATTTATTTTATTTACTTTGCGTTTTTTCATACTTCTTTACTACAAGATATTTTGCTTCTGTATCACCAACATTGCGGATACCATGTTTTATGTTTGAAGGACAATAAAAACTTGTAAAAGGTTCAACCGGTTTCCACTGATCCACTAGAAAAACCTCCATCTTGCCTTCAAGAATAAAAAACATTTCATCTTCAGGATGAACGTGCGGTGGATGAGTTGCAGTATGAGGTCCTACAACACTTAGCTTAAGTGTTTTGCCGCCGGCAAAATTTTTATCTACAAACAAGTACTGATAACCAGCCTCTGTTTTTTCAATTTTATCAATTGAGAATTTATTTATACAATTATCGATGGTGAACTTTGGTTGCGATGATTCTTTTTTAACGGCTTCGCCTGGTTTTGTTTGAGCACTCAAAATGCTAAACGAGAGGGTTAGAAAAAGAAACAACATTCCTGAATATTTATACAATTTCATTATAATTCTCATGTTATCTAAATAAATAATGAAAGCATTTTAATAAATGTTATTTATTTTGCCGACATTTGTCGCCTGTTAATTTTGATTTCTTTTTATCTGCTCTCAGATTCAAATCTTTGTATAATTTAATGTATTCCTTAAAAACTTTCATCGACTTGTAGGTGATCTCTTTGAGCGCCGTTTCATCCATCCCATTTGGTATAAGTTTCTTTACCTGCTCATAATGCTTTATATATCTGTATACGGCATCCTGACTATGACCTGTCTTTAACACATTATCTGCCGGTGATATTCTTTGTACTTATAAATAGAAAGGAAAACCAGTAAATAACTTTTAATAGTGCCTCCATAAAAAATTTATTTCTTTTTAAAATGTAAAATGATCAGCTTCGATTATAACTAATGCAAGTTCCTCGCAAAATTAGATCTGTATCAATTACAATATGCTTTGGTTCAAATTCATCTTTATTTTCAATATTCTCAATCATTACTTCCATAGATTTTGCTGCCAGTTTGTCGGTATGTTGATTAACACAACTTAACGGAGGAAATAAAAACTGTTGAACTTCTGAATTACCAAAACAAATAATGTCAATGTCTTGAGGAATTCTTATACCAACTTCGCGCGCAGCCATGTAAACGCCAAGTGCAACAGGATAAGTGACGGTGAATATCAATTCGGGAAGATTATTTTCGTTGTATAATTTCATAAAAGAGTTATACCCGCTGTTCTCACCAAAATCGCCTTGCAATATCCAGTTTTCATTAACTTCAATTCCATTTTTGACCAATGCATCTTTATACCCATTTAGTCTTTCCATACCAATGTTTATAGAAGGAATGCCGGCAAAATGAGCAATTTTTCTATAACCAAGGTCTATTGCATATTGGATGGCTTTAATTGCTCCTCCTCTATCATCAACTATTACGGTATTTGTATTTTCAGTAATAGGAATACGGTCCATATGAACTAATGGAACACCCCTACTTTTAACCATCTCGAAAATACTGGGATCAGATGTTTCTTGCGTTATTGAAATAATAATTCCATCAACACGCATTGATAATAGGGTTTGTAAATGTTTACGCTCACGCTCTGCATTTTCCTGTGATACTGTAAGAATTATTTCATAATTATGTTCGAATGCATAATTATAAATGTGCTCGATAATTGAGCTGAAGAAATGATGAGCAATTTTAGGAATTACTACCCCGATAGTATTCGATTTTCTCGATGAAAGATTTCTTGCCATGAAATTAGGAGAATATCCTAATTCGGCTGCAACTTTTTTGACAAGCTTTGTTGTTTCTTTAGAAATATCAGGGTGCCCGCGAAGCGCTTTTGATATTGTTACTGCAGATACATTTAACTTTGCGGCAATATCGTTTAGTGTTATTTGTCTTGTAGGCATATTTTATTGCCTGTTGTTAAAAAAAATTTTAATTCGATATTTTTTTAAAACATCTATTATTTAGAAGTAAATTCGCAATAAATAGCTATACTACTTTTCGTTCATCCAAAAATTGAAATAATTCCTTGCGTTATTATAACAAATATCTCCAACCATCCTGCCAATCAGTTCCATATCATTTGGAATTAAACCATTCTCAATTTCTTTACCTAAAACATTGCAAAGAATCCTTCTAAAGTATTCATGCCTTGGATAAGAAAGGAAGCTTCTTGAATCTGTAAGCATTCCAATAAACCGGCTTAACAATCCCATATTCGCCAACGCATCAATATGTCTTTCTATCCCGCTCTTTTGATCAAGAAACCACCACGCACTGCCATATTGAAGTTTACCTGGAATTGTTCCATCTTGAAAATTGCCAATCATTGCTGCTAATAATTCATTGTCAGCAGGATTCAGATTATAAATAATTGTTTTTGCCAGTTTATTTTCATCATCTAAGCGGTTTAAATATTTGGCTAGCGGAATGGCAATTTCAAAATCTCCAATAGAATCGATACCTTTATCAGCACCAAGTTCTCTGAATTTTCTTGTATTAATATTTCTGAGAGCACCAAAATGGAACTGTTGTACCCATCCTCTTTCATAATTCATTATACCGAATTCATACATTACTGCAGATTTAATTTTTAGAATCTCATCCAGGTTCAATTCCTTTTTAGATAATAATTTTGCAAAAATAGATTTTATTTCCCTGGCTGAATAAGTTTCTGCATAAGCAGTTTCAAGTCCCTGATCAGAAAGCCTGCAGCCATTCTCATGAAAATACGTATGACGTTTTTGAATTGCTTCAATAAATTTATCAAAAGTCGTGATTGATACCCTTGAAGCTTTTTCTAATTTTTTGAGCCATTTATGAAATTCAATTGGATTTTCAACTGCCATCGCTTTATCCGGACGAAATGCAGGAATAACAGTTACTCCGAAAGGATTCTCTTTTATTTTTTGATGATGTTCAAGACTATCAACAGGATCATCAGTTGTACAGACAACATCAACATTCATTTGTTTTATAATTCCTTGAGCAGAAAATTTATCCGTCTGAAGCATACTATTACATTCGTTCCAAATGCTCCCGGCAGTTCTGCTGTTTAATAACCGGTCGGAAATCCCGAAAGGTCGTTTTAATTCCATGTGAGTCCAATGATATAACGGATTTTTGATAGTATAAGGAACTGTCTCTGCCCATTTAAAAAATTTCTCTTTATCACTTGCGGCACCGGTAATAAAATGTTCATCTATTCCGTTTGCGCGCATGGCTCTCCATTTATAATGATCACCGTCAAGCCAGATCTGAGTTAAATTTTCAAATTTCCTATTCTCAGCAATTTCCTGCACGGGAAGATGACAATGGTAATCCACTATTGGCTTGTCTTTGGCGTAATCAAAATATAATTTTTTAGCAATTTTATTTGATAGAAGAAAATCTTCTTTAATGAATAAATCCTTCATTGTTGTCCCATTATTTTTGTTAATATTTTTTAATAATTTCCTATTTAACTAAGCTCTACTGCTTTGATACTTGGAACAATTGAATTAAAGATGAATAAAGTAATCAGATAAATTGAGCCGGCGAATGCAAAGAAAAATAAAGAATAAATTACCCGGCAATATTTCCCAATTATGCTTTTTCTTCCATAAAATTCCCGAATTGAAATAAAAGTCATTTTCTAAAAACAACCCTCAAAAAATAATTTGAGGATTGTTATTTATAAAAAAAAATCAAATATCTACCCTTTTCATTTTTGGTGCTAAAATGTGCATTGCTACCCATGCCAATAAATACGCAGAGCCGCAGATAATAAACATTATATAGTAACCGGTTTCTATTGATCCCTTAGAATTGAAATAGTCAAGTAAATAACCGGCAGATTTTGATAATATAACACCACCTACTGCGCCAGCCATACCACCAATTCCTGTTACAGAAGCAACTGCCTTTTTAGGAAACATATCAGATACAGTTGTGAAGATATTGGCAGACCATGCCTGATGGGCAGAAGCAGCTAAACCTACAACTAAAATTGCATACCAAGGACTGAATTGACCAAGAGCTTGAGCAGATACTATTGGAATTACACATAAAGCAAAAATAAGCATAGCAACTTTTCTAGCTTTATAAACTTCCCAACCTTTATTAATAAAATAACCTGAAAGCCAGCCACCACCAATGCTTCCAAAAGTAGTTAAGAAATAAACTAACGCAATTGGCAAAGCTAAATCAGTTTTTGTCATCCCGTATTGTTTATTTAAGAAAGACGGCAGCCAAAAAAGATAAAACCACCAGACCGGATCAGTAAGCCCTTTACCAATAAAAAATGCCCAAGTTTGTCTGTAAGAAAGCAGTTTGAACCAGCTAACTTTTTCTTTTGCAACATCATCAGTAACCAATTCATCTTTATCGCTGTGAATGTATTCGTATTCGGATTTTGATAATTTTTTATGATTTGCCGGTGATTGATAAACTAAAAACCAGAAAAGAAGCCATAACAAACCAATTGCTCCGGTAATTATAAATGCCCACTGCCATCCCCACCATATTGCAATTAAAGGAACCGTTAAAGGAGCAATTATTGCTCCAACGTTTGTGCCGGAATTAAAAATTCCTGTTGCCAATGCTCTTTCTTTTTTAGGAAACCATTCTGCAACTGTTTTAATTGCTGCCGGGAAGTTACCGGATTCACTTATACCAAGAATTCCACGGGCAACCATAAAACCGAATGTACTTCCTGCCAGTGCATGTCCTATTGCTGCAAGGCTCCAAACAGTCAATGATAAGGCATAACCGAGTTTAGTGCCAATTTTATCAATTACCCATCCAACACCAAGCATACCAATTGCATAACAAAGCTGAAACACAACAACTACGTTGGCATAGTCTGATTCGTCCCATTTGAACATTGGCACCAGATAATCATCTTTGAGCAGGCTTATTACCTGTCTATCAAGGTAGTTTACTGTAGTGGCAAAAAATACAAGAGCAAGGATTACCCACCGGTATTTTCCGACTTTTACTTTCTTTTCCATGTAATAAACTCCAACTTTATTATCCTCACAATTAACTTTATTTCTTGTTACTGCACTTAAAGCTCAGATTACTATTATATCATCAAGGTAAAATTTAATTAACGCTTTTAACTATTTTCAATGCTTCGATGGCTAAGTTTTTTATTTCGTTAAACTTCTTGTTTTTAATTAGGTCACTTTTAACCATCCAACTTCCGCCGCATGCAAGAACCTTTGGAAACTGTAAATAAGTAATTATGTTCTTTTCATCTATCCCACCTGTAGGGATAAACCTCAAATTGTCATAAGGAGCTGATATTGCTTTTAAATAATTGATGCCACCAAGCGGCTCTGCCGGGAAATATTTAACAACTTCCATGTTGAATTCCAGCGCCATTCCAATTTCTGTAGGCGTTGCAATACCCGGTATCATTGGAATATTTTCAGTACAACAATATTCAACAACCTTCAGATTTATTCCGGGAGAAACAATGTACTTTGCTCCCGATTCTACTGCATTTTTAACCTGCTCCACTGTTAATACAGTTCCTGCTCCCAAATACATTTCCGGAAACATTTTTGCGATTTTTTCAATAGATTCTTTTGCAGTTTTGGTTCTAAAAGTAACTTCTGCAATCGGTAAACCACTTTCAATTAATGCCTGCGCAAGAGGTATTGAGTCATCGGCATCATCAATCACAATTACTGGAACGATCCTGTACTTCCCAATATCCTCAAGTATTTTATCCATTTATCAATTCCAAAAAATATTAGAACCAGGCTTTAATTTTTTCGACAACACTTGCACCTGTAAAACCAAATTTCTCTGCAAGCGTTTGGTATGGAGCTGAAGCGCCAAAACGTGTCATACCAATTGTTAATAGCTTTTGCCTGAATAAATCGCCCCAGCCTGTCATTGAAGCAGCTTCAATTACAACAACAGGAGTATCTTTCGGAAAGATATTATTCTTATAAGTTTCATCCTGCTTTTCAAATATTTCTTTAGAAGGAATTGAAACAACCCTTATTGATAATTCATTCTCAAGTATTTTCTTTGCGGCAGCAGCAACCGGCAATTCTGAACCGCTTGCGGCAATAACTAAATCAAGTTTGCTTCCGCTTTCCTTCTGTACAATGTATGCACCTTTTAATACATCTTTAGGATTAAAATCTTTTTCCTTTTCAACTGCATCAATTTTTTGTCTAGTAAGAATTAAAGCAACGGGACCTTTCTTGTATCTTAATGCGAATGCCCATGCCATCGCTGTCTCTATTCCATCTGTAGGACGAATAACAATAGTATTCGGAATTGCTCTTAAAACAGCAAGGTGTTCAATTGGTTCGTGTGTTGGTCCGTCTTCCCCAACAAAAATACTGTCATGAGTAAAAACGTAAACCGGTGCAATTTCCATAATTGCAGCAAGACGGATTGGAGGGCGCATATAATCAGAAAAGACAAAGAATGTAGCGCCAAATGCTTTGTATCCTCCATAAAGTACAATTCCATTCAGAATAGAACCCATCCCGTGTTCGCGAATACCGAAATGAAAGTTCCGTCCTGAGAATTTTCCTGGTGCAATTTCATCAAACCCATTCATGAATGTATTTGTTGATGGGGATAGATCTGCCGAGCCCCCAACAAAATTTGGAACAATTTGTGCAATCTTTTGGATTACTTTACTTGAAAGAGAACGTGTTGCATTTGGTTCTTTTGGAGCAGATGCTAATAATTCATCTTCAAGATTTTCAGGCAGCCAGTTTGTAATATATTTTTCAAAAAGATCGGCTTTTTCAGGATTTGATTTTTTCCAGGCTGAAAATCTTTCCATCCATTCATCATAACATTTTATCATCTCTTTCTTGCGTGCTGTAAACATAGATTTTACTTCATCCGGCACGTAAAATTCCTGTTCATAGTTCCACCCTAAATTTTTCTTGGTTGCGATCAGTTCATCTTTACCCAATGGGGAACCATGAACTTCTGCTGTATCAACTTTATGAGGGCTGCCATAACCTATGTGCGACTTTGTTATTATAATTGTAGGCTTATTTTTCTCTTGTTGCCCCGCAACAATTGCTTTGCGGATTCCAGCATAGTCATAGGCATCAATATTTAAAACGTGCCAGCCGTATGCTTCAAATCTTTTTGCTATGTCTTCGGAAAATGTAAGTGATGTATTTCCTTCAATTGTAATTTTATTATCATCATAAAAATAAATGATGTTTCCAAGTTGAAGGTGCCCGGCAATCGAAGCGGATTCGTGAGATACACCTTCCATTAAATCACCATCACTCACAATTCCATAAATAAAATTATTACCGAACAGCTCATTCTTTTCATCATTAAATCTTGCAGCAGTCATTTTAGCCGCAATAGCCATTCCAACTCCATTTCCAAACCCTTGTCCCAATGGTCCTGTAGTTGTTTCAACACCGGGTAAATGTCCATACTCGGGATGCCCTGGGGTCCTGCTTCCCCATTGACGAAATGATTTTAAATCATCAATTGTAACATCATAACCTGTAACATGAAGAACAGAGTAGAGCAACATAGAGCCGTGACCGGCAGAAAGTACAAACCTGTCGCGGTTTACCCATTTGGTTTCATTCGGGTTATGTTTGAAAAATTCGCTGTACAAAATCATTGCAACATCAGCCATACCCATTGGCATACCCGGATGCCCAGAATTAGCTTTTTGCACACCTTCGGCAGCAAGAATTCTTATAGTATTACCTGCCAATTTTTTTAATTCATTTTGATCCATTGTTATATCCATTTATTATTAATAATTATTAAACTGTGTAAGTTGTAGATGCAGTAGTACCGCCGCGTCCTGTCCAATTAGTATGGAAAAATTCTCCGCGTGGTTTATCAACTCTTTCATAAGTGTGAGCTCCAAAATAATCGCGCTGTGCCTGTAGCAGGTTTGCAGGCAGTCTTCCATTTCTAAAACCGTCAAAATAATTTAATGCTGTAGACATAGCAGGAATCCAGATCCCATTCAAAACAGCCGTTGAAACTACTTTTCTCCATGCAGCTTGTGATGCTTCAATTTTTTCTTTGAAGAACGGATCAAGAAGTAAATTTGATAGATTAGGATTCTTATCGAATGCTTCTTTTATCTTACCAAGGAATGCTGAACGTATAATACAGCCGCCTCTCCACATCAAGGCAATTCCGCCGTTATTTAAGTGCCATCCGAATTCCTTTGCAGCAAATTTCATAAGTACATAACCTTGTGCATAAGAAACCAATTTTGAGGCATAGAGGGCTTTCATTAAATCATTAAGGAATAGTTTTTTGTCACCTTCAAATTTTGGTATTGGACCGCTTATAACTTTAGAGGCTTCAACTCTGTCTTCTTTTAGTGCAGAAAGGGTTCTGCCGTAAACCGCTTCACCAATTAATGTAAGAGGTGCACCGTAATCTAAAGAGGCAAGTACCGTCCACTTACCTGTTCCTTTTTGTCCGGCTGTATCAAGAATTTTATCAACTAGTGGTTTTCCGTCTTCATCTTTATAAGCAAGAATATCACGTGTAATTTCAATTAAATAGCTGTCAAGTTCGCCAGTGTTCCATTCTTTAAAAACCTGGTGCATTTCATCTGCATTCATTCCAAGCAGCTCTCTCATAATTTGATAAGCTTCGCAAATTAACTGCATATCACCATATTCAATTCCATTATGAACCATTTTAACAAAATGACCTGCACCATTTTCGCCAACCCAATCACAGCAAGGAGTTCCGTCATCAACTTTTGCCGCAATTGCCTGAAAGATAGGTTTTACGGCAGGCCATGCTGCAGGTGAACCGCCTGGCATAATTGACGGACCTTTTAATGCTCCTTCTTCTCCGCCTGAAACTCCCGTGCCGATAAACAACAATCCTTTATCTTCACAATATTTTGTTCTGCGAATTGAATCAGGAAAATGTGAATTTCCTCCATCAATAATTATATCACCCTTTTCAAGATGCGGGATTAAAAGATCAATAAAATCATCAACAGCTTTTCCAGCTTTAACCATCAACATTACTTTTCTCGGGGATTTTAGGTTCGCAACAAGCTCTTCGATTGTATTTGCACCAATTATATTCTTGCCTTTTCCGCGGCCATTAATAAAATCAGTAACTTTTTGAACTGTCCTATTAAAAACTGCTACAGTAAATCCATGACTTTCCATATTCAATACGAGATTTTCCCCCATAACTGCAAGACCAACAAGACCAATATCAGCTTTGCTCATATTTTACTTCCTGTTTTATGTATAAAAATATTTTCAAAAATTACAGAATGCCGAAACCTAATGCCAATAGAGATTCAACAATTCTTTGGCTGTCATTAAGCAGCTTTATTTTGTAAAAAGGAAATTCCCTTCTTACAGGATAACATCCTCTCTGTTTTTCAAACGTATCAACGGAACTGCGTAAATTATTATCGTCATTCAAAACGTTATATGTTGAAAGGACTGCTTCCGAAATAATTTCCTGATTGGTTTTTCCTTTACACTCAATATGAATTTCAGAATTATTTGAAGGCAAAGGAATTTCATTTGGATACCAATTTTTATCAATACCAAGACCAAAGAAAGTATTTATTTCATTAATGCACATTGCGGTACCATTTGCTTTACCATCGGCAGAATAACCGGCAATATGCGGAGTAGCAATATCAACCATTCCTAAAAGTTCTTTATCAATTTCCGGTTCATTTTCCCAAACATCCAAGACAGCAGCTGAAATTTTCTTACTTCTAATAGCATTCTTAAGTGATTCTGTTTTTACAACAGGTCCCCTTGATGAATTAAATAATATTTTATCCGTATTCAACTTTTCAAAAAAAGATTCATCAGCCATGTGATAAGTTTTATCAATTCCTTCCTTAATTAAAGGTACGTGAAATGTAATGATGTTGCTGTTTTTTATTAGTTCATTAAGTTCCACAAATCCATTTTTACCTTCAGCACGCATACGCGGTTGATCATTTAAAAGTACATTTATACCCATAGCCCGGGCTGCTTTCTCTATCTTTTTGCCTACATTACCAACACCAATTATTCCAACTGTCAATTTATTAAATTCTAATTTTTTCTTTTTTGCAATTGTAACAAATGCAGATGAGATGTACTGCATCACTGAAGATGAATTACATCCGGGTGCACTTACCCATTTTATATTTTTTTGGTCACAATATTGCGTGTCGATATGATCAAATCCGATTGTAGCAGTAGCAATGAATTTTACATCAGATCCATTTAGAAGCTTGGTGTCACATTTTGTTCTTGTCCTGATTATTAAGGCATCGGTTCCTTTTATTGACTCATTATTGAGCTCAGATGGAGATAAATACTTAACTTCTGCAAAGGGCTCAAGCACACCTTCTAAAAATGGAATTTTGTTATCTGCTACTACTTTAAGCTTGTTTTTCATTCAATAGTAAATTAGTCTTTAAATTTTTCCTTAAATGCCCATAAACCCAATGCAGGGTTTGAAATATAAAAAATCTCTTCACCTTCAGGCATCACATTAAAACCATCTATTAACTTTTCAGGATCATAAAGTTTTTGCATTGTGTTAAGATCGGCATACTTAAAATTAACACTCTCAATTTCTTCCCTGGTCAAAGTTCCAGGGCAATATGTAATTGTAAACCTGTTTTCCGATGAACCATGTATTAAATGAGCAGCGGCACTCAAATTATTTTGAAGATCTTCATTCTCCTTTACAAATTGCAGAATTTCCGGAGTTGTCTTGTAGCCATATTTTCTAATAAGTTTATCAATACCTTTATCCTCGCCAAATTCTCTTAGACCAGGGGCAAGTACAATTAGCTCTCCGTTATCAGCAATTGCCATCCTTGTTCTATAAATACTTTTGTTGCCAAGCCAGGTGCTTTTAAATTCATCCGGATCAAGAAATACAACTACTTTATTAAGAGGTTTATCAAGCATCTGGAAATTTACTTTTAATGAGAGATCTGATGCGAGCTTGAAACATTCAAAATCATCGCCAATAAATAAACCTTTCATTACAAGTTTACTATTAGCATCTTTTCCGATTACAGTCTGTACATAAATTATTGGGAGACCTTTAGCAAAATTATCAGAAGCATAATTCAGCACTTTACGCACGGCAGTATCAGAGCGCCCCATAATTCTTTCCATACCATAAACAGCGCCAAGAAAATGACTCTTATTTATACCTTCGCGCCCGCCGGTACCAACAAAAACATTTTTATTATAATTAGCCATTCCAATAACTTCGTGCGGAACCACCTGACCAATTGAAAGAATCAAGTCAAAATTTCCATCAACTAATAGCTTATTAACCTGGGCCGGCCATTTATAATCAAGCTTCCCTTCAGAAACTTTTAACATAAATTCAGAAGGTACTTCTCCAAGTGTATGTAAATCTTCTTTCCATCTGTGAACACGAAAAAGATTTTGAGGAACATTGCCAAACATTGCATCAATTTCTTTTTCAGTCATTGCAAAATGTGTCCCAAGTGCAGGAAGGATATCGGTCATCTTCTCTTTATAATATTCATATGAATAACGCGTTAACTCGCCGGCACGTGAGTGAAAACGTGTAAAGTCCGGTGGAATTGCAAGAACCTTTTTCCGGATACCTAATTTCTCAAAAGCTGAATAGAGTCCTTCCGTAATTTCACTTTCAGTAAGTGCAGTATTTTCTGAACCTTTTGCAAACAATAACATAAATAACTACCCTTTCAAATTTATCGCAATCAAAAAAATAATCTTTATCTCTGTATACGCGCTGAACCGCCTTTAGCAAAAGCTTTAACTTCATCAATAGTTGCCATAGTCGTGTCACCCGGATAAGTTGTAAGCAGTGCGCCATGAGCCCATCCCAGTTTTACTGCTTCTACCGGAGCTTCTCCCGATAATAAACCATAAATAAATCCGGCAGCATAACCATCACCGCCGCCAACTCTATCATGAACATTCAGCTCTACAGTAGGCGAAGAATAAGTTTTACCATTTATCCATGCAACAGCGCCCCAGCTATGATGATTAGTTGAGTGAACCTCTCTCAAAGTTGTTGCAACAATTTTTACCTGTGGATACGTAGCAATCACTTTGTCAATCATTCCAAAGAAAACAGATGGGTCGAGTTTGGATTTAGCAGCTACTTCAGGCCCCGGTATTCCCAAACCTTTTTGAAGATCTTCTTCATTACCCACTAAAACGTCAACATGTTTAACAATTCTATTAATAACTTCAATTGCTTTTTGTTCGCCGCCCCAGATATTCCATAACTTAGCACGGAAATTTAGATCAAAACTTGTAATTGCACCAGCAGCTTTAGCGGCTTTCATACCTTCAATAATTAATTCACCTGTAGTTTCAGAAAGAGAGGCAAAGATCCCACCGCTGTGAAACCAGCGAACACCGCCTTCGAAAATTTCATCCCATTTAAAATCACCTGGTTTTAAGTGTGCAGCAGCTTCATTTGATCTGTTATAGAATACAACGGGGGCACGTACTCCTAAACCACGGTCGCTGTAAACAGTCGCCATGTTTGGTCCGTTAACACCATTGTGTTTAAATTCTTTAAAGAAAGGTTTTACACCCATTGCTCTAACACGTTCTGCAATCAAATCACCTATTGGATAATTTACAATTGCAGATACTATTCCTGTCTTCATTCTGAAACAATCTGAGAGATTTGCAGCACAATTAAATTCGCCGCCACTGACATATATATTGCATTCATTTGCTTTTCTAAATGGAATAATTCCCGGATCAAGACGGTGGACTAAAGCACCAAGTGAAACAAAATCTAATGCTCCGCCGGGTTTAATGTTCAAACCAGTACTCATTTTTGAATCCTTATATTTTTATTTAATAATTTCTTTCTATACACCAGAATAAGCATTAAAGCCGCCGTCAACAGGAATAATTATTCCGGTAACAAATTTTGAAAGATCAGATAATAGATAAAGCATAGTACCAACGATCTCTTCTGTTTCGCCAAACCTTCCCATAGGCGTACCTGCAAGTATCTTATGAGCACGGGGTGAAAGATTTCCTGTTTCTTTGTCAATCATTAAAAAGCGGTTCTGATCTGTTAAAAAGAATCCTGGTGCAATTGCATTTACTCTTATTCCAAGTTTGGCAAAATGAACTGCAAGCCATTCTGTTAAATTATTGATGCTTGCTTTAGCTGCAGAGTAAGCAGGAATTTTTGTTAGCGGGCGGTAAGAATTCATGGAAGAAATGTTTAGAATGTTTCCGCCCCGGTCTGTCATATCTTCTGCGAATACCATTGTCGGTAAAACAGTTCCAAGGAAATTCAAGTCGAATACTTTTCTAAATCCTTCAATATCTAATCCAAAAAAACCTTTGGATAATTCACCTAAGTTATCTTTACTTAAAAACTCAAGTTGTGTTGTAGCAGTAGGAGCATTTCCACCTGCTCCGTTAATAAGAATATCAATTTTACCAAGTTGTTCATTGATCTGCTTTTTGGCTTCGATCAATGTAGTATTATCAAGAACATTTCCATATATACTAATAACGTTACCATTGGTTTTTTGTTTTACAGCTTGGGCAACTTTTTCTGCATTGTCTTTATTGAAGTCCAAGATTGCTACTTTTACCCCTACTTCAGCCAAACCTTCAGCAAGAGCAGCGCCAATTATTCCACCACCGCCGGTTAGTACACAAACTTTACCTTTCAGATCTTGAAATGAAAACGTTCCCATTTATTTTCTCCAAAAATTAATTTTCTTAATATCGTACACTATTCTATTTTTTTTTACTTTGATTAAAGCCTAATTCCAATTATTGCTTAAAAGGTTCCAAGTGTTTTATAAAATGCTTTTCCAATAGTTTATAATGCAGTTCTTCGTTTTGTTTTAGACAATCTAAAATTTTATTCTTAAATAAATATGAACCATCAGCTTTTTTTTCTGTCAACACTTTCCCAAATGTAACGTGCAGAACCTGGCGTGCATCATTGGTATCAAATAGTTCTACTAATTCTTTATTGGAATATTCTTTAGCAGGTTTAACATTTGCAAGAACAGCAGAAACATGATAAGATATTTTTTCAGTTTCATATAAACCGCGTCCAAAATCAAGAATTTCCCTGAATAGATCAGGCTCGCTGATAGCAACAACTTTTATCGCTTCAAGATAACTAGTACCGGCTGTTTTAACGTGGGTGAAAGCATCATGGAATGATCCTACTATAGCATAAACGGCGAACTTATCACTTCCTGAGTGCAAACTTATTTTATATGTCCCAAAATATTTTATTATTGCAAGATGTTTCATATATTCCTGTCTAAAAATATTTATATCACCTTTATAATCTATACCCTTTTCAAAAGCACCAACAAACCTTGGCGCTAAACTCATAAATTCCACTTTTAATCTTTTCAGTTCACTGGCAATAAAGAAATGCTCAAACGGAGTTGTAACAGATTCAGTCTCATCAACTGAAACTTCAACTTCAAAAGGAGAAGTTGGATAGGTAGTCTTTATATATTCATACAAATTTTTAATGTGGGCAATTGCATTGCCATATTTTACCAATGCTCTCTTTAGTTCAATTGCTGTTGGTTTAAGAGAATAGTTTTTTGAAATATTGACAGTCTTATCTGCGTAGTTAGAAAATAAATCCTCAAATTTAGACCCTAGTTTTTCCCAAATTAGAGTACGAATTATTTTGTCCAATTCATTTTCACTTACGGTATCAGCTTCATTAATAACATATTCACTTGGATCGAATGTATACATAGTATAACCGGCTTTCATCATAAGATCAATATCTGCGGTAGATTTTAGATGATCCGCATCTGAGCCAAAACCATCTTTATAACCTTCCTGAAGAACTGCCCAAATTGCTGCATCCATCACTTCATCTGCTGTTCTCTGAGTTCTTGTAAGCTCTCGAATTGACTGCTGCGCTAGTATTGGTTTGAATTGGTATCCTTTCAATGCACGAATATGTCCCGGATTAGCCAGACCAATTCTGTCACCCATTCCAAAAGAATTTTGTAAACCAATCAACTTTGGTTTCGCAAAATCAAAAGTCTCTTTTATTACTAATGCATTCTTATGGGTCAATTCACATTTTTTTACATTTAATGAATTATAATCCTTACTTAGGGCTAATTCTTCCCCGTCTAGTTTATTCCATAAAGGATTTGTTGAATTTTTATTTAATAAAACAAATAAATATTTACCTGTTTTATTTTTACCAATAAAAACTACACCACCTTCAATTGATGTAATAGAAAACGGATAAATACTAAAATCAAATACACCAGGGATTATAATATCAATTAAATTATTCGACTTTGATTCTTTCTGAACGGAAAAATCCATTAACTTAAAAAGACTCATTATTTTCTCCAGCAAATTGTGTTATACACTGTATTTTTTTTGATTTGGTTAGTAATAGATAAAATCATTTTTATCTTGCTCAAAATAAATTAGCAGATTTATCTTCCCATCCATCCGCCATCCACTGTTACGATAGTTCCATTTAAATAATCAGATGCAGGAGAAGCCAGGAATACAACGGTTCCCATTAAATCAGAAGGGTCTCCCCACCTGCCTGCAGGAATTCTGGCTAGTATTGATTTATTTCTTTCAGGGTCTTCTCTTAGCGGTTTGGTATTATCAGTAGCAATATAACCCGGCGCTATTGCATTAATGGTAACTCCTTTCGACGCCCATTCATTTGCAAAAGACATAGCCAGCTGTTTGATGCCTCCTTTTGACGCTGCATATCCCGGTACTAGAATTCCACCCTGGAATGCCAGGAGAGAGGCAATAAAAACTATTTTACCATAACCTCTTTCCGCCATCTCTTTACCAAGCTCCCTTGTCAAAATAAATTGTGAAGAAAGATTTATTTCAATTACTTTATCCCAATATTCATCGGGATGTTCCGCTATAGGTTTACGAAGAATTGTTCCTGCATTGTTCACAAGTATATCAATTATTGGAAAATCTGCTTTTACTTTTTTTATAAAATCATAGAGTGATTCTCTTTTAGAAAAATCGCTTATATAATATTTAAATTTTCTGCCCGTCGCATTAATAAGTCTCTCAGTTTCAGTAAAATCAGTTTCAAATGAAACACCAATTACATCGGCGCCGGCTTCTGCAAGAGCTAAAGTGTACGACTGTCCAATTCCTTTATTTGAACCAGTTACAAGAGCAACTTTTCCTTTTAGACTAAATTTATCTAAGATCATTTTACCTCTCCTTTATTTTAAAGTCTTTGGTGCTACCCAATCCATATCATCAAAAACCTGATTCTCACCACCCATAGCCCAAATGAATGTATAATTACGCACTCCAACACCCGAATGAATTGACCAGCTTGGGTTAATTACTGCCTGCTTATCCCTAATTACAATATGTTTTGTTTCAGTAGGTTCTCCCATCATGTGAACTACAAAACCATCTTCACCAAGATTGAAATACATATATACTTCAGATCTTCTCTGGTGAGTGTGCGCCGGCATTGTATTCCATACACATCCCTCTTCAAGTTCTGTCAAGCCCATGACCAATTGACAGCTATGTACTCCATCCGGATGAATATATTTATGTATTGTTCTTTCATTGCAATCTTTCTGCGTGCCAAGGTGGGTAGCCATCGCTGATTCAAATTTTACCAACTCCGCAGGATATGTTTGATGTGCCGGATAACTAACAAAGTAAAATGCGGCAGAGTTTTTCTTGTCGGTACTTCCAAAATATATTTTGTAGCTGCCTTTTCCAATATAGAGACCATCTTTGGGGTCCATGTTATAAGTAGAATTATCAATTTTTACATAGCCTTTGCCTCCAATATTGATAATCCCAATTTCGCGGCGTTCAGTAAAATACTCTGCTCCCATTTCCTTTTTACTGCTTTCAAGAAATAGTTCTCCATCTTGAGGTACTGCAGAACCGGCTATAGCCCGGTCTAATTCTGAATAAACCATTACAACTTTTGAAGGGATAAACAAAGATTCGATCAAATACGTTTTTCTAAGCTCATCAGTTGTAGCTCTTTTGAACCATTCTTGATTTGGTAAATATCTTACTTCCATTTTATCATCTTCTCGATAGTTAATTATTTAGAGATTTATGTCCTGAAAAAAATATTTTATGGTAAAGAAATACTTAAATTCCCACAACTTACAGCCTTAAAGTTATCGCTAAAGTTAAATCTTAAAATGAACTTAGCAAATGTAATAATTTTTGTCAAATTATTTTATAACCAACAATTCATTTTATATTTTTTCCGATCTTTTTTCAGTAGAAATACCTTTATTTTAAGGGAAAAAAGCAGTTTATAATCAATTTTTGTCTAACACACTTTTGAAATGTTTTGAAATTTCAAAATTGAATAAAGCAATTGTGTGTAATTTTACTAGCTGCACAAATTTGGATAATTGTATATTATCACTACTGTCCGGTTGAGGATA
>PMDS01000011.1 GCA_003155655.1 Melioribacter sp.
TTTTTGCGTAACGTGAGTTATTAATATCTTTTTCATCATACAATTCACCGCTGTAGGCAATTGTGGTTTTATGAGCAATTAATCTTTCGAGCTGATTCAAGGCATTACTTTTGACTTCAGAAATGCGGACTTTTGTTTCTAATAATCTGACTACATCATTATGATTTTCACCACTGCTTTTTACACCTGCATATTTTATTGTAACAGCATCTGCATATGCAATTGCCGCATGAATTATTAATAAACCAGCTGCATTCCAGCGCTTAGCATCCACAGCTAATGCAGCACAATTATAAAAATCGTCAGCAATCGCTTTAAATTTAATTGCGTCTGTCTTATTAACGTTTGTTCTCTTTGATTCTGTTGCCATTAGTCAATACCTCAATTGAATTGCCGAATATTAATTTGCCGTCTCTAATTATATCAGCAACCGGCGGTTTATTTTGTTTAGCTCTAAATTCGAATTGTGCTTTTGTAATGTAGAACGGAGCCATATTCACCGTGTATTTTTTCCTTAGAAGAGATTGTAGTTCAATTACAGCATCCTCTAATGATTTCCTTTGGCCTTGTGTATCGAATATAACACATAAGTCTAAGTCGCTTTTTACATTTTCCTCATGCCGGGCAACGCTGCCGAATAGAAAGACACTATTGCATTTCTTTCTAAGTTTAGATTTAATATCGGCAAAAATAGAATCTATATACTTATTCTCAACATTAAACAAGTAAGTAATGCCTTCTTCAACAAGATAATTATTACGATTTAATGTAAACAAATGATCCCGCCCACCGCGTGCCCTGTCTACAAGTCCAAGATTTTCAAGTGTAGTAAGTGTTCTAAGACTGTTTTTTGCACTCATACCAGAAAGCCGTGCTATTTCTCTTCCTGAAATACCTACAATATACTTGCTCAGTACTCGTAGAACCGCTACATTAGACCATGTAGAGAATATTTCGTCAAATACTTTATTTATTACCATTTTTTATATTGTTTCCTTTTGGTAACATATGTTACCTTTTGGTAACAAAAATAGCAAGTAATTTTTTAAAGAGCAAAGAAAAACATTTAGAAGACGCCCCGACATAGAGCGTCGGAACAAGCGTGCGACGCGTCTCTATGAAATTATAAAAAATTCTCTTCAAACCTTTGAAGGTCTTTTAGCCACATAAATAATTTTGAAGTGTTCAAAATTATTTTTTAAACGAGTTTTGCATATTCGCAAAGGACCTCACCCCGACCCTCTCCCCCGTAAAAAAGCACGGGACAGGCTTAAAAAAAGGAGAGGGGGAAAATGTAAAAATAATTTACTTTGAAAAAAGTTCTTTGACATACTGACTATTCCATAGATGCCTAATGGTGCAAAAACAGGATGAAAATGGGATAAAAACGGACCAAAAATGGGATAAAAATGGGGTCAAAATAGGGTCAAAAATGGGATAAAAAAGAGGTGAAAATTGGTGAAAATAGGTGAAAAATTTTGGACTAGGATTAGAAGTAGAATGGTAATATTCTGCATAAAAGTTTCTGAAAAAAAATTAAAAGATTGACAAAAAATCCTGATGTTTACCAGACGCAGATCCGTTACCGAAATACTTTAGTAATGCACTATGGCCGGGACGTGTCTTTACGGATTTATTAAAAATTCTCTTCAAACCTTTGTAGTTCTGTTAACGGCTGCGGAGAGATAGCAAAGCAGTAGAGGGGATAAATATTGGTCACCATTTTCATCATTTCAGGAATAATATCGCTTGAGTATAATTTTTTTAATGTAGGCTTTTTATTAAGGTGTAAAATTATGTGTTCGGTTTCTTCAAGCTTTTGGTAATGTTTCTCAGCATCAAATTTTTTTACCTGGTTTGAAGGATCGTGCAACTCATAGAAACTGTAATTACCGTTTATTTTGTAACGCTTACAGACATCTATAATTTCCTTTTTGTATCTGGAAAGGTTCTGTTTAAAGTAAAGATTATCACCTGTACAGTTGTTAATGAAAAAGCCTAATTCATAATCATCGGGTTCAAAGAACAGAAAGAACTCACTGTCCATTTTAAATCTGCCGAAATGGATTAATAAAAAAGCCCTGTAAGGATCGCCCTTGGCAAAACGCATATCCTTATTCAGGCGCATAATTGTTTCATTGAATTTTGGCTCTGTTCTTATTGAAGGATTGATTTGATTGAAGAATGGGGCCATATCTTTAATGAACCCTTTGGCGGGTTCTACAAGAAATTTTTGGTAGTTATCCCTGTTTTTATGAAACCAATCTACTGAATTGTGCTTCTCCAGGTTCACTAAAAACTTAAATAAGTTGCTGCTGAAACCTTCAAAAATATTTTTTTCCGGCTCTTTGCTTAGTCTTGCTTTCAATACTGTATACCAATATTGAGAGTAATTGCAAGCTGCCCGAATTGTTTTCTAAAATTATCTTGAAGATTCTCAATTCCCGGCCCAAAAACATACGAATAATAATATCTTACATTTAGTCCCACAAGATTTGACTTACTTGTGCCAATGTTGGTGCCGAATCCAATATATCCTCCAACGGCATAATTTGCATGAGCAAATTTAAATGCAGTGAAAAATTCAGTATCATAGGGTGTTGTTAATATCAATGTTGGTCCAACGCCTAAATTAATATATGGACGGAAATTATCCATTAAGGATTCAGGAAATAATCTGTACTGAATTCCAAAAGTAACAGGAAGTTGAAATGCACGGTTAACTTTATTGGGAGAATAAGTGTTTCCAAAATAATCTATGTAAGTCACTTCTCTTTCATCCTTAGTCTCGGACATGGAGAAATCAACAAAACCGGTAAAAGTACCTGATAATTGCCGCCTGTAAAAAGTTCCTAATCCAAAACCGCCTTCGCCAAACATTATGTCCATACCCCATGCGTTATCAGGAAAAACTTCCGGAGCTTTTTCCGGCGCCATCTCGCCAATCTTTTGGGCGGATATAAATCCGAATGGCAGTAATAACAAAATGGTTATTATCACTTTCATCTTACACTTCCTTTTGCTAAGATTCCATAGAAAGATATGCATTATATTTTAAAAATCAACCAGCCAAATTTTTTCATATTTTTGACTGTAATTTAAACAACTTAAATATTAAAAAGGTTTACACTTTATGCCTATTAACCTGGAATTAAAGGTAAAAGTTGATTCACATTCTAAATTTATATCAATTCTCAAATCAACAAACACGGAAAATAGGGGAATATTGAAACAAAAAGATGTTTATTTTAAAATTAAAAAAGGCATTTTAAAGCTCCGGGTGGAAAATAAAACATTTACTTTGATAAAATATTTTAGGGATGAAAAAGGCAAACGATGGAGTAATTATGAACTGCTTAAATTAGAAGGAGCAAATCCGGAAAAGTATTTGAGGCAGATATTTGATGTTGAGGTTGTTGTAGAGAAGAAAAGAATGGTTTGGTTCTACAATAATACCCGTGTCCACCTTGATGAGGTAAAAGGACTTGGGAAATTCCTTGAACTGGAAACCCTATTCATATCAACCCGTAAGGATGCTGAAAGTAGATTCAAAGATACAATTACACTTCTTAATCTGGATTTATCAGGACAAATCCGCGCATCATATAAAAATCTTTTAATGAAACAATGATTCTTACAAAAGAAAATATTGCTAACATTAATATTGAGCAGATGATTAATGACAAAATTAATTCAGGTAAAATTAACGAACTCCTGCTCATTGTACCCACAAACCGTAAAGCAAGAAATCTAAAAAAAGAAGTAATTACTAGGGCTCCGTATCATTCTGCGTATGGAATAAATATAGAAACGCTCGGAACGATCTCTTCAAAAATTTTACAGGAGATACAGCCATTTAAACAATTAAGTGAAGCAGCAGCAACTGTATTTATCAAGCAGTGCACAAATGAACTTGAACTGAAATATTTTTCTCTCTACAAGGGAGATATCCCATTCGGCACTTTAGACAGAATAAAGAATGTAATTTCAGAGTATAAGCGCAATGGAATAACTGTTGAAAAATTGAGGCGGGAAGCAGAAAAGCTGGATTCGTCTGAAAAATTAAAGGCATTGGATGTTGCTAACATTTATGAAAAATACCGGCAAAAGTACTACTTATTAAACGCGTTTGAGATTGGTGATATTTATAATCATTTAAATTTATTACCGGTAATAGATTTTGTAACAAGTTTCAGAAAGATTTTTCATGAGGTTAATCTGATTATTTTGGATGGTTTCAATGAATTCTCTGACCCTGAAATTGAAATTCTAAATAAGATTTCTATGGTTGGGAATGCAAAATTATTCCTCAGTTTTGATTACAATTCCAATAACAAGAGTCTCTTTTCTCATTTAGATAAATGTTATGATAAATTTATTGAATTTGGATTTGTAAAAATTGATGATGAAACAACTAGTAAATCAGACGGATATCAAAACTATTTGAGGGACAATCTATTCAAGACTAAAAAGGTTGAATCAAAGTTCGACTTAACCCAGCTGGCTTTGAAAATAAATGCCCACGACCGTGAAAAAGAAATTGAGCTTATAACTTTTGAAATAAAGAAGTTAATTAATGATGAAAATATAGAACCGCATAAAATTTGTGTTGCATTCAACCTTATTCAAAATTATTCAGCAATTGTAAAAGACATATTTGAAAAAAATCGTCTTCCGTTTAATCTGACAGATAGAACTCCTCTCGATAATTCAAGTCCTGTCACGGCAATTGTTAATATGCTGGAAATAGTTGAGAATGATTTTTATTTCAAAAATATCTTTCGCGCTTTAAGCAGCGGATTCATAGATACAAGTTCAATAGATTTACCAAATCTTTACAGGGTTTCTTCTGAGCTTAAGATTGTCTCGGGAAAAGAAAATTGGCTTAATACACTTAGTGACTCACTAGCTAATCTTGGTCATGATGGTGATGGAGATGAAAACGAAAATAAAAGAAAAGCTTATACTAAAGCACATAACGAAATAAAGACCCTAGCCGTAAACCTCAATTCTTTTGATGAAAAAATGACTATAGTTTCTTTTTATGAGAAATTGAATGATTTTATTATCAAATCCAAATTGCCTGCTAAGTTATTAAATGTTGATATTGAAATAGAAAAAAATATTAGGGGTTTTTCTGAATTTTTGGAAATAATTTCTGAAATATTTGATTTGCTAAGAGAAGAGTATGGAGATGATAAAAAGTTTCCGCTTGATTTTTTCATGGATCAGATTAGAACTGTATGTAACTGGGCGCGCTTCAACTTAAAAGAGAAGTCAAATTATGGAGTGCAGGTTACCTCGCTTGATGAAATCAGGGGATTGAAATTTGATTATCTTTTTATTGGCGGACTATGTGACGGAGACATTCCAACGCGTTATGCACCGGAAATATTTTTTTCGGGTTCTTTCAAGAAGAATGCTGCGCTGCATCAATTGGAAGAACGCTACCAGTTTTATCAAGCCCTTTGTACATGGTCTAAAAAATTATATCTCACTTTTCCTGCCACACAAAACGAAAGAGAATCTGTGGGTTCTATTTTTCTAAAGGATTTTGAAGAAATATTTCTAATTTCTTCAAAAGATGAAAAAGATTTTGCAGGCACTATTTATTCAAGGGAAGAACTGCTTACTCATATAGGGAAAAATGGTATTGAAAGCATTAAAGATCAGATACTAAAGGAAGACGGAATTGATATTGAGAAAATTAAAGAATCTCTAAAAATTGATGAGATTAGAAAAAATTCCCCGTTCGGGCCGTCATTATTTACAGGGGATTTGATGGCGGGTGATTCTGATAATGAATTATATAATGTAAAAGAAAAGCTGAATGCATTTGCATCAAGACAATATTCAATTTCACAGCTGGAGACATATGCAAAATGTCCGTATAAATTTTTTATAGAGCGTGTTCTTTCAATTGAAACAATTGAAGAACCTTCTGAAGATATCGAAGCAATTGAACTTGGCAGGCTTTTACATTCAATTCTTTATGAATTTTATACTTCTATAAGAGATAAAAAAATAATACTTGCCGGATGTGATGATAAGGTGTTTAAAAGCGCAGGTGAATTAATCTTTAAAATAGCCGAAAAGCAGCTTGAAACAACAGCATTTAAATCGCCTTTAACTTTTTATGAAAAAGAAAAGATACTTGGTTTGAACGGAAATAAAAATGATTCAATTCTTATGAGGTTTCTTGATGCTGAAAGAGACGGAGACAATGAATTCATTCCGGGCTATTTTGAAGTTAGTTTTGGAAGACTGCGGGAAGATGATTCGGATAAACAATTGAGCAGTCAAGCTCCAATTCAGATTGATAATATTAAATTGAGAGGGAAAATTGACCGCATAGAGATAAATGAAAAAGTAAGATCATTCAACGTTGTTGATTATAAACTAAGCGGGGCAAAACCAACTTTTGAAGATTTGAAATCCGGGATTTCACTTCAGCTTCCCATTTATCTTTATGCCGCGCAGGAGTTGCTAAAAAGAAAATTAAACGAGGAATTTTCAGCAAATGAGATGTTCATATATTCATTAAAATATACTCTTGATGATTTTGGAAAAAATAAAGTCACTTCGTCAAAGAAAAATGATGAAATAAATTCAGTTGATTTGCTGATTAAAAATTCTCTAGAACATGTTAAAACTTATATTGAAGCTATTTCCAATGGAAAGTTTAATCTTTCCAAACTTGATGATAGAGAAAACAAAGTATGCTGTTATTGCCAATTCAGAACAATCTGCAGAATTGATGAAGTGAATTAATTGGGCTTGCGTCATTAGGATTTTTTCGACCCCCAAATGCTTAAATTTCCATTTGTATAGTTATTATTATTTTCCTAAGTTGCTGGTGCCACTGCAGAAAAGCAGTGGCAATTTTTTTTATTAAGGCACCAAATAGGAGTTTTGAAGTGACAAATTTTGTCTATTTAAGCAAGGAAAGAATCAGAGAGCTTGAAAAAGATCTGGCTGAAATGAAGACTAACGGACGTAAAGTAATGGCCGAAAGAATAGCCGAAGCCCGTTCTCATGGCGATCTTTCAGAAAACGCAGAATATGATGCTGCTAAAGAGGAACAAGGACTATTGGAATTAAGAATTAGCAAGCTTGAAGAACTTCTTTCAAGAGCGTCGGTAATTGATCTTTCAGGTATGCCTAAAGATCAGGCGCACATACTTTCAACTCTTACAGTTAAGAACCTGAATAATTCCAAAACTTATAAATATACCCTGGTTTCTCCTGAAGAAGCTGATATTGATAAAGGTAAAATTTCAATTACATCACCTGTTGGGCAGTCTTTGATGGCTACAAAAGCAGGGCAGGAAGTGCAGGCAAAAGTTCCTGCCGGTGTTATTAAATTTAAAATATTGAGTATTGAGTAAGAACTGTAATCTTTTTTGAAGTAATTGAAAGTCTCTATTGAGACTTTCTTTTTTATTAGTTATGTAAATGAATAAAACAGAGCAAAAAGTATTAAAATTCATCGACCAGAATAAATTAATTGATACTGGCGATAAAATAATTGTTGCATTCAGCGGCGGACCGGATTCTGTCTTTGCGCTCCGCTTTTTACATTTGTTTAAAAGAAAATTCAGGATTGATTTACTCGCGGTACATTTTAATCATAGTCTGCGCGGTAAGGAATCAGATGATGATGAAAAATTTGCGAAAGAATATTGTGCAAAAATTTCTGTTCCGTTTATTTCAAAAAAGCTAAATGTTAAATCATTTGCTGAAAAAAATAAACTTTCAATAGAAGAAGCAGCGCGCAAACTCCGGTATGAAAATCTTGAAATACTTTCCAGGAAATTATTCTGCAATAAAATTGTTACAGCCCATAACCAGAGTGATAATACAGAAACAATTTTGATTAATTTGTTCAGCGGTTCCGGATTGCCCGGGTTGAGCGGAATTCCAATAAAACGCGGCAATATTGTACGCCCATTATTATGTCTGACAAAGCAGGAAATTGTTGAATACCTTGAAAGAAATAAAATTGATTTCAGGGTCGATTCATCTAACCTGGAAAATGACTATAAAAGAAATTTTTTGCGTAATAAGATTATCCCGGAAGTTAAAGGTAAATTAAATCCGGCTGTTGATGAGGCGCTTTTTCGTTCATCAAAAAATTTGATGAGTGCGCTTCGCTTCAACGAGAAAATGGCAGAACATCTTGCGGCCCAATTTGTTACTCACACCGGTGAAAGTGCTGTTATATGGCTTTATTTAGCAGATCTCTTTGATGAAAAAATTCCTGCTGAAATATTAAAGTTTGTCTTAAAAAAGTATTTTAATCATGAGTTTGAATCTGATGATTATGAAAAAATTAATTCTTTAATAACAAAGCAAAAAGGAAAGCATGTTCAACTTTCAAAGGACATGTATGCAATTCGCGAAGAAGAATCGATCAAAATTGAGAAAAGTCTTAAAACTTCAAATAAAATAGTTACTTTGGAAGCGGGCAGAAATATTTCAATTGGAACTAAAATCATTGGAATTGAACTTGTTTCAAATGAATCCGTCCAATTTAACCGGGATGGAAGAGTGGAATACATTTCCGGCGACAAGCTATCCGGTAAATTTCTTATAAGGGAGTGGAAACCTGGAGATAAATTCTATCCGTTAGGAATGAAAAATTCCCGTAAGGTATCTGATTTCCTTACTGATTTGAAAATTCCATCATCAGAAAGAAAAGGTCAATTAGTTTTATTAAATAGGAACCAAATAATATGGGTCGTTGGTTTAAGAATAGACAACCAGTATAAGCTGACAGAAAAAACAAAAAAGATATATAAACTATGGGTGAAATGAAAAATTCAAAAAATGAAATTTGGGTGGGTTCGGAAAAATTTGTTCCTTTTCTAACTGAAGAAGAAATTCAGAAACGCATTGCTGATCTTGGAAAACAAATTTCAGAAGAGTACAAAACCAAGCTTCCTATTTTTATTGGCGTTCTCAATGGTTCGTTCATGTTCATGTCTGACCTATTGAAAAATATTACAATTAATTGTGAAATGGATTTTTTCAAACTTTCAAGTTACGGAGACGATAAAATATCTTCGGGGAAAGTGAAAATGGTAAAAGATTTAAATGCAGATATCAACGATAGACATTTGATAATTGTAGAAGATATAATAGATACGGGTCTTTCAATCAACTATATAGAGCAATTAATAAAGGAACATACGCCTGCAAGTGTAAAGGTTGCTTCCTTACTGGTTAAGCCAGAGAGTATCAAATATGATATCAAAATTGATTATATTGGCTTTGAAATTCCCAATAAATTTGTTATTGGATATGGTTTGGATTACGCTCAAAAGTACCGTAATCTAAGTTCAATCTATGTTTTAAGTGAATAAAGAAGAAGGAATTTATGATTCAAGATCCTATGAATAAATTATTTATGGCCGCTGATGATAATCAACCTAATCAGAATAAGCCTAAAAAGGGCCTAAATACCCCTCAAAAACCGGATGGAGAATTTGATTGGGGAAAAGTTATTAAAACGGTATTGAGTTGGGGTGTTGTCATTATTGCCGCCGTTATTGTTATGCAGTTTATGCGTGCCGGTTCATCCGGTACGGTTGATGTCCCTTATAATATTTATGAAACCTTGCTTAAGGACGAAAAAATTTCTGATGCAAAGATTTTCAAGACTGATGTTAACGATTACCGTTTTGAAGGAACTCTGAAAGAAAAAGAAAAAATTCTTATTAATAATAATTATGTCGATGTTAAAGTTTTTTCGGTCACTCTTGTTGAACCAATTGTTCAAGAACAGGTAAAAGTTTGGAATGATAAAAATATAAAGTACACATTTGTTAAGGAATCCAACGAGTGGCTAACTGTACTGTTAGGATTCATTCCCTGGATTTTAATTTTTGGAGTCTGGATTTTAATTTTCAGGAGAATGCAGGGTGGCGCAGGCGGCGGTACCAGAGGAATTTTCAATTTTGGAAAAAGTAAGGCAAAATTAATTTCAGAATCAGCAATTAAAGTTACATTTAAGGATGTTGCCGGCGCTGATGAAGCAAAGCAGGAACTTGAGGAGATAATTGAATTCTTGAAAGAACCTGGTAAATTTCAGCGGCTTGGCGGTAAGATTCCACGCGGAGTTTTGTTACTGGGACCTCCCGGAACTGGTAAAACTTTATTGGCCCGGGCTGTTGCTGGTGAAGCGGGTGTCCCGTTCTTTTCAATTTCCGGCGCTGACTTTGTAGAAATGTTTGTTGGAGTTGGTGCAAGCAGGGTTCGCGATCTATTTGATCAGGGTAAAAAAAATGCACCTTGCATTATTTTTATTGATGAAATTGATGCTGTTGGTCGTCATCGTGGTGCGGGTCTTGGAGGCGGGCATGATGAACGTGAGCAGACTTTAAATCAATTATTGGTTGAAATGGATGGTTTTGAACAGAATAGCGGAGTAATAATTATAGCTGCAACAAATCGTCCGGATGTTTTAGACCCGGCGCTACTGCGCCCGGGGCGTTTTGACCGTCAAGTTGTTGTTGACCGTCCTGATGTAAAAGGGCGTGAAGGAATCCTTAAGGTTCATACAAGAAAAATTCCATTAGATGTTGATGTTGATTTATCAACACTCGCAAAAGGAACTCCAGGACTTGCCGGAGCCGATATTGCTAATCTTGTTAACGAAGCTGCTCTTCTTGCAGCCCGCAAAAATAAAAAGAATGTTGGGATGGAAGACTTTGAAGAAGCAAAAGACAAAGTGATGATGGGAATGGAAAGGAAGAGCTTAATTATTTCTGAAGAAGAGAAGAAAATTACCGCCTATCATGAAATTGGTCATGTACTTGTTGCAAAGTTGATTCCTGAAGCTGACCCGGTTCATAAAGTTACAATTATACCGCGCGGAAGAGCGCTAGGTGTCACTACTTACCTTCCTGTAGATGAGAAACATACTTACTCGAAAGATTATTTAGAGGCAATGATTACTTATGCTCTTGGCGGCCGTGCTGCCGAAAAATTAGTCTTTAACCGTTTTACAACCGGTGCCGGAAACGATATTGAAAAAGCAACCAACATCGCGCGTAAAATGGTCTGTGAATGGGGAATGAGCGAAAAGCTTGGCCCAATTGCTTATGGTGCAAAAGAAGAGGAAATATTCCTTGGACGGGAAATTACAAAACATAAGGATTTCAGTGAGCAAACTGCGCAGGATATTGATTCTGAATTGAAGAAAATTATTATGACAGGTATGCAGCAGGCTGAAAAACTTCTTTCTGAAAATATTGATCTTCTACATAGGTTATCTAAAGAACTGCTGGAACGGGAAATCCTTGACTCAGATGAAATTGAAAAAATAATTCGTGGTGAGGAGCTTCCCCCGGTTAAACGCAACGGGAATGATCAGAATAAAATTACTGAAGGTGCTATTCCGGATCACGTTCAGGAACTACTGGAAGAGAAGAAAAAAAGAGAATCAGTAAAAAACGTAGAAAAGAATGACGTCAACTGAACGCGCAACTATTGATTACAAAAACGAAGTTTTAAGAAAAACTATACATCTCTTTTCTCTTTCAATCCCAATTATTTATTACTATATAACAAAGGAACTGGCATTATGGATACTGGTTCCTTTAACGGTCTTTTCACTTTTTATTGATTACGGCAGATATTATCATAAAGCACTAGCAGAAACTGTTAATAAAATTTTCGGTTTTATCATGCGCAAGCATGAAACAGACGGGAAGAAAAAAAATCTAAATGGGGCAACTTATGTTTTACTCTCTGCAGTCACTGTAATAATACTCTTTCCAAAAATTTTTGTTGTTACAGCTTTTACAGTTTTGATAGTTGGAGACATAGCTGCAGCACTTATTGGAAGAAAATTTGGGAAAACAAAATTTCTTTGTAAAAGTCTCCAGGGAACTCTTGCGTTCATTTTCTTTTCCTGTTTTGTTGTCTTGTTAGCTCCCAAGATTGAGGGTTCTCTCATCGAATATATAATTGGCTTTGTTGCGGTAGTGGTTGGAGGAATTGCAGAAAATGTTTCTGGTGAATGGGCTGATGATAATTTTATGATTCCAATCACAATGTGCATAACAATGTGGGCTCTGTATGCCCTGCTTCTGCCCCAACTTCCGTTAATTCTGCAAAATGTTCCTAACTAACCGGAAAATATATTCTCATTACAGGGGGTCACAAAAATATTTTTAAACTTCTGGCAAAAATACATCTATTTATATTTTATGTAATTTTATTGGGGTAAAAATGTGTTGAAAGAACTTTTCACTATGAAGGCAACTAACGCTAAATCATAAAGGTCAATGGTCTGTATACCTTCTCATTTTTTTCTTTTCACTTAATTTTTTCTTGCCTTCAATTCTTTTTTGGATTGAGGCGGGTGAAGGATTAGTTCTAATTCTGCTTTTCCTTTTCTGAGAAGATTTATCAATCAGCGTAATTAATCTTTCAATTGCATCCTGCCGGTTTTTCTCCTGGGTTCTAAATCGCCGGGCTTCTATAATCAACACGCTGTCTTTGGTTACCTTTCTACCTGAAATAGATATTAATCTTGTCTTTACATCTTCATTCAAAGAATCCGAAGAAGCAATATCAAACCTCAGTTGAACTGCAGTGGCAACCTTATTTACGTTTTGTCCACCCGGCCCGGAAGAACGAATAAAGCTGAAAACTAATTCGCTTTCCTTGATCTCTATATTTTTATTAATTCTAATCATTCTGATAATCTAACTATAAACTCAATTACTTAATACTATTTTCAAGATCATAGGGTATTTGATAATCCGGAAAATCTCTTTTCACCTTATCAATGTAGATCCTGGCGCGTTCAGGTTTATTAAATTGTAGTTCATAAGAGGCGCGGTAAACAAGCATTGTTGCAGCAAAATTTTCAATTTTGTCCAGGTATTTGTTCATTTCCTTTGGGAAACGCAAAGTAAAATTTGGAACTACTGCCGGAACATATTCATTTCCTTTCACAACCTTGAAAAGAAAAACATCAGGTACTAGTTGATATCCGTTAGGAAGCGTGAACTCACCCCTCTGCATTTCATTTTGAAATAATTCAATGCCTATGTAGACATTTTTCTTATCAACATTCCCTGAAATAATTTTTGTCATAACCGCACGGTAACAATTTTCAATTACATTAGGATTGTATTGCTCATCACGTTCGAATGGTCTTACTGCATCTATAAAATTAGAGACTTCAATTTCCATCCCGTCAAATATATGAGGATGATTTCTCCTCAGCTGATTGTAATACCAGGAACGGCGTAATAGTTCTTTATCAATAATAGTTACATCATTTCTAAAATCTTCAAGATTCTGGAAGTAATATGAAGCAGCAACAAAATAATCCCATTGGTAACTCATTATAATTGAGTTCTTTTCCGTACTATTTAAAATTGTGCGGGTATAATCTTCAAATGTATGTACATCACTTTGATCTACATCCGAATAATTTAGCACCAAAGGGCAGAGAGCAATTATTGTTGTTATTGCAATAACGGTTTTAACATTAGTCAAGTTTTTTTGCAGATAAAAAATTAATCTTACAAATCCCAAAGCAATAAAGAAAGTAAACATCATGTAAGACATCAGAAAATAAGAATCCAAATCTGTAATGTCATAATTAATAACATATAGAACGCTGGCAAACAAAGTTATTAATAATGCGTAGAATAATATTCTCTTAACTTTATATGAGTAAATAATTCCGATTAATCCTAATATCACGCCCGTATAACCAAATTCCGCAGGAAAATTCTCTAAATATGTTGCTAAATGTTTTTTTGCTGCTTCAATTGAAGAAAACATCCAAACCTGGTACTGCTTTCCCGAAATATGCCTGAAAAAATTCTCATAATTAATTGGATTACCCCAATTCATTATAGGATTACTTGCTGCTCTTAACGGCAGGTAGCTGTAAAAAATTATTAATGTTGGAATAAAAACACTAAGAGCCAGCAGAATTTTTTTGCCTGAGACGTTATTTAATTTTTCTTTTTGGAAAAAGAGTATTGCAGAAAAAGGCAGAACAAGCAAGGTTGTCATATGATTTGAGAATCCAAGAGCTAGAGAGAATCCAAACCACATCCATTTCGTATTGTCTTCTTTAATTGAAAAGTATGCTTTAAGTGTTGCATAAATTATTAATCCAAAAAGAAAAATCTGAAGCGAGTATACTTCTACAGAAGTTGATTGCATCCAGAAGGTTTTACTGAAGCCAAGCATTATACCGGAAAATATTGTAACAGATGGGAATAAATACGATGGTGTAAAATTAGTCGTTTTTACTGCTTTTTTGTCAGCCTTCTTGTTTTTTATCTTTTCATCTTTTTGGTTTGCATTAATGGAATTTTCAAGAACAATAAGAATGGATTTCATAAATATCCATAAACCAAGCGAGCACCAAATTGCTGCTAATAAATTGGCTTTGTAAATAATTGAAGCCGGAAATGGAATTTTAAGAAGTAAAAATCCAAGAATAGTAAACAGGGGATAGCCGGTAGGATGTGCTATTCCTAAAGTTGCTTGTACAGTTGCTAATTCTCCGGCATCAATTTCAACAACCCCTGGCGCCAGTGTTAAAATGTAAATAATGAATATACAAATTGAAGACAGGCTAATATAATATTTCTTTATTAGTTCTTTAATTATTGGTAACATACTTTTCAAATAGTTGATTGTTGGATTTTATAATTTCATTAATTTTTTTGTCAAGTTCATCTATATTTTTCATTTTAAAGAAAGAGGCAGTAATAGTTTTCTTTTCCTGGTTGGAGTAAACAATCCCTTGATTTGTGTTAAAAATGTTTTGAATAGCCATTTCTAAATCCTTGAGGAAGGAATAATTTTCACTCAATTTTACAAGATCATTTACTTCTAATTTATCATTCATTAAAAGTATTATTTCTCTAATGTTTTTACCAATCATTTTTTCATAAAGTTTAATATCATTCATGCAAAACCATTGTAAAAGAAATTCAACTGTAAGTCCGCCCCCGCGCTCTTTTTTAATGTGGAACATTTTATCATCTGACTTGATAATTTCTTTATTGAAGACCGCATACATTTTTAATATTTCCTGCTTAATAAAATTTTTTTCAAAGTTTTTAACTTTTCCAAACACACAATTCTTAAAATCTTCAAAAAGCACTATATCGCCGAACACAAATTTTAACTTAAGCAGTGTCTGAAATTCCCAAATACGGGCCCGTTTATTTATGTATTCGCTGTAATTTTTAATATCCCAAACAAGTGGAGAACTTTTTCCCTCAGGGCGCAGTCTGAAATCAACATCAAATGGTTTTAATATTTCTTTTGCCCTGCCAAGTATTTTTTGAAAATCCTTCTGTACATCATCACTATTCTCAATATTCTCAACAATTACAACAAGGTCAACATCTGAAGCAAAGTTCATATTTTGTGCCCCATAGCTGCCAAGTCCGCATAAACAAAATTTATAAGGTATATTAAAATCAACGCATATTTTATTTAATTCTTTTTTAATAAATGAGCTGAAGATTAATGATACTTGCTGTGAATCAATTAACCCAAGAGCAAATTGAACGGCAGTTAAAAATATAATTTCTTCTGTACTGTTTGTCTGAATTTCTCCTTCAAAATATTTTATAAAAACTTTTCCAGAAATAAAATTCTCTTCAAATATCCTATTTACCGTCAGTAAATCAACTGCTTTTTGGGAATAAAGACATAGCGTTAAAAAACCATCAAATAATTTCTTGCGGTTAAACGCATTGTACCAGATTGAGGGGAATTTTGTAAAACGAATGACTTTGGCAAAATTCTCAAGTGTTTTATCCGGGCTGCAACAATTTTTCAAGAAATCAATTAGCAAAGGCTCAATTTGGTTAAATAATTCAATGGTTCTGGAATCAAATTCTTTCCTTTCGAATATACCTTCACCGCTTCTCAAAAATTTCAAATTCTTTTCAGCTTTAGTAAATTCTTTAAATTGAATTTTTGAAAAATCAGTCTCTTGAATTGCACTATCATCATTTTTCAATATGTTATTGTAAATATCCCTTACACGGGTTCTATAATAATTTATCTTAGCATTCAGTTCACTAACAGACCGAAGCTTGATATAATTAGCAAGTTTATTTTTCATTTCATGATTTTCCGGTATAATGTGCGTTTGCGAATCGTTCATAAGTTGTAAATAATGTTCGAGTCTCCTATAGAAGATATATGCCTCATTAAAAATTTCTTTTTCTTCTTTTGTAAGCAAATTATTCTTTATTAATTCTTCCAATACTATTAAAGTATTCCCGGATCTTAAAGATTTTATTTTTGCGCCATTAAGCATTTGTAAAGCCTGAATCGAAAATTCAATGTCTCTTATTCCTCCGCTAAACGTCTTGACATTATCTTTCTCTTTGTTGTGAATTTCGATGTTCGTTTTCATCATTTTAACTTTATCTTTTATAGATGATGAAAAAGTTGAGTGGTATATATATGAATTAGTAAAATTCAAAAATTGATTGAATAGTTTTATATCTCCACATACATAATTAAGCTTAATAAGCATTTGTCTTTCCCAGTCTTCCCCTCGTGTCTCATAATATTTTATATAATCATTCATTGCTTTGCATAACTCTGAGGTCTTGCCGTCCGGGCGCAAACGAAAATCTACACGATATATAAAACCTCTGTCGGAAATTTCAGAGGAGCATTTAATGAACAACTTTGCGGCTTCGGATAAAATTTCATGATATTCTTTTTTTATTGCAGGGATTAATTCGTTAAAATCATAAAATAAAATCAAGTCAATATCAGAACTATAATTGAGTTCATTTCCGCCAAGTTTGCCTAACGAGCATAAACAAAAATCATGTTCAATGTTCTTGACTTTGTATTTGAACAATGTTTCATTATAACAGGCTTCAAAAAGAGTTGCATTAATAGTTTTAGCCAAATAAGAAAGCTGCCCAGTAATTGAATCAAGTTCTGCCAGTCCAAGAATATCTGTTAAGCCTATTTTTAGAATAAATCTTCTTTTAAACTGACGAATAACATTCAATTTTGCGTTGAGCGTTCTAAATTTTGTAATACCGGTTTCTATTTCATTCTGAATAAAAGAAAACTCCAGTTTATGTAAAAGATAATCCTGGTCAAATAGCTGATAAAGGAATTCCGGGTTGCGTACGGTAATATCTGTCAGATAATTGCTGCTGGCGGAAATAGCAATTAATATTTCACCGTGATGCGGATATCTGGATATTTCCTGGAAGAAAAAAGCTCTATCATAGATTGCTGAAAAAATTCTTAATAGGTTCGATTCTGAGGCGGATGTAAAGTAAAACTTTGCAGATTCGGCTTCCAAAATTGATAAAACAGATTCAAAAACATCCGGTTTAACCGATCCATCTGTTAGTTCAACTAACTTTTTAACAAATCCATGAGCAAATTCAAATCTTTTCCCTTGCAATTCTGATGTTATCCTAAGTTTCAACATCTAAAATAAACCTTGCACATTTAAATCGCACTAAAGAATTTAGGTTATAAACCTTCTAATTGTATAAAAATTTATCCGATTATTTAACCAATGATGCAATAATTACAGCCTATAGTACTGGAATAAGCAGTTTCATTGCATTTCAAAGCCTCTTTATTTAACTTGCCTGCCGAAATTTTAGGAGAGATTGATGCTCGGATCGCTGCTGAAGAAGTTTTTTGGCGATAAAAATGTTAAAGCTGCACAAGAATTATGGCCCATTGTTGAGCAAATCAATGTTGAATGGGAAAAATTGAAGGAATTAACTGACGATGAACTACGCAGCAAGACAATAGAGTTTAAAGAAAGGATTTATGAGTCTACAAAGGATATTCAAGTCCCCCTTAATGAATTAAAAGACAAGCTGCTTGATGACCAATTCTCTGATGATAAACATGCAATCTACGATGAAATAGAAGAACTTGAAGAAAAACTCACAGAAAGTTATGAAGAAGTTCTGGATGATCTTCTACCTGAAGCTTTTGCTGTTGTTAAAGAAACATGCCGAAGACTTGTTGGGAAATCCTGGGATGCTGCAGGCAATAAAATTACATGGGATATGGTTCCTTATGATGTTCAACTTTTGGGTGGAATTGTTTTGCACCAGGGCAAGATTGCAGAAATGGCAACTGGCGAAGGTAAAACTCTTGTTGCAACTTTACCTGTATATTTAAATGCGTTAACTGGCCGAGGAGTACACCTAGTTACTGTTAACGACTATCTTGCCAAACGTGACAGCGAGTGGATGGGTGAAATTTATAAATTCCTTGGCTTGACTGTTGGCTGTATTCTCAACACGATGGACCCGGAACAGAGAATAAAGGTTTATAATAGCGATATTTCCTACGGCACAAATAATGAATTTGGTTTTGATTATCTGCGCGATAACATGTCCAGCGCTAAGGAGCATTGTGTTCAGCACGGACACAATTATGCAATTGTAGATGAAGTTGACTCTGTTTTGATCGATGAAGCAAGAACTCCGTTAATCATATCTGGACCAGTTGGATCTACTGAACACAAATTTGATGAGATGAAACCGAGAGTTGAAAGATTGTTTAGAAAACAATCTAATCTTGTAGGATCACTTGTTAAAGAAGCAGAGCAGCTTTTAACCGGTGGAGATCCAAAAGATAGGGATAAAGCCGGACTTTGTTTACTACGTGCCCAGAGAGGATTTCCGAAAAATAAATCATTGTTAAAACTTCTTTCAGAACCGGAATATAAGAAGCTGCTTCAATCAACTGAAATGGAATATTTGCGTGAAAACGCCAAACGTATGCCGGAAGTTGATGAAGAACTTTATTTTGCAATCGAAGAAAAAAATAATCAAATAGATTTGACAGAAAAGGGAAGAGAAGAACTTGCAACTGGTTCCTCTTCTGAGCAAAAAGAATTTTTTGTCCTGCCCGACATTGGTACTGAAATTAGCAAAATTGAAAATGATTCTTCAATCAGTCAGGAAAATAAATTAAAAAAGAAAGATGAACTTTATCATCTTTATAGCGAAAGATCTGACCGCATACATACACTTAACCAGCTTTTAAGAGCATACACTCTTTTCGAGAAAGATGATGAATATGTAATTACTGAAGATGGAAAAGTTGCAATTGTTGATGAATTCACCGGGCGTGTTCTTCCGGGAAGAAGATATTCCGATGGATTGCACCAGGCAATTGAAGCAAAAGAAAGTGTTAAAGTTGAGCGGGATACACAAACACTTGCAACAATTACTTTGCAAAATTATTTCCGCCTTTATAAAAAGCTTGCAGGTATGACCGGTACTGCAGAGACCGAAGAAGGAGAATTTTTCGAAATCTACAAGCTTGAAGTACTGGTAATTCCTACTAATATGCCGGTAGTAAGAGAGGACGAAGATGATGCAATTTTCAAGACCAAGAGAGAAAAGTATAACGCCATACTCGAAAGAATAAAAGAACTGAAAGAAGAAAGACGTCCAGTTCTTGTTGGTACTACAAGTGTGGAAGTTTCTGAAACTTTAAGTAGAATGCTTAAACGTCAGGGTGTTACTCATAATGTCTTAAATGCAAAACAACATCAGCGTGAAGCTGAAATAGTTGCATTTGCCGGACAGCCAGGTGCTGTAACTATAGCAACAAACATGGCGGGTCGAGGTACTGATATTAAATTAGGTGCGGGCGTTGTTGATGTTGGTGGTTTATATATACTTGGAACAGAGCGTCACGAATCAAGACGTATAGATCGTCAGTTGCGCGGTCGTTCAGGTCGTCAGGGTGACCCTGGTACATCAAAGTTTTTTATTTCTCTTGAAGATGATTTGATGCGATTGTTTGGAAGTGACAGGATTACAAACGTGATGAGCAGAATGGGTATGGAAGAGGGCGAAGCTATTCAGCATCCGTTAATTACACGGTCGGTAGGGCGCGCTCAGAAAAAAGTTGAAGAAAATAATTTTGCGATTAGAAAACGTCTGCTTGAATATGACAACGTGATGAATCAGCAGCGCGAAGTTATTTATGCCCGCAGAAGACAGGCGCTGGAGGGTGAACGTCTCAAAGGGGAAATATTTGAATACATGGAAGAATACATCCAATCTGTGGTCAATAAATATTACGATGAAGGTGAGATTGAAAGTATACAAAGTGAAATTTTGCAGGCTTTGCTGGTTGATATAAAATTAGACACTGTTACATTTGAAAAACTTGGAAAAGATGGTGTTATAGAAAAAATTACTGAAACGGCCAAAGATTTCTATAAACGTAAAGAGGAAATGATTGGCAGTGAATTAATGGCACGTCTGGAACGTTATGCGGTCTTAAGTGTTATAGATGATAAATGGAAAGAACATCTTCGCGAAATGGACGATCTTAAAGAGGGTATTGGATTACGTGCTTATGGACAGAAAGACCCGCTATTGGAATATAAAGCGGAGGCTTATAATTTATTCGTTATATTGTTAGATGACATAAGAAATGAAGTTGTAGGGTTCTGTTTCAAATTTTGGCCTCAAGCACCGGCAGAAGTTCAAGGCAGAAAAACTGCACCTGCACAAAAATTGCAGACAATTAAAGACACTGCTGATAACTTGGGCTTGCGTGCTCCAAATCCGGATGAAGATGGCACAAGAAGAGGAAAACAGATGCCGGTTAAGGTTGAAGAAAAAGTTGGTAGAAATGAACCTTGCCCTTGTGGTAGTGGAAAAAAATTCAAAAATTGCCACGGTAAAATTGCCTAATAAGGAATTAATATGAAAAAAATTGAAGCAATCATTCGTCCCTTTAAATTGGATGACGTTAAAGAAGCTCTTCTTGAGGAAGGTATTCATGGAATGACAATGACTGAAGTACGAGGATACGGAAGACAAAAAGGGCACAAAGAAACTTACAGGGGAAGTGAATATCAAATTGAATTTGTTCCCAAAATAAAGATTGAAGTTGTTGTTGATGATTCAATTGCTGAAAAAGCTATTGAAGCGATTTTACGTACAGCTAAAACCGGTCAGGTAGGTGATGGCAAAATTTTTATTTCTGATATTTCTGAAGTGATTAGAATCAGAACAGAAGAATCCGGGCCTTCAGCGCTTTAACATTTTTACAAATTTGATAAGGAAAAAAATATAATAGTTTTTACAGTTTAATCACAAAAGAAGAAAAAATAATGTTGTACTCAAAAATATTTGCATGCCATTATGGCTGGAAAAAACTATTTGTTTTTGCATCTTTCTTTTTGTCGGCTATTTTATTCTCAAGTTGTGGCGTTTGGACAGATTTTACTACTTATTTCAACACTTACTATAACGCTAAAACTCTTTTCGACCAGACTGAAGAACAAATTCTTCTCCAAAAAAAAGATATTTTCCTTTTCAGAGATCAAACTCAGCAAAATTCACCTTCTGTACAATATAATATTTCCAACAATAATCAGCAGACATTACAAAATCCAAACCAGATAGTTCAAGATAATCCTCAAAACCAAAATCAGTTTTCACAACAGAACCAAAATCAATTTTCACAACAGAACCAAAATCAATTTTCACAACAAAACCAAAATCAGTTTTCACAACAGAACCAAAATCAATTTTCACAACAAAATCAAAATCAATCTAATCCACAACAAACTAATAACCAATTTGCAGGGTCATATTCAGAAAGTCTGAGGAAAGTAATTGAGAAATGTTCAAAGATTCTACAATATGACAAAAATTCTTCTTTTTTCCCGGATGCACTTTTTATGACTGGCAAGGCTCTTTATTACCAGCAGGAATATGTTGGGGCTCAAAGGAAATTCAAAGAACTTGCAGGATTAGATTCAAAAAAATATTCCTTAATAAATAAACTATGGCTTGCAAGAACTTACCTTCAATTAAGAGACTTTGAGGAAGGTCTTAAACTTATTGATGAAGTAAAAGATCAATCACTCAAAGAAGATAATGAAAATATATTTACAGAAGCCACTGTTGTACAAATTGGTTTTTTAACTTTTCGCCAGGAATATTTACAGGCTGCAGTACAGTGCAAAGATTATCTTAATGTCTCAAAAAATGATGAAGCAAAGGCACTTGTTTCATTCGAGCTTGGGAAAATTTATACACTTTTAAGTGATGAAAAGAATGCAATGGATGCTTATTCATCTGTTCTGAAATACTCCCCTACATTTGAAGTTGAATTCCGAAGCCGCCTTGAGACAGCCAAACTTCTTAAACAATTAAATAAAATTGATGAAAGTGAGGCTATGTTGGATAATATGAGATTCCAGGGGAGGTATAAAGCCAATCTTCATGAAATTCTTGTTGAATTAGGTCTAATTTATTATGATAAAAATGAAGTTCAAAAATCGATTAATATTTTTCGCGACGTAGATTCAACATACAAAATACTCCCGGCAGGTGGAATAGCCGATCAACAATTAGCTAAAATTTACAGGATCAAAATCAGAGATTATGACAGTTCCTATAAATACTATAATAAAGTAATTTCATCTTTAGCACCATCTGAAATGAAAACAGAGGCAGCGCGTCACTTAAAAAATCTTGAGAAGTATTTTGAATTCAGAAATAATCTGAGAATTAATTTTAAGGCAATTGATTATGTAACTCATCCGAAAAATTATATCCAGGATTCGGTTGATTATGCTCTTGCTTATCATGAAAATCAAGAAGAAATTAGAAAAGCCGCAGAAACAAGAGGTAATGCAAATCCACAACAGCAAACGGCTCAAACAGCTCAACCGGTACAGCCTGTATTAAATATTCAGCAGCAGCAGGCAATAATTGATGATTATAAAAAGAAAGGGAAGGAAGTTCCTCTTGCTACACTAATTAAGATTGGCCGTGTTAGAAAACCAGAAATGCCAAGAATGTCTAAAGATTCATTGAAAAAAATTATTGGTCAGAATATGTATGATCTTGGTAATCATTTTTTTACAGAACTTGAAGTGCCTGATTCAGCAAAAATCTATTTAGATAAATCATTAAAGGATTATCCCAATAAAGCTGTTAAAGTTCAAGCAATGTTTGCTCTTGGAACTGTATATGAAACATTTAACGACTCAGTTGAAGCCAGGAAATTGTTCAGGTACATTTATGATAGTTCCTCTACAAATCCTTTGGCAAAAGCATCTGCTGAAAAATTAGGATTGATTAAAAGAAAAAGTAATAGCTCAATTCTAAATCAAGAAGAAACTCTTGCCTCTAAATTATACGTTGAGGCTGAAAAAAAATATTATGAGAAAAATTATTCTGCTGCTATAGACTCATTCCATAATATTTATATAAAATTCCAATCAACATCATTTGCTCCAAAATCTATTTATTATATCGGAATGATTTATGAGAATGAATTTAAAAATTATGATTCTGCAGCCGTTTATTATGGAATCATTGTAAAGGAATTTTCTAAATCTCCATTGCTGGTTAGAGTAAGTGAAAAGTTTAATGAGTATAAGGCTGTAAATGATGAAAAACAGTCAGCTCTTGATAAAAAGATTAAAGAAGAAAAACAAAAGGAAAAAGAAAAAAATCCCTCAAATTCACTTCAGCCTACGGAACCGAAACAATTTAAAGATGAAAATATGGATGGAAATAAATCCAAACAACCAGTTCAATCTGAATTAAAAAAAGTTAAAGTTGACCCTGATTCAACAGCAGTAAAAAAAGTCGAATTGAAAAATGAAAAAGTTGACCGCGATTCTACATTGACAAGAAAAGTTGAATATTAAAAGGCAAAATAAGCATTATAAAAAGAACAAGAATAATTTTCTGCAAATATGATTTCCCGCAATAAAGTTCTTGAATTAATAAAAGGAGGAGAATGCCTGAATGTTGAATTCAAGCAGCGTTTTTCTTCCCATGAAAAAATTGCAAAGGAGATGATCGCGTTTGCCAACACCCGAGGAGGTTTTATATTGATCGGAGTGGATGATGATAAATCAATTTTTGGGATCGGCAGCGAAAAGAGTGATGTTGAGCTGGTTAAAGAAGCGGCAAATAAGTTCTGTGAGCCACCAGTACAAATTAAAGTTGAACCGATTGAAATTGATCGGAAAGATTTATTGATTATTGAAGTTATGGAATCATTCTTAAAGCCGCATAGAATTCAGGATTACAAAATTGACATAGATATTAATACTGCACAGGTCTATGTACGAATAAATGATAAAAGTGTTTTAGCCAGCAAAGAAATGATAAAGATCATGCAGACAAAATCATCTGGTAAATCTTTAGAAAAATACTTTGTAGGAGATAAAGAGAAAAAAGTTTTTGATCTTTTGGACAAAAATGAAATTATTACAGTTAAAGAATTAAGTAAACAAGCTAATATTTCGGAAAGACGTGCTTCACGCACTTTAATTAAACTTGTACGTGCAGATATATTGTTAATTCACCAGAAAGATAATGGTGAAAGCTTTTTTACATACGCCCGTTGAAAAAGTATTTAGAACTTAATTGAAAGCAAATGTTATCTTTTTCTAAAAGTTGGCAGCTTAACTATTTTAGCTGTCATATATTCTTCTTAAATCAAAAACAGCAACCCCATAAGCAACTGCAACATTTAATGATTGTTTAATTCCGTACTGAGGAATTTCAATTGAAAAATCGCACAAATCCAATAGATCCTGTGAAACACCTGTGATTTCATTTCCGACAAGCAAAGCAAGAGGAAATTGGTTCCTGATTAAATTATAGTTAGTAATACTTGAATCAGTCAATTCAAGTGCACAAATTTTAATTCCATCCTGTTTCAACTTTACAATCACTTCTTTCGCGTCTTGGACATATTCCCAGGTTACACTTTCCTGTGATCCTAAGGCAGTTTTCAAGACTTCTTTTTTGGGTGGATGGGGTGTGTACCCGCATAAAAAAAGTTTTTCAATCATTGCCCCATCCGATGTACGGAAAATAGATCCAACGTTGTAACTGCTTCTTATGCTGTTAAGTATAACATAGACCGGGAGTTTTTTAACATTATTAAGCGAATCTAGTGTGCTTCTGTTTCGCGAGATTTCTTCGTGGGAAAGTTTTTTCATTTTAAGTCGATTTATAAGTGAGACGTAATCCGATAATTCCGACAATGATTATAAATATGAAAATTATTCGCAGCAAATCTTTCGGCTCATTGAAATATAAAATTCCATATAACGCTGTACCCACTGCGCCAATTCCTGTCCATACTGCATAAGCTGTTCCAATAGGCAGTTCATTAACACCCAATGAAAGAAATACGTAGCTTAATATCATAGTAATGATTGTAAAAATTGATGCCTTGAGCTGTGTAAAACCTTGAGAATATTTCAAGCTAACAGCCCATGAAATTTCAAAGCAGGAAGCAATTAAAATCCATATCCATGCCATTTTACTAAAAACCCTGCTTAGCTATTTTGAGATAAGTATCCAGTTTTTGATTATTAATGTAGAAATTAACTTTTTCAATTCCTGGAAATTGTTTTGCTGTTTCAGAAAGTTGCTCTTGAATACATGGAATATCACATGGATCGTTTATTGTCAATTCCCCTTTTAGGTATACATCAACTGCGGCATTTGCAATAGTAACCTGAAATACTATGAGTCCCGACCCCTTTACATAATTTTTTAATTCTTCTTTGTCTTTTGTTTTCAATAATTCGTTCAATACTGCTTCTACACTGTTTGGTTCCGATATTATATTTTTTACAACCGGTACTAGAATGTTGCCGCAGCCGAATATTTTACCATCATACTTTGTATTATCATGTGCAACAAGATAAATATTAGCAGAAACTTCCGGTGCCCCGTTTTTGCAGCTGTAAACAAGCAATGCAAGACATATAAAAGCAATGAACAAATTAGATCTTAGAAATGCCACAGTCACCATTAATGCATTTATTATTATTTGAAAGATAAGAAAAGAAAAATTATTTCTTCAAAGCAAGAGATGTTAATTTTGAAAAATAATTATACGGTAATTAATCGTCTATATCCTTGCCGGAAACATGAAGACTGTGCAGGAATCTATGAACAACGGGAGCAAAAATAATTCCAACAGTAACTAAAAAAACTATTCCTGAAAAAAGTGCATACATTGAAGCAAAAAATTTACCGCCATCCGTTTTTAAAACGTCAACAGGACCCATTCCCCCCAGAATCATTGAGGCATTTAAGAGGGAATCTATCCAACTTAATCCTTCAAGCAAATGATATCCTATCACTCCAATCATTAACGAAATGAAAATTGTGCATAAACCAAGTATTAAATGGTTTATTGAACGTGATAGAAATAGTTTTTTTGATAATAATGGCTCTGCTTTATGCTCAAAACCAAATAAAATTTTTCTAAGTTTTGTTCGCATTTTAACTTATTTGACTTTTCGAATTGTATTTTACCGATTTTTGAAAATAGAAAATGTTTATGAATAAAGCCCAATGTTGATAAATTGGACAATAAATTTTTCAGTAAAAATATAATCACTAAAGAAATAATTGAAATTATCTAAGAAGTATTATAAAAATTTATCTCTTCTATAAATATATTCTACAAGCCATTTTTCACCCACCTTCTTCATGGTAACGTGATTTTTAATCGGCTTCTGACCCGGGCATTCCTTAGTATAATAAACTTTTCCGGTCGTATTATTTTTATCGAGTTCAAATTTTTCAACTGTAAAAGTGCACTTTGATTCATCAAAAACTTTATCCAATTCATCGATCTTTTTAATCATATAAGACATTTGATCATCGCAGCCCTCACATGCTAATAATTTACATGCATCGAACCACTGACCTTTGAAATAGAGTTCTAAAAATTTTCCTGCTACATCCTTAGGATTGGAAAAATCTGCACTTATTTCCTGGGCAGCAATGTTAATACAAAATAAAAATAGGGCAAGGAACAATAACTTGATTCTCATAGTCTACTCCATCGAAATTTATATTTGCTAGTGTTGTTTTGCCTTTGAAATAATTGTCAGACTTAATATAAAAGTACATTGGGTATGTCTTCATATTGAATATTAACCAACAATTTTATACCAACAATATAATTAATGAGTTAATTAACTTCATGTATAATATTTGTCCTTTATAAAAGATTTTTGCGATTAGGAAATGGCAAGCACGAATAATAAACCGGGGAAATGAATTATTAGCTTAATCTAAAGTAGCAGAAATATCCCAAAGATGTAAAAACCCAGCTTTTATTCTTCAAAGAAGGGAAAAGAAGCTAGCAAAAATCATTCTACCAGTCAACTGATTTAATTAAGTTTTTGATTTCGGTTTTTCAAAGTGATAATTTTATATCAAGTAAGTATGTTCTTACTGAATTTTGTGCTGTTGGTGGATAAATTTCCACCGAGGACAACATGATAGAATTTATTCTAAATAATCAACATATAAATACAGACTTTTCTCCAACTACTGTCCTTCTCGATTTCATAAGGAAAGAAAAAAAACTAACTGGTACAAAAGAAGGCTGCCGCGAAGGCGATTGCGGGGCTTGCACTATTTTACTTGGAGAACTTGTTAATGGGAATGTTTTCTACAAATCAGTTAATTCATGTTTGGTACCCCTTGGTGATGCTCATGGAAAACACGTTGTTACTGTGGAAGGATTTAATCAAAATGAGTTATCTCCAATTCAAGCTGGAATGATTGATGAAGGTGGAACTCAATGCGGATTCTGCACACCCGGATTTATTGTTTCTATGACAGGATATTTCTTGAATAATGAGACTCCCGAAATTGACGGTGCCATTGATGCGTTAGGAGGAAATATTTGCCGATGTACGGGTTATGTTGGAATAAAGCGCGCTGCTGAGCATTCAATCTCTGTTTATAAAAAGACGGATCCTAAGTTGAAATTTATGAACAGGTTGATAGAAGCCGGGTTTATCCCTGAATATTTTAATTCAATTAAAAAACAACTTGCCGCTATAGGAATTACTCGAAGAAAAGATTTTCAGGCGGAATATCTAATTGGCGGCGGTACGGATCTGTATGTACAGCAATGGGAAAGTTTAGTCCAATCTAAGGCTGATTTTACATCTCTTGAAAAAACTCCATATGAGATTATTAAGTTAAAAGATAAAATAAAAATTGGCGGGGCAACAACTATTCAACAAGTTTTGAATTCGTCGATTGTAAAAAAATATTATCCTTCTTTGCAGAATAATTTAGAACTATTTGGCTCGCTTCCAATCCGTAACCGTGCAACAGTCGCAGGAAATATTGTTAATGCGTCACCAATTGGTGATATGACTAATATTCTTCTTGCTCTCAACGCAGAACTTCAACTTAAGAGCAGCAAATCTAAAAGAACTGTTAAGCTTCGTGATTTTTATAAAGGCTACAAACTTTTGAATAAAAAAAAGAGTGAATCAATTGATTGGATTACAATTCCCATTCCATCTAAAAGATTCTTATTTAATTTTGAAAAAGTTTCCAAACGAACATACCTGGATATTGCAAGTGTAAACTCTTCAATCTTATTAGAAGAAAAGAATAATATAATTAAGAGCATTGGTTTATCTGCCGGAGGAGTTGCCCCAATTCCACTTTACCTAAGTAAGACCTGTGAGTTTCTCATCGGCAAAAAAATATCCGCGGCAACAGTAAATGACGCGGCTGAAATTGCAATAAAAGAAATTTCTCCTATAAGTGATGCCCGTGGATCTGCTGAATATAAAAAATTACTTTTACGCCAGCTAATTTATGCACACTTCATAGTTCTCTTTCCTCAGGTAATTAAAGCAGAGCAAATAGTATGAGAAATTCAGATTCAGTTCATCACGTTAGAGGGGAATCACATTTTATTGAAGATATAAATGTTCCAGAAGGAACTTTATTTGGTTATGTATTTTATTCTCCAATTGCTCACGGAAAAATTATAAAAATTGATTATTCTGATGCATTTAACTCCAAAGGAGTAAAAGGGATAATCTCAGCCAAAGATATCCCCGGGGAAAATCAAATAGGTGGGGTAATTCCGGATGAGAATCTCTTTGCCGAGGACTCAGTTCATTTTATCGGTCACCCAATAGCTCTTGTAGTTGCAGAAACTTATTTGCAGGCGCATGAAGCATCTAAAAAAATAAAAGCGTCATTCAAAAAGCTGCCTGCAATTTTAGACCCGCGTGAAGCGGCAGCTAAAGATGAATTGATTATTCCGCCAAGGACATTTGAACTTGGAAACATTAATGACTCCTGGAAAGAGTGTGATTTTATTATTGAGGGGAAAGTTGATAGCGGAGGGCAGGAACATATTTATTTAGAAACTCAGGGTGCTGTAGCTTTTCAAACTGAGGGCGGCGGTATAAAAGTTTTTTCTGCAACCCAGGCGCCAACAGCAGTTCAAAGAACAATAGCGCGCATTCTTGGTTTTCCTATGAACAAAGTTGAAGTTGATGTTCAACGCCTTGGCGGCGCATTTGGCGGAAAGGAAGATCAAGCAACTGCCTGGGCTTGTATGGCAGCTCTTGCAGCTCACAAGTTAGGTACACCAGTAAAGTTAATACTTAACAGGCAGGATGATATCCGTATTACCGGTAAGCGTCATCCATACTCTTCTGATTATAAGATTGGACTTACAAAAGACGGTAAAATAATTGCATATCAAGCCACGTTTTATCAGAATGCAGGCGCATGTGCAGATTTATCTACAGCTATTTTAGACAGAACTCTTTTCCATTGTACAAATACATATTTCATTCCTAATGTTCATGCAACAGCATTAAGCTGCAGGACAAATATAGCACCAAATACAGCATTCCGAGGATTTGGCGGGCCGCAGGGAATGTTTGTAATTGAATCTGCAATTTATAAAGCAGCTCAGGTTATGGGTATTGAGCCGGTTGAAATTCAAAGAAAAAATTTATTAAAAGAAGGTGATGAATTTCCTTTTGGACAAAAAACATTAAAATGCAATGCTTCAAGATGTTTTGATGAATTGGAAGTGAATTATCCTTTTGCAAAAATCTTTCAAGAGATCAATGAGTTTAATTCAAAGAGTACTTTGATAAAGAAAGGCGCCGCAGTAATACCAATTTGCTTTGGCATTTCTTTCACAACTTCAATTCTGAACCAGGCATCAGCGCTGATTCATATTTATACCGATGGCAGCATTAATATTAGTACTGCTGCTGTTGAAATGGGACAGGGCGTTAACGCAAAACTTAAACGCATAGCTGCCCGTACTTTTGGTGTTGCAGAGTCTAGAATAAAGGTTGAATCTACAAATACTTCACGTGTCTCAAATACTTCTCCAACAGCAGCAAGCAAAGGAACGGACTTGAATGGATTTGCTGTAATTGATGCTTGCAATATATTATATGCACGTTTGCAAAAGGTTGCAGCCGAAGAACTTGGTGAAAGTGATTTTTCTACAATTTCTTTCAACCACGAAAAAGTATTTCGTAATAATGTTGTAACCGGGCTAACATTTTCAAATTTAGTCAACAAAGCATATTCGAAGAAAGTAAGTTTAACTGCACAAGCTCATCATTCAACGCCGGACATTTATTTCAACACAAAAACAAACAAAGGCAATCCGTTTGCATATCATGTTTATGGTTCGGCAGTAGTTCAGGTTACACTCGACTGCCTGCGCGGAATTTATGAATTTGATTTTGTAAAAGCAGTTCATGATTTCGGAGAGATATTACATAAAACAATCGATTTAGGACAGGCAGAAGGCGGTATTGTTCAAGGTATCGGATGGATGACTTGCGAAGAACTTAAGTGGAACAGTGAAGGAAAACTTTTGACAGATGCACTTTCGACTTATAAGATCCCGGATATTCATGCTATTCCAAAAGTAATGAATATACATTTTCTTGAGAACTCACCTAATGATTTTGGTCCCCTCCATTCAAAAGCAATAGGAGAACCGCCGTTTATGTATGGTCTAGGTGTATATTTTGCATTGATGAATGCAATGCGCGCTTTCCGCCCCGGCATGGAAATAAAATTTGATACCCCGTTAACACCCGAAAAAGTTTTATTAATGCTGTATAACTCAACTACAAATTAGGAGAAAGGATGAACAATTGGTCCTGGCAAATTGAGAACAAAGAATATTTAAAAAAGACAATAGAACGATGTAAGAAACAAAAAATTCTTCTGCCAAAATTCAGCGAAATGAAAAACCCTGAAACAATCCCGCAAAAAATACAAAACAAACTTCAAAATGTTGGAATGCAGGAAACAAACCCGTTCAACTTATTCAGAATAAATTGGAACAATGACTCCAAAACCGGAAAGATCGGCGGTATAAATTTTTTAGAAATCCCTAAAGAAATTTCGGGTGTTAAAGCCCGGATAATAGGACTCATAGGAAAATTCTTCCCGACAGGCGCTCATAAAGTTGGCGCCTCGTATGGCTGCCTTGCACCTTATCTAGTAACAGGTAAATTCAATCCTGAGTATCATAAAGCAGTATGGCCTTCAACAGGAAATTATTGCAGGGGAGGGATTTTTAATTCACGCTTGCTCTCTGTTCATGGAGTAGCAATACTTCCTGAAGAAATGAGCAAGGAAAGATTCGACTGGCTGAAAGAAATGGGTGCGGAAATTTATGCCACACCTGGTTGTGAAAGTAACGTAAAAGAAATTTATGATAAATGTCATGAGCTTGAACGCAAAAGTGATGAGTATATTATTTTTAACCAATTTGATCAGTTTGGAAATGCTATATGGCATTACACAGTTACGGGTCATACAATTGAGAAACTATTTAATCAGTTAAAAAAAGAAAATCAGAGGGTGAGCGGTTATGTAAGTGCAACCGGTTCTGCCGGGACAATTGGTGCAGGGGATTACCTGCGTGAACTTTATCCTCAAATTAAAGTTGTTGCATCGGAAGCGCTGCAATGTCCTACTCTTTTAATGAACGGTTACGGCGGGCATAGAATTGAGGGTATTGGTGATAAACATGTTCCGTGGATTCATAATGTTAAAAATACGGATGCTGTTGCGGCAATTAATGATGAAGACCCGCTAAAAATCCTGCGATTGTTTAACGAGCCGGAAGGACAGAAATACTTAAAACAGTTGGGTATAGATGATACTACTTTATCAAAACTTTCCTGGCTAGGAATCTCAGGCATAAGCAATATGTTGAGCGCAGTCAAATTGGCAAAGCATTTCGAAATGAATGAGAACGATGTTATCTTCACAATTTTTACGGACTCGGTTGAACTATATAATTCACGGCTGGAAGAAATGAACCAAACATGGGGAAAATACTCTCTCCATCAGGCTGAAATAGATTGGTACTCAATTATTCAAAGGCAGGGCATTGATTATTTTGCAGAACTTAATTACCAGGAGAAAAAACGAATTCACAATTTGAAATATTTTACCTGGGTTGAACAGCAGTGTAAAACTGTTGAAGAACTTAATGCACAGTGGTATGATGAAAATTATTGGAAGGTAAGATTTGAAATTGTTAAATACTGGGATGAGTTGATAGATGATTTTAATAAACAAGTCGCTTTAGATTAAGTTATCTTTATCATTGAATTGAAAAAGATAAAACTGAATGAAACTAAATAAATTAATAGTGGAAAACGCGTGGATCTGTCCTGTCATAGAGGGTGAGGTAATTCCTTTCTTTGGTGATATTATTATTGTTGAAGGAATTATCTCAAAAATACGTCCCAAAAGTTTTCAAACATTTCAAAAGAATCCGGGAAAGGTCGGAAAAGATTCATTCAATGCATTTGGCAGGGTTGTTACTATTCCACTCGTAAATTTTCACGACCACATATATTCCCGGCTTGCAAAAGGGTTACCACTCAAAGGCAAATTTGATAATTTTCAGGATGTTCTGAAAAATCTCTGGTGGAAATTAGACCGTACCCTTGATATGGATATGATAGCTGCCTCAGCGCAAATGGCAGCGCTGGAATCAATCCGCAATGGGGTTACATATATTTTTGATCATCATTCTTCTCAAAATGAAATTAGCGGCAGTCTAAATGTAATCAAAAATGTTTTAAACAAATTTGGATTGCGCGGTGTACTCTGTTTTGAAAGTACAGACAGAAATGGAACGGAAAAAGCATTATCCGGATTGAATGAAAACAAAAATTTTTTTACTGCCCAGCTAAACGGAGACTTCCACGGCATGCTCGGGCTTCATGCTTCATTTACACTTTCTGATGATCTTCTTTCAGAAGCGCACAAACTTCAAAAACAATTTGATCTGGGAATTCACATACACATAGCGGAAGATGAAAGCGATAACAAATTAAGCAGTGAGTATACCGGTGCATTACCAGTAAACCGCTTAAAAAAATTCAAACTGATGAATGATAAAAGCATTTTAGTACATGGCGTTCATCTGAAAGAAAAAGATTACATAAAGATCAGCGAAGCTGAAAGCGCAATTGCGTTCTGTCCTGATTCCAATATGAATAATTCAGTCGGACTGCCACAATTTGCTAAAATTCCCGAAAGTATTCCTTTATTAGCCGGCACCGATGGAATGCATGCAAACCTTGCAAGATCTCTCAAACAGCTATTTCTAATTTTTAGGTACCAGGGGATAAGCGGTGACAAATCTACTGCTCTAATAAAAAAGATTTATTTAGATCAAATTGGGTTTGTGAAAAAATACTTTAATGATTATCCAACACTTGCTGAAAATGACCGGGCTGATTTGATAGTTTGGGATTACGTTCTCCCTACGCCGCTGAATAGCGAAAACTTTTGGGGACATTTGATTTATGGTATTTTTGAATACCCGGTACATAGTGTTTTACAAAATGGCAATTTCTTAATGAAAGATTTCCACCTAGTAGATGTTGATGCTGATAAAATAACGAATGATGTTTTTAAGCAGGGTGAAAGATTGTTTAATAAAATGAAAGCATCATAGCAGGGAAATGAATGGCTAAAAAGTTTTCTGTTGTCGGTAAGCCTGTAATACGTGAAGACGGAATTGATAAAGTAACGGGCAAAGCTAAATTTGCAGACGATTATAAATTTAATGGAATGCTTCATGCTGTAATGCTTCGTATCCCATGCGCCCATGCTAAGATCAACTCAATAGACTTTTCAGAAATCCAAAATGATGAATCTGTATTCTCGATAATTACTAACAAAGATATTCCCGGAACAAAAAAAGTCGGCGTTATAAAAAACGATCAGCCGGTTTTCTGTAATGAAAAAGTAGTAACACCCGGTGATGTGCTTGGGATGATTGTAGGTCAATCAGAAGAAAAATTGCGTTCGCTAGTTAATAAAATAAAAGTTGATTATTCAACATTGCCTCTATTAACTGATCCTCAAAAATCTCTTGAGCCGGATGCTATTTTAATTCATCCTGAAACCAAGAGCAATCTTATTATTCATCATCCGCTTAGAAAGGGAAATGTAGAAAAAGGATTCACAGAAAGCGATCATATTTTAGAGCAGACATACACTACTCAGTTGATAGAACATGCTTATATAGAACCGGAAGCAGTATCAGCAATTCCATTGGGAGCAGGTGGTATAAAAATTATTGGAAGCATTCAAAATCCATTCACTACAAGACGAATAGTAGCTGCAGTAGTAAATCTTCCATTGGATAAAGTGCAAATTATTCAGGCGCATTTAGGCGGGTCATTCGGCGGAAAGGATGATACAATGTGCATTCTAGCGGCAAGAGCGGCTGTAGCAGCGCTCAAAACAGACCACCCTGTAAAGATCCGTTACACACGTGAAGAATCGATTCTAGAGTCTTACAAGCGTCATCCATACATCCTGAATTATAAGGTTGGGTTTGCCAAGACAGGCAAAATAAAAGCAATGAGGATTGATATACTTGCTGATGGTGGCGCATATTGCTCAATGAGTCCTTTTGTAACCTGGCGTTCAGTTGTTCAGGCAACAGGACCTTATGAAATAAAAAATGTTCATACAGATGTACGTGCTGTTTACACAAATAATCCATACACTGGAGCTATGCGGGGATTTGGTTCGCCCCAGCCAATCTTTGCGAATGAATCTTTGATGGATGAAATCGCCTTGCGTCTTGGTATGACACCTGATGAAGTTAGAAAAATAAACGGATTGAAAGAAGGTTCAATAACGGCAACAGGGCAGAGACTAAAAAATCATGACGTGAATTTATTGAATGTACTCAGTACTGCAATGAAGAATACTGATTTTAAGAAGAAATGGATAAACAATAAAAAGAAAGAATCTCAACTTGGCGAACTTGATTTAAGTCAACCGGTTTTAAAAGATTCTCAATACATGAATCCGGATCAATTGATAAAAAAGGGTATAGGTCTTGCAATTAGTTATCGCGGGTGTTCATTAGGCGCTGAGGGGATTGATGCAGCAGCAGCTTATCTCTCAATTCAAAATGACGGAAGCGCGTATCTCCTTTCCGGTCTGGCTGAAAATGGGCAGGGACTTAGAACTACATTTTCAATAGTTGCTGCAGAAGTCTTAGGAATTTCTCATGAACAAATTTTTTATCTGGAAACAGATACTTCCAGGGTTCCCGATAGTGGTCCTACAGTTGCTTCGCGGGCAACATTGATGGGAGGAGGCGCTGTTAAAAACGCTGCTGAAATTATACTTGACCGCCTAATAAGTTTAATCCGTAAAGAATGGAAATTGAAGAAGAAAGATGAAATTGAATTTAAAGAGAATAAAATTTTTGTAAATAAAAATAAGATCTCAACGTTTCCTGATCTATGTAAATTAGCTGCAAACCGGGGTGTTAATCTTGCAACAATTGGATGGTATAAGAGTCCTACTGTTGATTGGAATGAACACACAGGTCAGGGTGATGCTTACTTCACGTACGTTTACGGATGCCATGTAGCAGAAGTTCAGGTTAACTTGGGAACCGGAGAAGTTTATCTTGACAGAATTACTGCGGTTCATGACCCCGGTACAGTAATTAATAAACTTGGTGCAGAAGGTCAGGTTTATGGCGGCGTAACTCAAGGAGCCGGGTATGGAATAATTGAGGAAGTAACGACAGATAGAGGAGTTATCCGCGAGCAGAATTTTGATCAATATTTAATTCTTACTTCTAAGGATATTGGGGAAATAAAACCAATCTTTATCCAGGGAAAAGAAATATTCGGGCCATGGGGCGCGAAGTCGCTTGGTGAGCCTACGCTGGAATTGACTGCTGCAGCAATTTCAAATGCCGTATGCAATGCCGTTGGGAAAAGATTTTTCAATCTGCCTTTGAATCTTGAGGAGATTGTTCTTGGCAAAAAACTTCGTCCGGAAGAAATTAAGCGGGGAAGTTTGCAATGAAGACTTCAATTGAAATATTGACTCCCAAAACATTAACTGAAATTTTAGGAATACTTTCTGAAAGACAGGAAATCTTAACCTTAATTGCAGGCGGAACTGATGTTATTACAGGACTTAAACAGGAATCCAAAAGATTCAAAGACACGGAAGTTCTTGTAGATGTAAACCACGTTCCTGAGTTAAAAGAAATTAAACACATGCCTGAAAAAATAACGATTGGGGCTGCCGCAACATTTTCTGAGATTTATAATAATTCAATAGTCAGCAATGAATTACCAATTCTTAAAAAAGCTGTGAGTACTATTGGCAGCATGCAAATAAGGAACCGGGCAACAATTGCTGGCAATTTTGTTAATAACGCTCCCTGTGCTGATACTGTGCCTGCTTTGCTTGTATACAACGCTACAATCGAAATTGAATCAATGAATTCAAAGCGGGAAACATATCTCCAGGAATTTTTACAGGGTCCATACAAGACACAGCTTAAAAAGGATGAAGTTGTTACAAAAATAAATATCCCTGTTCCGACTAAAAGTTTTACCGGTGATTTTTACAAACTTGGCAGACGCCGGGCAGTAGCAATAAGCAGGATTACGCTTGCAGTATTGATGGAGCTGAAAGAAAATAAAATTAATAAAATAAGAATTGCTTCCGGTTCCGTAACACCGATAGGAACCCGTTTTCCTGAGCTTGAAATATTTGCAATGGAGAATGATGTGAATGACAATCTTTTTAAAACTCTTGCTAGTAGAATGGGAGAAGAAATAATTAAAATAACAGGATTACGCTGGTCGAGCGCATATAAATTACCTGTAGTGCAACAAATGTTTTATCAACTGTTAAAAGGAATAGAACGCAGATCTTTATGATTTATTATGATCTTCTCTGATCTTAAATTATTGTAACGATCATAATAATCAGCGTTTAATGAGCTATGAAAGTGAATTTTACTTTAAATGGAAAAAAAGTTCAAGCTGAGACTGCCCAAAGCATTCGTCTGCTCGATTTGTTAAGGGATGAATTCAATTTAACAGGCACAAAAGAAGGCTGCGGCATCGGAGAATGCGGCGCTTGTACTGTTTTATTGAATGGATACGCGGTTAACTCATGTCTGGTTCTTGCCGCCCAAATAGACGGAAGCGAAATTTTAACAATTGAAGGTGTCGCAGGTGAAAAAGAACTACATCCGTTACAAAAGAATTTTTTAAAATTTGGTGCAGTCCAATGCGGATTTTGCACACCCGGAATGATACTATCGGCATATTCATTATTAGGTCAAAAACAAGATCCAACAGAAGAAGAAATTAAAGATGCAATTGCAGGAAATTTGTGCCGTTGTACCGGCTACAAGCAGATTATTGAAGCTGTGAAAGAGACAGCAAAAGAAATGCATGCTGGTTCTTATACGTCTGTAAATGATAAGAGATAAAAATAATTCTTGAGAAGATTTTTTATTAGCTGTGTTAATGATTCAATTTCTTTCTGATCGAAATAAGAAGATTTAATTACTTCGTGCATATTATCAAAAGTGATAGTTCCTCTTTCAGATTTCCACCGAATATTTGCAATTATTTGATTCTCCTCTCTTATTAGAAAGAATCCATTGTTTCTGCTCAGTCTAAAATCATGTTCATTGTCAAATAAGGTAGGCTTTTCTTTATAAGGGGCTCCCTGGTAAGGACAGAATGTTTCGCAATTGCCGCACTCATTGCACATTGAATCTATATGTAATATTTGGAATTTATCCTTAAAAAATTTGGAATCCTCTATAACAGCAATATTAGCACGGTTGGGGCAAACTTCTTCACATTTATTGCATATAAAGTTGCATCCAAGACACCGGTTTGCTTCCGAAATTATGTCCTGAGGACTCTGATATACAATATTTCCTTTTCTATTATCGATATCTTCAAAAAGAAGAGGGTCATCTACAAAATATTTTTTCGCGGGTATGCTTAAATATTCAAGATGTTCTTTTTTAATTATTGCTTCTGCAGTCTTCTTTCCATCAGCAATAGATTCAATAACGGTGGATGGTCCGCGAAGTGCATCCCCGCCAATGAATACATTTGGAATCTCTGTTTCATTCCATTCATTTACAACTGCCCGGTTATGTGCCATGCGGATTTTATTCATGTGCAATGATTCTTTATTAACATGTTCACCAATTGCAGATATAACAGAATCGACAGTTATGTTAATAAATTCTCCTTCAATAGGCTCAACCTCTTTTCTACCGTCTTTACCAATTTGTCCAAGTTTCATCTTTTGACATGTAAGTATACCTTCCTGAAATTTTACCGGAAGCAGCAACTCTTTAAATTCAACTCCTTCATCAAGAGCGGCAAAAAATTCTTCTTTATCTGCGAGCATTTCTTCAATTGTACGCCTGTAAATCAAGTAAGTTTTCTCAACGCCATCATATCTTAATGCAGCACGTGCGCTATCCATAGCAGAATTTCCGCCTCCAATTACAGCAACAGTTTTTCCAAGATCAAATAATTGCGCATTATGATAATCTTTTAAAAGCGCTATTGCTTCTAAAACACTGTCACCTTCTAAATGACTTTTGTTCGATAAACCCGCACCCATTGCTATGAAAATGTATTTGAATCCTTCCTTCTTTAGTTTCTCAACAGAAAAAACCGGATCGAAGCCAAAAACAAATTTAATTCCATGCTTCTCAATAAATTGAATATCTTTTTCTATTGCTTCTTTTGGAAGCCTAAATTTTGGTAAAATGTTTTGAACAATGCCACCGGCATTCATTTCTTTTTCAAAAATGGTAACATCAAAACCTGCTTTGGCCAGAAAATATCCTGCCGATAAACCTGAGGGACCTGCGCCAATAATTGCTGTTTTAATATGATTCTGATTTTTTAAAAACTCATTATTAAATTTTTCCAGGTAAGAAGAATACCCGTTTTCAGCAGCAATCTTCTTTAGCGCACGAATCAAAACCGGTTCATCATAATCCCAACGTGTACAGTGATTCATGCATTGATGGTCGCAAATATAACCTGTAATATGAGGCAGGGGGTTTTTTTGAATAATTAACTCGTATGCCTCTTCATACTTTTTTTGCTCAACTAATTTTATATAAGAGGCAACATCCTGATGGATGGGACACGCTTGCTGGCATGGTGCAATGTAACAATCAAATGCTGGAAGGCTCAGTTGAATTTTTATTGATTTTATTTCACGCTTTTCTTTCGAGTAAGCTTTATTCGTTAAAGAATCCTCCGCCAATTTTTTTAGGAGAGTTAAATTTATTTTGCCAATTTCCGTTTTTGAAGCGCCCATTGCTGAATTTGCAATTTGCGCTAAGCGTGTATAACCGCCCGGTTTCAATAAATCAGTGGCGAATGTTACCGGTTTAATTCCGGTCTCTAAAATGTCTTTAATATTATTATTGCTTGCACCGCCGGAATATGAAATATTTAATTTACCATTGAACTCTTCAGATAATTTATATGCAAGATTGATTGTAAGAGGGAATAATGATCTGCCTGACATATACATATCATTACCCGGCAGGGTCTTTAAAAAGTTTTTTACACCAAGAGTATTGGAAAGCTTAACGCCAAATTGAAGTTGCTTCTTTTGAGCAGTCTCGGTCAATCTCTTTAACATCGGTAAAGCATCGCTGTATTTCAAATCATTGTCAAATGAATGAGAATCTAAATTGATGTATTTATATCCAAGCTTATGTAATGTATCGCTTACAAAATCATAGCCTAAAAGTGTCGGATTTAATTTTACATAAGTATTGAGGTTTTTTTCCTCAATTAGATAGGATGCAATTGCTTCAATTTCATTTGGCGGGCAGCCATGCATAGTTGACAGAGTAACAGAATTCGAGATAAATGGTGTAATTCTTATCATAGCATTGACTATTTCACCCATCCGGTTTTCGGAAATGTTGAATTCTTTAGATAAAAATTCCCGGGTTGAATTTGAAACTAAGTAATTAACAATGTATGATTTATAATTAGCGAATTGTTCATTATTAGAGGCGTCCTTCAATTCTTCAATAAACTTATTCATTCTGTCGGTCTTAATACCTTCAAGATCATAGCCAACGCTCATGTTAAAAACAAAACCTCTTTCAGATTGCGAAAGAATAAAAAGATCTTTTACCAGGTGTATTAGAATCCATGCCTTGATATATTCCCCATAGGATTTATCAAGAGAAAGCTCCTGTGACCATTCAACATTGTATCCTTCGTCTGATGCATCAATACATGGTTTATCTATTTTCAGATCATCTAGTTTCTGTACAGTTTTGAGTTCGAAGAATCGACCCCCGGTTAAATATGAGCTAATAATGTTCTGCGCTAATTGGGTATGAGGTCCGGCTGCAGGTCCTACTAAGGTATCAAGGGATTCATTAAAAATTGATTCATTTCTTTCTTGTTTGCATTGGTAGAATTTATGTGATAGGATTCCAAAAATAGTTTTTTGCTGTGCATATTCTTTAAGAATCCAGTCAGCTAATTTCTCAATCGGTATAGGAAACATCTTGTCAGACATTGTTTTGCCTAATAGCCTTTCTTCTTGAACGGTAATATAAGACTTAGCGGTATTAAGTGTTATTGTAATTTTGTAGTTTTAAATAACTGAAAATTTTTATTTTGTTATAAAATGACGAATTAAATAAAATGAGCGATATTTCATTTTATTAAACTCATATAAGAAAATCTTAAAGAGGCGTTAATATGGAAAATTCAATTATAGAAAAATTATTTAATGCAGTAGAAGCAGAGAGGGAAAATTTATTCTCTCTTATCCAAAGACTGATCCAAATAAAGAGTTACAGCGGTGAAGAACAGGAAATTGTTGAATTTATTGTTTCAAAAATGAAAGAGTACGGCTTTGATGAAGCTTATCACGACGGATTTGGAAATGCAATAGGACGCATTGGCAATGGACCAATAAAAATAATGTATGATGCACATGTAGATACTGTTAAAGTTACAGAGACAGAAAACTGGGTGCATCCACCTTTTGGCGGTGAAATCGAAAACGGTAAGATGTACGGACGCGGAGTTGTTGATGAAAAACCGGCTATGGCTGGTTTTATGATCTCTGGAAAGATTTTAAAACAAATTTATGGAGATAATTTTCCTTTCACGCTTTATGCTGTCGGCTCTGTATTAGAAGAAGATGCAGATGGCTACCCGCTTTATCATATTATACAAGATGAGGGAATTAGACCGGATTATGTTGTGCTCGGTGAACCAACTAATCTTAAGGTTAATCGTGGCCAGAGAGGCAGAATGGAATTGAAAATTACTGTTACCGGTAAATCTGCCCATGGTGCGCATAACCAGAAAGGAATAAATGCCATATATAAAATGCAGCCAATAATTGCTGATATTGAAAAATTAGACAAAAAGTTAAAACCCAAACAGCCTCTTGGTAAAGGATCAATAACTGTAAGCCAGGTTATTTCCAAAGCCCCATCAACCTGCTCTGTATCAGATTACTGCCAGATCCATCTTGACAGGAGAATGACAATCGGTGAGAATAAAAATACTGTAGTTAAGGAATTGAAGGAAATCATAAAGAAACATAAGAGTGACGCCAAAGTTTCAATTCCGAATGTTGAAGGCACAAGCTGGAAGGGAACAAAGTTTTCGATGGAAGCTTATTTTCCAACCTGGGTTTATGACGAGAAACATCCTCTTGTTGATGCTGCAATGAAAACTTCCAAAGCGGCAATGGGAAAAGCAAAGAGCGGGGTATGGAGTTTTTCTACAAATGGCGTTGCTACTGCAGGGCTCTTTGGAATACCGACAATTGGGTTTGCGCCCAGTGATGAGAGCTTGTCTCATTCATCAAAAGAAGTGCTGGTGCTAAATGACTTGCTGAAAGCGACAAAATTTTATGCTTTGTTTCCGTTTGAACTGATGGAAAGAATAGAACGCTGATCATTGAAAGAATTGTAAAAAAACGAAAAATTTTAACTAAAGAACATAAAAAATCATAATAATCATAAAAATCTGTGTTCAATTTTTTTGAACCAGGAGGAATAATGGAAAAGGGATTCAAAGGAAGACATTTTATTACAGAAGATAATTGGGCAAAAGGAGAACTGGATATAGTTTTTGATACAGCATTTGAACTAAAGAAGAAATTTTATGCCGAAGAACCCACACTCTGGCTGCCATATAAAACGTTGTTCATGATGTTCTTCGAGCAGTCAACACGTACACGTAATTCCATGGAAGCCGGAATGACACAGCTTGGCGGACATGCACATGATTTAACCCCGGACAAGATGCAAATCACTCATGGAGAGGTTGCAAAGGATACAGCAATAATTCTTAGCCGCATGGGACATGGGATAGCATGCCGTAATTGTTTTTATGGAATAGGGAATAAATATTTAAATGAGCTTGCTGAATATTCACGCAAGCCGGTTATGTCTTTGCAGGATGATGTGTACCATCCATTCCAGGGGCTCGCAGATTTGATGACGATCTTTGAGCACCTTGGAAGAAATACAAAAAATTTAAAGGTAGCTATTAGTTGGGCATATGCGACAACACATTCAAAACCGCTAAGCGTACCGCAGACACAGATACTCCTTTTCCCGCGTTATGGAATTGATGTAACCGTTGCCCATCCTAAAGAATTTCCTCTAAGTAAGAACATTGTAGAAAAAGCCCGGAAGAATGCAAAAGAAGGCGGCGGAAGTCTCCGCTTAACAAATGATATGGATGAAGCCTTTGAAGGCGCTCAGATTGTTATTCCTAAAAATTGGGGCGGCTTTGGTTATTATGATGAGGAATATTATCTGGCCCATGAAGATGAATGTAAAAAGGAAATGAAAAATAATCTTGATAGTTACAAGAGCTGGATTTGCAATGATAAGAGAATTAAACTAGCAGATAAAAATGTAAAACTAATGCATGCATTACCGGCAGACCGTGGAAATGAAGTTACAGATGAAATACTTGATAACCCGGACATATCAATTGTATTTGATGAAGCAGAAAACAGGCTGCATACGGCAAAAGCTATTATGGGATTAACAATGTAGTTTTTTTTTAACTCTGAGGAATGAAACGACGAAGAATCCCTATCTTTGAATGTACAGAGTATTTGTTGAAATCATGATCTTTTTATAAGTGATAATTTTTGAGAAATAACACACGTGGAGATTCTTCGTCCCATTGCACGGGACTCAGAATTAAAGAAGAGAGATTTTATGAAAAAATATTTATACAAATGTTTTGATTGCGGTAAAACGTACGACAAAGATGAAATTGAGAGCTGCTTAATTTATCTATGTCCATCCTGTGGTAAAGTTGAAAAGAACATGCCGCTTAAAGGAATTCTGCTGGTTCATTATGATTACGATTCTATAAAAATTAAATACCGTAAAGAAGATTTATTCAAATTACAGCCGGGGAAGTTNNTGTATACAAAAATTCACTTATAACGATAAAAGCTTTATTGTGCTGGATGATACCCGCAATCCGACTCTTTCATTCAAAGACAGGGCTTCAAGTTTAGTAGCGCTAAAAGCATTGCAGCTTGGAATAAAAGAAATTGTAGCTGCATCAACAGGAAATGCCGGTTCATCTATTGCGGGTATTTGTTCGAGGTTAGGATTAAAATCACGGATATTCGTCCCCAAAAATATTCCTGAAGCAAAGAGAATTCAAATTCAATCTTATGGCGCAGAGATTTATTTGGTTGATGGTGATTATGATCTGGCATTTGACACATGCCTTGAAATATCCACTGCAAAAAAGTGGTATAACAGGAATACTGCTTACAATCCTTTAACCATAGAAGGAAAAAAATCTGCCGCATATGATATTTTTATTTCTACAAAAGGAAATATGCCGGATTTAATTTTTGTGCCAACAGGAGACGGAGTTATTCTTTCCGGATTGTACAAAGGATTATGGGAATTAAAAGAACTCGGCTGGATTAATAAAATTCCTAAATTGGTTGCAGTACAGGCAGAAGGGGGAAATGCAGTTGTAAGATATTTTCAGAAAAAAAAATTTGAATACCAACCAGCAAAAAGTGTAGCCGACTCAATTTGTGCCGGTGCCCCAAGGGCTTTATATATGGCATATGAAGCCATTATTAAATCAAATGGTAATGCCGTTGAGATTACCGATGAGGAAATTATGGAAGCTCAAAAATTTGTTGCACAGAATTACGGAATTTTATTAGAACCTTCATCTTCATCAACATTTGCCGCATATAAAAAACTACTTCATTTAAACACAATTGGAAATGAAACTGCAATGCTATTATTCACCGGTAATGGTTTAAAAGATACTTCCGCTTTAAGAACATGGAACAAGAATATTGAACCTGTTTCTCCAAATCTTCTTAAAAAAGAATTAACTGCCAAATGAGTGAATCTAAAATAGGCGGATTGCTTGTTTCTGCCGGTTTATCAAGCAGGATGGGTAATTTTAAGCCTTTAATGGAATATAACGGGGAAACATACGTTATTGGAATAACCCGCAAATTAATTCAGGTATGCAGTAAAGTAGTAATTGTAACAGGATTTCAAAAAGAAAAAGTTGAATCAACTATAAATTCTCAATCCGCCTTCGGCGGGCAAGTTCTCAATCTACCTACTGGTAGGCAAGGTTCTCAATTAGGAAAGGTAGTTTCATGTGTAAATAATCCTGATTATGAAAAGGGTATGTTTACCTCACTTCAAACCGGGGCAAAATGTTTGAAAGATTGTGACTGGGTTTTGTACCATTTTGTGGACCAGCCGTTTCATAAAGAAAAATTTTACGAAGAATTAATTTTACAGGCAGATGATAATTATAATTGGATTCAGCCGGTGTACAACAATAAGGAGGGGCACCCTATCATGTTCAATAAAAGAGTAATAGAATTAATACTGTACGGTTCACAAAATGCAACGCTCAGATTAATAGGTGATCTTCCCGCAATTAAAAAGAAATATTGGAACTGCAGTTATCCAAATATTCTAAAAGATTACGACACTCCTGATGATATTAGCAAAAGCTTTTGACTAATAACCCAATCCTCTCACCTTCATAACTAAAGATGCAAAACGATTTTCGCGTGGAATCATCTTAGCGTCGTCCGAACGAATATCAAAATTAGAACTGCTTCTCGAATCATCGTAGACTACATATTTCTTTTCTTTACAATCAAAAACTCCAAGTGCGCCGGTTGGTACAATTCTAGAGATAATCAAACCAACCTTGTAGTTTTCTGCAATCTTGAGAATCTCGGTGTCAGTTAACCTTGCAAGATCATAACCATCCTGCACTAAACTATTCCAGACAGAATCGTTATTGATAACATTAAATCCATTGGATTCAAAACTCCACACCAGAGTATGCCAAACGTTATCGTCTCTGAAATATACGCCCCCGGTTTTGGTTATAGGCATTATCAAAACAGTTGTGGCCTTTTTACCGGCTGTTAATTCTTGCGAAGATGAGCATGAGGAAAACATGAATAAAATAATTCCTGCCGAGATAAGGATAGACATGAAGATTAGTTTGTTCCTGGTCTTCATATTAGCTCCGTTTTTTAAAGGTTTGTAAAAATATCCGGAATAGAAATAAACTTAAAGTGCATTTTTCATGCCAATTTTAAACTTAAAATAATATCCTAAAGAGGCCCTAATATTTATAGTTGTAGTGTTAGGGAAACAATTATGTATTAAAAATTATACGTACGACTAAAAAAAAGAGAAAAATTTTTCTCTATTCTTGTGCTAACTCAGTATTGTGTCCTGGACTGTTTGTTTTTACCGCAAGCTGCCCGCATGCAGCAGCAATATCATCCCCCTGGGTTTCGCGGATCATGACTGTTATATTATTATCCCTCAGTCTATCAGCAAATTGATGAATGTCTTTTAGAGAAGTAGGCTCAAGCTGAGATGATATTCCACCGGGGCTCATGTGCTTGATGCTGTTGAACGGAATTAGATTTATTTTTGATGGAAGCGAGCCACAAAGCTTAGATATAGCTTTTACGTCTTCCATACGGTCGTTCAGACCCTTAAGCATTGTATATTCAAATGTAATTCTTGTTTTAGTCTTATTTGCATAATATTTCAGGGCATCAATATTTTCCTTAAGTGAATATTTTTTATTAATGGGCATAATTTTAATTCTTACATCTTCAAATGCAGAATGAAGAGAAAAAGCAAGTTTCACACGCAGACCTCTATCTGCCAGTTCCTTAATTTTTGGTGCAATTCCTGCAGTTGAGATAGTAATTCTTGTTCTGCTCAGCCCTTTGGTCAGCTCATGAGTAAAAATTTCAACCGATTTTAGAGTTGTTTCAAAATTCAAAAGCGGTTCACCCATTCCCATATATACTATGTTTGTAATATTAGCTTTACCTTTCTCTTTTGCAGCTAATAAATATTGATCCACAACTTCGCCGGGAGTTAAATTTCTTTTATATCCCATAAGACCTGTAGCGCAAAACTTACAGTCTAAAGGACATCCAACCTGGGTAGAAATGCAAAGTGTATTTCTTTCATTTTCCGGAATTAGTACTGACTCAATATTCATTCCATCATGTGTGGCAAATAAATATTTTTTTGTCCCTGTCGATTGTGAATCTTGAGTAGTAATTAAATTAAGAGTTTGCAGTTCACATGTATCAGTAAGTTTCTGCAGCAGTTCTTTTGACATGTTCTTCATTTCGCGGAAGTCAAAAGAAAGATGGTTGTACATCCAGTTGAAAATTTGTGCGCCCCTGAATTTCTGCTCTCCAATTGAGATTAAATAATCCTGAAGCTCAGTCAGTGTCAGCCCTTTTAATTGTATTTTCTTTTCGGTTGTATTCATGGTTTGTAAATATAGATATCAAGATGCAAAGTGACAAAAGAGAGTTTGAAATATGAAAGGGATTATTTAGTTTTGGTATAAATTGAAAATGTATAAGTGAAAGATTGGAATATAAATGCAATTTGATTTCTCAGAAGAACAATTGCTCATTAAACACACAGCAAAAGAATTTGCAGAATCAGAAATTGCGCCATCCTCAATAGAACGTGATAAAGAAGCAAAATTTCCATCAGATATAGTTAAAAAACTTGGCGAGCTTGGATTTATGGGAATGATGGTTTCACCTCAATATGATGGCGCCGGACTTGATACAGTAAGCTACGTCCTCGCTTTGATTGAAATTTCTAAAGTTGATGCCAGCTTAGGTGTAATTATGTCGGTAAACAATTCTCTTGTTTGTTTTGGATTGGAAAAATGGGGGAGTGACTATATCAAAGAAAAATATCTGAAGCCGCTTGCCCGAGGCGAGAAGCTTGGCGCATTTGCTCTTTCTGAACCTGAGGCTGGAAGTGATGCTACAAAACAGAATACAATGGGTCATAAAGAGGGCAGGCATTGGATAATTAATGGAATGAAAAACTGGATTACAAACGGTACCACGGCAGATTATTTTTTAGTTATGGCTCAGACTGATAAAGAAAAAGCTCATCATGGAATAACAGCTTTTGTTGTAGAGAAAGGAACTCCTGGTTTCGGACATGGAGTAAAAGAAGATAAACTTGGGATTAGGAGCAGCGATACTTCATCGCTAACATTTGATAATTGCAAAGTACCCGAAGAAAATATTGTTTGGGAAATTGGCAAGGGATTTAACTTCGCGATGAACACGCTCAATGGAGGAAGAATAGGCATTGCTTCCCAGGCAATTGGGATAGCAGAGGGAGCGCTGGATGCTGCAACAAAATATGCCAAAACCCGAAAAACATTTGGAACAGAGATTGCCAATCACCAGGGTATTCAATTTAAATTGGCGGATATGTCGACCAAAATTGAAGCTGCAAAGCTTCTCACTTTTCAGGCTGCCGCGCTAAAAGACGCTGAACAGAGTTATTTAAAAGAAGCCGCTATGGCAAAATTGTATTCATCAAAAATTGCAGTTGAGTGTGCACTCGAAGCCATACAAATTCATGGCGGTTATGGTTATGTACGAGAATATTTGGTAGAAAGATACTTGCGTGATGCCAAGATTACAGAAATATATGAAGGGACTTCAGAAATACAGAGAATTGTAATTGCCAGAGAATTATTGAAGGATTGATGATAAAGGTAACTGTAATTATTTTAGTAATTTCAGGATCATTATTTGCCCAAACAGATTGGAACAAATGGAGCGGGCAGCAAGTGTCTTATGAAATTACGATTCACCAAATACATGATTATTCGATTGATAATTCTAATATCGGTATGACCCTGCTATCAATTACAAGAAACTTATATTATTTTTTTATTTCAGATTTAGATGGTGACAATTGTGCCTTCAATCCATCCTGTTCTTCATTTTTTATTCAGGCGGTTAAGGAAACAAGCATTTTTAAGGGAACATTGATTTTTGCAGACAGATTTACACGGGATATAAATTTCTTTAAAGGAATGAATAATTATCCGTTATTACCGTCGAATAAATATTTTGATCCTGCTTATAACTACACACTCAATTCTCAAAAAATTAAATTCTGATTCTATCGTGAAACAAATCAAAAAGAAATTATCTTTTTTAACCCGACTAAATTATCTAATGGTTTTTCTTTTTACATTTTTTTCAGCACAAATTAGTTTTGCGCAGCAAGACTCAGATTCTACAAATTATTTTTCCCCGAATAACAGATTGAAATTTGGTAGCTATTTATACAAGGATAAAGATTACCTGCGCGCGGCTGAAGAATTTAAAGAATATTTAAAATTCAGTTATGATGATACTGTCCAATTCAAGCTAGCAAACAGTTTTTTGAAGATAGGACGGTATACCGAAGCGTCTGATAATTTCAAAACATTATTCCTAGGTTCCTCTCTATCTGAAGAGTCAAGATTGATGTTTTTTGAGTCCAATTTTTTTCTTAATGATTATAATTTTTTTAGAACACTAACAGAGAAGGAAATTTATCTTACTGAAAAATATTCAAGGGAAGTTGACCGGCTTAATTCAATTACTTATTTATTTGATAATGCTAAATTACCTGATGAAAATTTACTTTTGAAGCCATTCTCTGACTCTGCTAAGTCTCAAATTTCGGCTTTTTTCCTTGAGAAGAAATTTCCTAAATATAGAAGTGTTACTACAGCGGTATTGTTATCAACTGTTATTCCGGGAGCCGGAAAAATATATACCGGTGAAATTGGGGATGGTATAACGGCATTTGTAGCAACAGCATTATCTGTTTATCTATCATACAATAATTTTAAAAACGATCATCAATTTAGAGGATGGTTATTTGCCGGATTGACAGCATTCTTTTACGGAGGAAACATTTACGGTTCTGCCGCTTCAGCACAAATATATAGTGCACGTATTAGATTCAATTTTGAAAGTGAAGTTAAATTGTATTTTGAACAACGAAATTATTTTTTACCCAGGATTGATTATTAAATGAAATATAGACACTTTCTTTTAACAGTCGTTTTTTTATTGGCATTTGAAGTAAAAGGACAGGACAATCTAACCAGACAGCTTGAATTTGCGAATTCACTTTTTAGTGAGGGAAGATATTACGATGCCATTACAGAGTACAAACGCCTTCTTTTCTTTGATTCAGCAGGTATTTATCAATATAAGGTTGATTATAGAATTGGAGAGTGCTATAAAGCGGGGGCAAAATTAGATGATGCAATAAAGTCTTTTTCGCAAGCTTCTAAATTTGCAAAGAATGATGCTGAATTGTTTGATTCAAAAACTCAAATTATAAGGTCTAATATTTTACGCAAGACTACTGAACGTGCAATTCAATTATGTACGGAATTGGACAAAGATGAACGGTTTAGGACAAAAATGGACACTATAATTTACTGGAAGGGCTGGGCTTACATGTTTGCCGATGATTGGGCAAATGCTGCCAATACTTTTGCAAAAATCAGCCCGGAACATGAACTAAGGAAGCTATCAGAACAAACCGATAAAGAGAAAGTTTCTGTAACATTTGCAAAGGTAATTTCATATATTTTGCCAGGCTCAGGAGCAATATATTCCGGAAAGTTTTTATCAGGGCTAATGTCTCTTGGCTGGAATGTTCTTGCAGGATATTGGACTATAAATTCTTTTCTGGAGAATAGAGCATTGGACGGAGTTGTTGTAGGAGAATTAGTGTGGCTGCGTTTTTATAGAGGTGCAATTCAAAACGCAGGAAATTTTGCAGTTGAGAAAAATTTGGAAATTGCTAATAAATCATTACGTTTTCTTCAAAATGAATATAAAGGAACTAAACCGTGAACCTGACGGAAGAAGAAATAAGGAAAATTACATTTGATGTTTTAAGCGAACTTGGCGATAAGGCTACCCCGGAAAAAGTCAAAGAATTTGTGAATAAAAGAATTGAATCTACTGAGGGCGGAGATATAAAACTTACTCTAGGGGATGTCTCTTCAGGTCGTGTAATATTAACTTCTTTTGGTCTAAATCATCCGGGTATTGTAGCCGGAGTTACAAAAGCCCTTGGTGATAATAATTGCGACATTCTTGATTTGAGCCAAAAAATACTTGGTGATTTTTTTACAATGATAATGGTTATCGATATAAGCTCATCAGATAAAGATCTTAAAGAAATACAGGATGAAATGTCTAAAATTGCATTAGAAATGAAAATAAAGATATATCTTCAGCACGAAGATGTTTTTAGATTTATGCACAGGATTTGATGGTGGTTAGTTGTTAGTTGTAGATTGTAATTATTAATAAAGAGCCATGGAAAGAACTAATTTTGAGAAATTGGAAGTTTATAAGTTATCAGAAAAATTAGCAGATATAATCTGGAATATTGTGAATGAATGGGATAGTTTTTCAAAAAATTCGATTGGAATGCAGCTTGTAAGAGCTTGTGATAGTATTGGAGCAAATATTGCTGAAGGTACAGGGAGAGGAAGCGCAAAGGATAATAAGAGATTTGCCCGTATTGCAAGAGGATCATTATTTGAATCAAAACATTGGTTAAGAAGAGCATTAAAAAGAAGTTTATTAAGCACTAAACAAATTGAGTAAATAAAAACAATTATTGATGAGTTAGGTCCGAGACTAAGTGCGTATATTAATTCAATCAAAATAAAGATTGACAACTAACAACAAACCACTTACAACTAACAAAATATGCCTTACGAATTTGAAGAAATACTAGAAACCATTCGCATGACGGAGATTGAGCATTTTGATATTCGTACTGTTACAATGGGAATAAGCTTAAGAGACTGCCACGACCGTAATATAGAAGTTACAAAACAAAAAATTTATGATAAAATCCTTCTTTTTGGGAAAAATCATGTAAAGTTAGCAAAAGAAGTTGAAGCACAATATGGAATATCAATTGCCAACAAACGTATTTCTGTTACACCAATATCAATTCCTTTTGACGCATGTTCTACAGAAGAATTTATAGAAATTGCAAAAACACTTGATAAAGCCGCTGAAGAGATAGGTATTGATTATATTGCCGGATTTTCTGCCATGGTTCAAAAAGGAATGACAAATGGTGAGCATGAATTAATAAAAGCGATTCCATTTGCACTATCAGAAACAAAACGTGTCTGTTCCAGCGTTAATATTGCATCTACTAAAGCCGGAATTAATATCGACGCGGTAAATATGATGAGTGAGGTGATCAAACTTACCGCTGAAAAAACAAAAGATCATGATTCAATTGGATGTGCCAAACTGGTAGTATTTGCTAATGCTGTAGAAGATAATCCCTTTGTGGCCGGCGCGTTTCATGGTATATCAGAGCCCGAAATTGTTCTTAATGTTGGCATTAGCGGACCTGGTGTTGTGCTGGAGGCAATCCGCGAAGCAGGGCAGGTTGACCTACAGCAACTTTCCGAAGTAATTAAAAAGACGATCTTCAAAATTACACGTGCTGGCGAGCTGATCGGAAGAAAAGTAGCTGAAAAAAATGGAATTGCGTTCGGAATTGTTGATATTTCATTAGCTCCCACACCTTCGGAAGGTGATAGTATTGCAGATATTCTTAAAGCAATGGGAGTACAAGACGTCGGTGCGCCAGGAACAACTGCTGCACTGGCAATGTTGAATGATTCAGTTAAGAAGGCTGGATTAATGGCTAGCTCTTCTGTTGGTGGAATGAGTGGTGCTTTTATTCCTGTAAGCGAGGATATGGGTATGATTCGCGCTGTGCAGGCTGGTAATCTCTCTTTAGAAAAATTAGAAGCCATGACAGCTGTTTGTTCTGTTGGTCTTGATATGATTGCTGTACCGGGTGATACACCGGCAACTACAATAGCAGGAATTATTGCAGATGAAGCAGCAATTGGAATTATTAATGATAAAACCACCGCTGTTAGAATTATTCCAGCTTATGGTAAAAAAATTGGCGATTTTGTTGATTACGGAGGCTTACTTGGGAAAGCTCCTATTATGGAAGTCAGAAATTTAAGCTGTGCTGATTTTGTTGGTCGCGGTGGAAGAATTCCTGCACCAATGAGAAGTTTAACTAATTAGATTTTATTGATGTGTTTTTACTAGGGTTTTTTACAGAAGGAAAAAAAATCTATTTTATTTATTAAAGGAGGATAAATGAAAAAAGGTTGGATTATTGCGCTGGGCATTCTTGCATTTATCATTATTGTTATATTGATTATTGTTGGCTGGGGAGTAAGAAAATATAATGGTTTTGTCACTTTGAACGAAGGTGTAAATCAGGCATGGAGTCAGGTTGAAAATGTTTATCAAAGAAGGTCAGATCTAATACCAAATCTTGTTGCAACTGTTAAAGGAGTAGCCAATTTTGAAAAAGATACTTATACTGCCGTTACTGAAGCAAGAGCAAAAGTTGGTCAGGTAAAATTATCTGCTGAACAGCTTAATGATCCGGCAGCATTTCAAAAGTTTCAGAGAGCGCAGGATGGCTTAGGCAGCGCCCTGTCAAGATTAATGGTTATTGCTGAAAATTATCCTCAATTAAAGGCTAATGAAAATTTTCTTCAACTTCAGGCTCAACTGGAAGGTACCGAGAACAGGATTACTGTAGAAAGACAAAAATTTACACAGATTGTTCAAGAGTATAATACTGCAGTCAAGAAATTTCCAGGCGCTATTATTGCAAATTTTAGCGGATTTAAAGAAAAGCAGTATTTCAAAGCTCAAGAAGGAGCCGATCAGGCGCCTAAAGTACAATTCTAATTAAAGAGTGTAGAGTTTAATATGATAAAAAAAATGCTTTTTCTATTTTTGGTTCCCGTTTTTTTTATAAAAGCGCAGACAGAAATTCCCATTTTAAATAATTATGCAAATGATTTTTCAAATACTTTGAATAGTTCAGAACTCTACACTCTAAACTCTGCCCTTAAAAAATTTGACGATTCAACATCGAATCAAATTATATTTTTAATGATATCAAGTCTTAATGGATATTCGTTGGAATCTTATACTTATGAAACTGCATCCAAAAATCATATAGGATCGAAAAAAAATAATAATGGTGTTCTCTTCTTTGTGGCAAAAAATGACCATACGATGAGAATTGAAGTTGGATATGGACTGGAAGGAGCCCTGCCCGATGTACTCTCAAATTCAATTTTAAGAAATGAAGTTCGCCCGTATTTCAAACAAGGTGATTATTCTGCCGGAATTGCTGCTGGATTGAATGCAATAATATCTGCAACTAAAGGCGAGTACAAAGGAGAAAAAAAAGATATTGCTGAAAAAGGTAGAGGCTTTCCATTTTTCATTATTTTCTTTTTAATAATCTTTATTTCGTCAATTTTTAGACGCGGTGGCAGAGGCGGCGGAGGCGGAATCCTGCCCTGGATTATTTTAGGATCTCTTGGCCTAAATAGAGGCGGCGGAAGTTGGGGTGGCGGTGGATTTGGCGGAAGTGGCGGTTTTGGAGGTTTTTCGGGCGGTGGCGGCTCTTTTGGCGGCGGCGGTTCTAGCGGTAGTTGGTAATTTCCTTCTGGATTTATCCAATTTACCTTGAAGTTCTTTCCTTGTTTTAGTATTATTTCATTTGAATTGATAGAGATTTATTAAGAATAGATTCTTTTCGAAAGGAAAAAAATTACTGTCTGCCTTTCCCCGTTTAGTGAATCATGGAGAATATTTACAGAACTATCCTGTACGGTAAACAGAGTATACTTTTATAAATACACAATTTTTTAATTTGATAACAATTAGCAGAATTTTATAATTATAAGGAGGCCAATCATGGCAATAATGATAACGGATGAATGTATTAATTGTGGTGCGTGTGAACCGGAATGCCCTAATACAGCTATTTATGAAGGTGGCGCTGAATGGAAATTAGCCGGTAAAACTTATGGTGAAAGTGACGCTGCTCCTTCCGCCGCTGACGGATTTTTTTCAAAAGACTTTTTTTATATTGTTCCAGATAAATGTACCGAGTGCGTTGGCTTCCATGATGAACCGCAATGTGCCGCCGTTTGTCCGGTTGACTGCTGCATTCCCGATACGAAACACGTCGAGGATAAAGATACTCTCCTCAAGAGAAAAGAATATCTTGATGGTTTAGGAAGATAAAAAATATATCAGAATTTTGTTCACAGGCGGTCTCTTTTCGAGCCGCCTTTTTTGTTTCTTATAATTGCAGTTTCTTGCAAAAATAGGTAAAGTATTGCGCAAAATGGCTGAGTTCTGCACGTTTTTGCACTGTGTGTAAACGACCTATAATTACAGGTTAAAAAAATTATTTTTGAACATGTTTGACCATTACGTTGTTATTCTGTTAAGTTGAATTTTTCATTTATAATTTTATTTTAACTTAAAAAACCAC
>PMDS01000110.1 GCA_003155655.1 Melioribacter sp.
TCTGAGGCGACATTTGTCGTCATTTAATTAGTAGCATCTTTTTAATGATATTTACATTATTACCGTACAGTTTGTATAAATAAATGCCTGATGTAAGATCTTTTCCGTTAAAAGTTGCTTTATAATTGCCCGGACTCAAAGAACTACTCAGTAAGCTGGATACTTTTTGCCCGAGAATATTATATACTTCCAAAGAATAAAATCCTTGCACTGGAATAATAAATTCAACAACAGTAGTTGGATTAAATGGATTTGGGAAATTTTGCTTCAATTCAAATGCAGTTGGTATTTCTTTCTGATTAGCTGTACCAGTGATAGAAGAAGGAACAGGAGTAAATTTTTCCGTTTCTGAATATGCAGATGTTTGACCATCTGAATTAATTGACCGGACTCTCCAGTAATATGTTTTCCCACTTTCTAATCCACTAACTATTTGAGAATTTGAATTCGATTCCAGATTCGTAGCATTTTGCATGTCGGCATTTTTTGAATACTGTAGTCCATACTTGCCTACTTTACCTTGTGTCGGTAAAAACCAGGAAAGCAATGCTGAAGAATTTTCAATAGAAATTCCATTTGATGGGCTTGCGGCAATAGGAGTAACTAATGCGCTGCTGCCTGCGAAGGTAACAAAATTTTCGATTGAAGAAAATGAAGAATAAACAGTCCCATCAAAAGAACGGACCCGCCAGTAGTAAGTTGAACCATTAGTCAATCCACTCAGAATATATTGAGCGGATGTTAAACCGGAAATTGTTGTAGCTCCGCTCATGCTTCCGTTGGTTCCATACTGCAATTCATATGTAATTCCAACTGAGGATGAATTTAAGAACCATGTTAATGTTGGAGAAGTTGTGTAAACTGTTGCACCGCCTATTGGCCAAGAAAGAATTGGCGTTGTTGCAGTTACAGCAGTATTAATTGTAACAAAGCTTGCAGTTGCAGACCATCCGGAAGTTGTTGTTCCATTTGTTGATCTGACACGCCAGGAATATGTAGTAGCCGGAAGTAGATTGTTTACAATTGTATATTGATTACTTAAACCAATCACTGTTGGAGTTCCATTCAGTGAACCGGTTCTTAATTCTACTTCATATGTTAATCCTGTACTATATGTTCCAAGATACCAATTCAATTGAACGGAGTTTGAATATACTATAGCACTGTTTACAGGCCAGGATGGTATTGGCACTACAGGACTATTGGAAACTGAAGAAATAATTGAAAATGATTCAGTAGTTGACCAAGCTGAAGTTGAAGTTCCATCGGTTGAGCGAATATGCCATTTGTAATCTTTTCCGGGAATTAAATTTGTTAGAGTTGTTGAAAGAGAATTTATGTTAAGAATATTTGGCGTTCCGGAAAAAGACGTTGCCAATCCTTCAACATATTCTACTTCAAAAGTTAGCCCTGCTGACGAAGAACCAATATACCAGTTTAATGTTAGCGTTGTTGTATAAACTGTTGCGCCGCCAACCGGCCAGGATGGTATCGGAATAACCGGACCAAGCGTGGCAACTGTATTGAATGATTCGGCAATTGACCAACCGGAATATTGAATGCCTGATTTAGATCTGACTTGCCAGGAATATTTCTTACCCGGTTCTAAACCTGATAAGGCTAGACTTTGTGAGCTAAGGTTATTTGAAGTTGGTGTTCCTGTTAATGCAGATGTAGATCCCTCTCTAACTTCAACATCATAAGTCAAATTAGTGCTGGCTTCATTCAGATACCAATATAAAGTCGGAGAAAGTATATAAACAATTGCATCGTTAATTGGTGTGGATGGAACAGGAACAATCGCTTTTCCAAAAGTAACAAAGCTTTCTGTGTTAGAATATGAAGCAATAACACCACTGGCTGTCTTTAATCTTATTTTCCAATAGTATTTTGTTCCGGATAGTAATCCTCCAAGACTATATTGATTTACTGTAATATTTGTTATAACAACAGGAGAAGTCATATTTATATCAGTTGAATAAAGAAGATCATATTTCCAACCGCTTCCTCCTGCTGGAATATACCAGGTTAATGAAACTGGCGATGAGTATAAACTTATTCCGTTTATTGGCCATGACAATAAAACTTGTGTGTAAGTCACCGTAGTGAATTTATTTATCGGGGAAAACCCACTTGTAAGAAAATCTTTTTCGGCGCTAACTTTCCAGTAATAATCCATTGAATTGGAAAGTCCGGATAAATTAAATGTTGTGCCTGTCAATCCGGATTGATTAACGATCATGTTATTGAAAGAAACATCTGTGGCAATTTGCAAAGTATATGTTACGCCGACAATAGATGACCAGCTTATAGTTGGTTCAATTGATACTCCTGTTGCTAAATTTGCAGGAGAAATTAAAGTTGGAACAGTTGGGGCACTGATTGGTTCTACTAAAATATCTCTAAAGTAATTGTTGTTGTTAAATGAACTTGTTGGAAACTGCCCTTGAGTATTTGGTGTACCTGAAAACACTCCATTATTTCCATCAGCAACCGTACTTAGAATTCCATTTGTGATAGATGAAGCAAGTGATTGAGAAGCCCCGGCACCATAAGCAGTATTTGAATTCACAGAAACCACATAAGTATTACCTGGCTGTATGTATACGTTTGATGCCAGTGAAGCGTACTGCCAGCCGGAAGCAGATTCATTTGTGAATGTTGCAGATGCAAGTAACGTACCCGCGTTGCTCCATAAACGGCCAATATGTGTCCCTGATTCCCCGCCCACTTTATAATAACTGAACATTTTCACTTTAGCTGCCTGAGAAGTTGTAAACTTGACTCCCATTTCATAAGGGCCATCATTAAATTCTCCCGCAGGTGTCTGTGAAGTAAATATCCTATTGATTGGATCAGCAACAACGTCTACAAAGTAGTTGGAGTTCTGATAAGTCTGTGTTGGAAAATTACCAGGCGTTTCATTGAACACACCGCCGCTAGCTTCTGCAGTAAGAAATCCATTTGTAATCGGATTATCCAATTGATGTTGTGCAATAGCATACATGGAATTGGCGTTTACAGATGCAACATAAATTATATTTGGCGAGATTATAACCGGTGAAGAGAATAATGCAGACTGCCATCCGGAACCGGTTTCTCCAGAAAATGAAGCTGTAGCAATCACGCTTCCGGTATTACTCCATAGAGTTGCCGTGTGAGAATTAATTTCACCGGCAATCTTATAAAATCTGATTGCGCTTATTTGTGCAAATTCAGTTGAACTAAATTTTAGCCCAAGTTCATAATCACCATCATTCCCTGAGCTAGTTGGTATTTGAGACGTGAAGATGGAAGTTTGAGAATATACTGGTGAACTTAATAATAATAAAAAAATTGCCAGTAGAATCTTTACAATTCTAAATCGCATTTCTTTCATATTATCTCCTTTCTTATTGTTACTACAAATCAATCTTTTGAAATATGAAATAACTTTTATTTCTGGTAATCGATGAGGCATTTATCATGTCATTCAGAAAAAAGTATTGTTTAACAGACACATCTGCGAAAAGAGGATTAGTGTGAGTTCCGCTGGAAATATCTTTTGTAATGAAATTCCTATTTGGTAACTATAGTGCCTCTTGCTTAAACTTTTAAAAAACATTGATGCAAGCGAGATGCCATCATAAAACTTTATTTTGGACTGAAAATAGAAGAAATGGTTAAGGCAAGTTTTCTCTAGTTGAGATATAGAATCGAAATGAGTCAGTTTTTTGAGTTTAATAAGAAGTTTTTTTGATTGGTTGTTGTTGTAGAAAAAACGATACCCCTTGTCTAAATTCAAAATTTAAGCCTCATTTAAAATGAAGAATATTGAATAACAATTTGAAATTTTATCCCCGATTAAGATGTATATGATAGATAGAATAATAAAAATCTCGGCCACAATATGGTAACAACTTTTTGAAAAGACGCTTATTCAATCTAAATTCTTACTAATTATGATCTTGCATCGGTTCATTGTTTCTCCTTATAGAAAATAAAATCCGGTCATAGCAAATGAAAGCTATTTTTGAGCTGTCTATATTGACGGCAGATATGGCTGTATTTTATGTGTATTTGGTACAAACTAGAAAATGAATATTACTATTTTCCCCCATAGCATAAAAGATGTAGTTCCTTTTTCATCCCTTTGACCGATTGAATAATTACTCATAACTAGCGATTATGTTGCCGGAGTAATTCAAATTATCTCTTATAAACTAAAAGACAGATTTTTTTTACTGTATGTAAGAAGAGAGATAACAAACATAATTTATGGAGGTTTAATATGACTAATGAAGAAAAAGGAATGGGAAAAGGTCTGCTGATTGGAGTTTTTACAGGCGCTGCTGTCGGATCAATCTTTGCGCTTTTATACGCGCCTAAATCCGGAAAAAAATTACGCGAGGAAATAAAATCCAAATCACAGGACTTAATTGAAGATGCAGATCAATATATTTCTGATGTTAAAGAGAAAGCATTTCAATTAATCAAGGATGTAAAAAAAAAGTCCGAATTTTTGGTTTCTGACGCTGAAGAGAAAGTAGATGCTCTTTTGGACGAATCCGAGAAGATCTTTAACGATGCAAAAAACAAAGTCGGCAATTATATCCAGTCTGCCAAAACTAAGCTTGATAAAGAAACCGAGCACTTGGAATCCTCAATTAAGGCTGGGAAGGACGCATATAAATTCGAGAAAGAAGCTAGATAGAAAATTGCTTTAATTGGCATTTTCTGAAAGTTTTAATTCTTTCCGGGTTCTCCTTGCCTATTCAAAATTGATACGGTGGAGTTTTTAACAAAAAGCCAGGATAATTTCTTAGCGGGGAATAAGATAATTAAAAATTCAATGAAGTTATTTTAAGAATATTTCATTTAATTATTAATCAAGCTTGATTTCTTTTTAAAATGGACATAACCCTTGGCCGGTCAATATTGTTCCTTTAAAGAAATAATAGATGAATTTATTATGGAAAATAAAATAAAAGGGTTAATAGCTGATCTTTCCAGCGATAACGGGATTGTTAGACAAAAAGCCAGGTATGATCTAATATCAATCGGCAGACCGGCAATAGAATTTTTAAAAGGATTACAATATTTACCGAATGAACATCTTCGATGGGAAACTATAAAAACATTAAGTCAAATTGCCCATCAGGATTCCATTCCGGTCTTAATAAATGCTCTTGAGAACGACCACTTCGACATTCGATGGCTTGCGGCTGAAGGTTTAATAGAGATCGGGAAGAAATCAATTAAACCCATTATGGAAGCAATAATTTCAAATCAAGATTCAATATACTTACGTGAGGGTGTCCACCATGTTTTAAAAGGACTCCAGGCTAAAAAAATATTTGTGGATAAACAAAAGATTATACAACAACTGGAAAATCCGAATGCGGAATCCACATTAGCTTTTACTGCAAGCCGTATACTGGAAAAATTACACGTGCGTAAAAGTGGAATCTAATAAGATATTGCATAGAATCCCTGCTTCTTAGTGTATTATGTGAAGAAGCCCAAAGGTGAGATTTTGGAGGTCAAAAATACGTAAACTTCGTAATCTTATTATTGGAGATAAATAAAATGGATGTAAAAATAGAAAATGGAAAACTTATCATCAGCATTGATATGCAGGAACCTGCACCCAGTGCATCCGGAAAAACACTAGTAGTAGCAACTACTCATGGAAACGTGACTACACAATGTCTCGTTGATGGTAAAAATGTGGTAATTGGTCTGAACGCCTACATTAAAAAATAATCTCCCGCAAATATAATTGCTCCGTGATAAATTAAATTCCAGTCACTTTTGGTTCATCATCATTTTAAAACATTGAATTTATTTGTTAAGATAAATTCGTAGAGTGTTTGGAATTCTATGATGCATAATTTAAAATAATTCAAGACATTTATTCCCTATCAGGTGGTTTACTATCCGAATCCGTTAGCCAACGGACCCAAGGAGTGAAATATGGACTTATATCTCCGCAAAAAAATAAATGCTGGCAAAACCGGGTTTCTGTTTCTAAATATAATATTTGTGTTAAAGTTATATGTCCTATCTGGGTTGTCCTGAAGTAACTCCTATGGAGGAATCACTCACTTGCTGATTGCAAATTTATTGGTCTATTATTCGCTCAAATTAAATTAGTTAGCTCAATGCAGCTGCCCAATATTTATTTCTGAACCAACATTCTCCTAATTTTTAAATGTCAGAGAAAATGTTGTCCCCTTCTTTTTAACTGAAGATACATCGATCACTATATTATTCATGTCGCATAATTTTTTTGTTAGCGCTAGCCCGAGTCCGTTTCCATCATATTCTCTTGAGACCCCTTGTTGTTCCTGAGAAAAAAGGTTATAAAGATTTGGCAAATAATCAGTAGAGATTCCAATACCGGTATCCTCTACCGAAATTACAAGTTCATTGTTAGAATTATGATCAATTGTTACAATTATATTTCCTGCACTTGTAAATTTGATGGCATTATCCAAAATGTGAATCAAGATTTGCTGTACCGAATAAGCGTCTACATATGCAACCGAATCGTTGTTCTTTCGGTTAACAAGGAATTGTATATTTTTACTCTGTGCCTGTGAATGAAATTCATTAATGAGTTTTGAAAGAACTTCGGAATAAATATCAGTCGTTTTTAAATTGTTTTTATAATTTCCCTGTTGAAGTTCTGACATATTTAAAATCAGCTCGATTGTTCTAATAATTCTTCTTCCAGAATCTTCAATCCCGCTGTAATAAACATCAATATCATCTGAAAGTAAATTTTTATCCAGCATTTCTTCATATAAATACTTAGAATAAGTTAATAAAACATTCAGAGGTGTTCGTATTTCATGCGACATTTGATTCAGGAATTCAGATTTAATCTTATTTGCATGCTCTGCTTTTTCCTTAGACTCGATGAGTTCCTGGAGCATAATTTTTCTTTGAGTTATATCCCGAATTATTCCTGTTATATAAGAGGTGTTTTCTAATGTTACAACAGATATTGAAAGTTCCGAAGGAAATTCGGTCCCATCTTTTTTCAAAGCATCTACTTCAATAGTTCTTCCGGTAATAGAATTAGACTCCGCTGCCAGGAATGCAGATAATTCTTTTTCAGCCCGTTCTCTAAATCTTTCAGGAACTATTAATGGTAATATCTGCTTACCCATAACTTCATTTTTCTCATATCCAAAAATTCTTGTGGCTGCATCGTTCCAAACCATTGTCTTCCCGGTTTCATCAATTTCCAGTATTGCATCGCTTGCAGTTTGTGTCAAAGTGGAAAAGAGCTTTTCGGATTTTTGAATTTCCTTCTCTAATAATTGCTTCTGACGCCATTCTAAAACTAGTTGATTAAAGTTGTTTATCAATTCCTGAATTTCATCATGAGTTTTAATTTCGAGTCTGTAATCCAAATTCCCGCTTCTAATAATTTGTGTTCCCGTTATCAGCTGCTTGATTGGTCTAAGAAATTTTCTAGCTGTCAAAAACCCGATGATTAACGAAACGATTCCGACAAGAATTATCAGGACAATAAAAGTTATTTTCAATTTTTCAACTGAAGGGAGAACTACGTTGGCAGACATATCTTCTACAATAAAATATCTGTTTGTGGCTGCCTGACTGCCGAAAAAGATTGGAGAATATTGTATTATTCTTCCCGACTGGTTTAAGGTGGTCCCTGTTTTACCTTCAAGAATGTTTTGTGCAATATCTTTTGAATAATCATGAAAAATATTTTCATCAAATTTATTAGTAAATAATCTATTCCAATTATTTTTTCTTTCGGAATGGAAAATGTAAAATCCTTCTCCGTTAACAACCAAAATCCGTTTTGAAGTTGTTGCAAAGGAAGGAACGAGAAGTTCAAATAATTTTCCGGCCTGTAGATTAACTGTTACAATTGCGCTTAATCTGTTATCTTGTGTATAAACAGGAAGTATAAAATCTATTATGGAAATGAATGAATTGTCGCCGGTGTTTTTTATTTCTGATGGTGATAAATTGATCTCACCGGGCTTCATTTCATTAGCAATGCTTACGTAAAATATTTTTGGAATTTTAGATAACTGGCTTTGCTCAATAGCCTTGGGTTTATTTCCATCTTGGACTACCGCAAGAATTTCTTTCCCCTTTGTATTAAGAAGACTGATTTTCAAATAGTAATCATTGGCTGTTAGTATATTTATGAATTCCTTTTCTAAGTTTTGCCGAATCTTTTTATTCACATCCACTTTGAATTTAAAATCATTAATCATAATTATCATTTCAGAGGATTTCATTACAAGCATTATTTCACTTTCAATTCTTGTGAGGAATAGAGATGTTTTTTCTTTCAATCCTTTTACATCTGTTTCAATATATCTTATGTCTTCGTCCTGCTTAATATTAATTTGCTGCTGGACAATATATATGCTTAGTAAAATTAAGGGTAGTGTAGAGAGGAGAATAAAAATTAATGTAAGCTTACCCTGAATACCTAATTGCGGAATTATTTTGTTAAATCGAATTGTCATTTTAAAATTATAAGTTCTTAATCAGCAATATTCAAGTTTTTGGTTATTGTACCTTTTGAAGGAATTAAAACTTCTTCAGATTTTATTTCAACTTCCTCATTCCAAAATTTTAGATGATATTTCCCCGGTGGAACATTATCAATATGGAATTCGCCTGCGTCGTTTGTTAAAACAAAATAGGGAGTATCCAGCACCACAATATATGCGGACATATCATGATGAATGTAGCAGAGAACGGGAATTACGCCCAACTGGTCACAAATAATAGACTTCTCAACTCCGGGTGTGTAAGTTCCGAAATCAAATTTTTTAATTTTGCTTACTGAAAAAACACTGTGCCTTATCTTATCGCTGTTGGGAAATATTACTTTTGTGCCGAGTAAAACAGGAAGCACATGCGGAACAAAAGTAAGATTTATCTGGTCCAGAACTACGGCATCTTTAGGTGGTTGATACACGGCTTTCTCGGTAAGCTCCAGATAAACAACAACATTCTTTAGCGGTTCATCTGCTAATTTAATTTTGCCTTTTAAATTCCCTGCACTTATAATCTGGATTGCAATTAAAAAAAACACTAAAACAAGAATCAAAATGTTTTTCATAAAACCATTCTCGTGTTGTTATGAATAAATTAAAACGCTATTGATGCATTAAGTGTTACGGCTTGCAGAGGGTACTCATTTTCTGCCGGAATAGATACACCCTGTACTGACCTGTTCTCATCAATTCTAATTGCCCCCTCTAGTGAAATACGTATGTTGGCACGGTATAAAATTGTTAAGTTAGGAACAATGTTGAAAAATTTGTCAATATCTTCATTATCTTTCCAGGCATTCGCATGTTCAATTCGGATAACTCCTATTAACCATGGGTAAAAGCTATAATTACCTTCCACAAAATATGCGAGACTATTCAGTAACCTGAAATCATTATTTGGATTATCATCTGAACCATAAATTAATCCCGACAAAAAATCGAATTCATTAAAATGCCAGGTAAGATCACATCCGAACCTTTTAAAGTTATTGTCGTAAAATATATTCTTAACTGGAATTTTATTTCTACTACCCCAATAAGAGTATGCACCAATCATTAATGTATAATTTGTATAAACATAACTTGTATCAATACTTTGTTCGTCGAATCCGGATTTACCAAAGCTATATGCTAAACGAACATACACATCTTTCTGATCGGTCGGGTCGCCAATTGTTTTGCTCTCGCCATTTACAATTCCAGCAGCATAATAAATATTGTGCTTTATAATTCCATTTAACTCAATTCCAGATTGAAAATCTCTTGGTCTCCAGCCCCCCTGCCCCGTAACAGGACTGGCAGCATTATAATCAGTTGTTATTGGATAGGATAAAGTTAACCGCTGATTACTTGTATATCCATCAGTGATGCCGGGTTCAAACCGGCCGATTCTTAGATTGATAAAATTTTGGGATCCAACAATACTGTTAAATTGAAAAAACAGTCTTTGCAATCCGGCAGCATTTTGACCAGCTGCAAAAGTGGACCATCCGCCAAAGAATGAAACATCTTTACCAAAAGCGCCGCCAAAAACAAAATTAAAAATTAATGGCATATCAAATTCAAAAACATTTCCACCATCAGCATTTGACGGATTATAGCTAACCCGCATAATTGAGTAAGCGGCCATCGGAAATGATTCGGGAATTGAGCCTGGCCAAATTGCATCCGGCCAAAGTTCTTTCCATTCTTCTGCGCCCAACTTAACAGGTTTTTCTTTAACCATCCGGGTATCTTCCATAGACATAACGTAACCGTTTCTTCTAAATGATTCACCGAAAGCATTTCTTTTGGTGAATGCTACATGGCATGTACTGCAGCTTGTTTTATATTTTCTTGCAAAGACCGGTATTGCACTTATTTGTGTCTGGTAAAGAAAAAATTCGAAGATAAGTAAAGCAAGAAGAGTATTTGTAGAAAAATGTAGATTACGATTCATTGGATTTCTCCTTTTTCAAAACTTAATTTCCGTTATCACTCAAAATACATTTATGATTGTCTTCTGAATCTTTATGAAAAGTGAATCGGTTATCAACAAATACAAAAGGAAAATCAATTTTCTCGACTTAACATCATTCAATTACCATTCTGCCTGGAATGCATAATTAAAATATTTATGTCAGGTCAAGTTTCTTTTTTATAAGATTATCTCTTTTAAATATTACATTGTTTCCGGTAAAAAGTCAATCCTGGATTAAATATGATTGATGAAGTAGTACACTGCCGCCAGGCAGGATGCTGCTTATGGCTATGCCGGTAGACAACTACTTGATAATTAAAAAAAACTAATTTATCATTCATACATAATATTGGGGTAGTTTATGAAAAAATTAGTTCAATTGCGGAAATTATTTTATTACAGTTGATCTGCAAAAACAGTAAATAATTATTTGAATATTTAATTTTATAGAAAAAGGAACAACAAATGAAAGTTTTATTTATTGGCGGTACGGGAAATATCAGTACACCGGTCAGCAGACTTTGTATTGAAAAGGGAATTGATCTTTATCTTTTAAACCGGGGTAACAGAAAGGTAGATTTACCCGGCGCTAAACTAATCACAGGCGATATTTCTCAGCCGTTGAAAATGTCCGAAGTCTTGAAAGGGCATTCTTGGGATATTGTAGTGGACTGGATTGCTTTTACGGAAGAGGATATTGAAAGAGACTTTAATTTATTCCGTAATAGTACAAAACAGTTCATTTTTATTAGTTCGGCTTCCATCTATCAAAAGCCTCTTGCTCATCCGGTTATTACAGAATCAACTCCGCTTGCAAATCCATTCTGGCAATATTCTAGAAATAAAATTGCATGCGAGGAAAAACTAAATAACTATTACCGCAATGAAAATTTCCCCATAACAATTGTGCGCCCTTCCCACACTTACGATAATGTAATTCCTGTTGCAATTGGCGGCTGGACTGAATACACTATTGTAGACAGAATAAAAAAAGGAAAAAAAATAATTGTTCACGGCGACGGCACTTCTCTTTGGGTTCTTACGCACGCTGAAGATTTTGCTAAGGCATTTATTGGATTGTTCGCGCATCAGCAGGTAATAGGGCAGACATTTCATATCACGTCGGATGAGATTTTAAATTGGAACCAAATTTACCAGGCTGTTGCAAACGCTGCCGGAGCCGAACCAAACATTGTTCATATTCCTTCAGATTTTATCGCCCGTTTCAGCGAAGATTTATACGGCGGCTTGATAGGTGACAAATCCGAAAGCGTAATATTCGATAATTCAAAGATCAAAAAATACGTTCCGGGATTTACGGCAGCAATACCGTTTTCAGTAGGAATTAAAAGAACATTAGCATGGTTTGAATCGGACCCTAAGAGAATGATTGTCAATGAAGAAACTAATCTACTTATGGATGAAATAATCCGGAAGTACGAAAAAATATTTGTTGATTGATTTCGTAAAGTTCAATACAATTCTTTTTATTATCTCATTAAAACTCACGCACAAAGTTTTTGTAGGGATAACTTGTTCTTACCTGCGGTAGTGTATTACTTCAGTAATTCGGTAACGATTCAGAGTCTCGTAAACATCAGGATTTTTTGTCATTCTTTTAATTTTTTTTCAGAATCTTTTTTGCAAAAAATAACAATTCTCCTTTTAATACTGGTCCTAAGTTTTTCACCTATTCTCACCAATTTTCACCTCTTTTTCACCCAGTTTTTATACCAATTTTCACTCCGTTTATATCCCATTTTTAGTCCGTTTTTATCCCATTTTTATCCCGCTTGTCCCGACGTTTTTTGTCGGGGTTTTTTCACCATTAGGCATCAATGGAATAGTCAGTATGTCAAAGAACTTTTTTCAGGACGAGACATTTTCACATTTCCTCCCTCTCCTTTTTTTAAGCTTGTCCCGTGCTCCGTTCACTAACGGATTACAGGGGAGAGGGTCGGCGTGAGGTCCTTCGCAAATATGCAAAACTTCTTTAAGAAATAATTTTGAACTCTTCAAAATACTTGTTCCGACGTTTTTTGTCGGAGCTTGTCCCGTGTTTTTTTCGGGGATTTCCCCTCCTTCCTGCCTGTCGGCAGGCAGGTTGCCCCTTTCCTTAATAAGGAGAGGGATAAAGGGTGGAGTTTTTCATTTTGCTTGAATTATTACACATTATAATTTAAGTTGTGAATGACAAAGGGAGGTATACGTTGTCTCTTTCATTTCCAACAACTCTGATCTTAAAACCTACAATAGCCAATAACTGCACCTTTCAAAATATAAAGTTAATGAGTGTCATTTTATTGTTTACAAAAGGAAAAATAGATAGAATGATAAAACGTAATAAAGAAGAAATATTTGATATAAAAGAAATAAATGCTGTTTGATAAAATCCTAGGTATGGATTTTAACCGCGAGTTAATTAATAATTAGGGCATTGGAGAAAAGATGGCAAAAACTATTCAATCAGTTCAAGATTACGTGAACTTTATAGACACCGAAAAAAGGAACTATGAGAAAGTCGAAAACAAAGTTGATTTCTTGTTTCGAGGTCAACAAAGAGACTTACCACTTTTGCCTAAGTTAGGTCGTATAAAGTTAAGAGGCGAGATAAAAGAAATTGAGAAACTAATGCTAAAGGAATTTGAAAGAACTAGTGTTGCATTTACAGAATATCATCCTAAAAATAAATGGGATCAAATTGCACTTGCCCAACATCATGGATTACCTACACGTTTATTAGATTGGACTTATAGCGCTTTAGTTGCATTATGGTTTGCTGTAGAAAATCCACCATTTATTAAGAACGGGGAGAATGAAAATGGTGTTGTGTGGATTTTAATACCGGACCAAGAAGATTTTGATTTAGATACACAAAAATTTGAACCTGATAGTAATCCACTTACCAAAGTATTTCGACCAAATATTGTTAGTGAACGAATATCATCCCAAGCTGGTGTTTTTACAATTCATAAGATTGTTAAAGGTAATAAGTTTATAAAACTAGAAAACCATATTCGTTTCAGAACTAAATTAATCAAAATCATAATCCCGGGTGAATTGTTCGCGTATATTAGGAATCAACTTCATATTCTTGGGATTAATCATTCAACTTCATTTCCTGACCTTGATGGTTTATGTAAGCACCTAGCATGGAGATATTCTTTTTATGAAGATGAAAAATAAAATTGCCCTAACCTTCAACTCAACTCCGACTGCTGTAGCCGGTCGTGTTATTTGCAGAATAGTTTTGTTGTGAAAAAAGATTGAAGAAGTAAATAAATAAAATAATCAATAAAACAAAATATTGGTAACGTAAAACGTGTTGCATCGATTTAGTTGCCACACCATAATAAAACCTAGCTAAATATGAAATATGATATATCCATAATAAGTTATTTAGACATACTTGGGTTTAAGGATATAATTGATAATGATAAACCCGAGAAAATATTTAATATCCTAAAAGGATTTAGATATTTATCAATGCCAGATTCTGATTTAGCAAAAGATTTGGAACAAAACTTCTTCAACTTTTCTGACTGTGCTGTAAGAACAACCAATGTACTTAGTATTGCAAATAAGAAACGATCATTAGGGCTTTTATTTTATGAACTACTAGATGTTTTACATATTCAAATGGAGTTGATTTATCAAGGAATATTTTTGCGTGGTGGAATAACTATTGGTGAAGTTTTTGTAAAAGATGGTTATCTCTTTGGACCGGGATTAGTTGAAGCATATCTTTTGGAAAAAGATATCGCCAAAACACCACGGATAGTTCTCAGAAAAGAAGTCGTTGATTTGATCAATAAGGTACCTGCGTTACGATCATGGCATCATAAACCAAAAGAAGAGCTTGAATATATTCATGATTTACTTAAACTAGATAATGATGGTTACTATTTTATAGATTACATAAGGGCTATGGCTACAGAAGTAAAGCCGGAAGATCACTTCAATTTTCTTGTTAGTCATAGAGATAACATTAAAAACAATCGGAGGCGTTTTAAGTCTGATTCACACAATTTAAAAAAGTATTTATGGTTACAAGAATATCACAATAATTCGATATCAGCTATGAGTGATGATTTTTTTAAGACATTTGGTATAAAAAAAATAAAGATGTTTGTATAAGATTTTATAACCCGCCGCTCAACGTGGACAGCGATTTCATTGCGGCATTTTTCAAATTATTGCGTTCGTTTTTCAAAGCTGCATTGCTTGCTTGGGCTGAAGCATGAAACAACACCGTTAAGTGGTTAAATAATATTCCCAAAATTAAATGTGCAAAACTGAAAAAATAGTATCATTCATTAACACAAATGTATTTTTTAAGGAATTCTCTTTTAGTAGAAATGAGTTTATTACACCTGATGGGAAATCAAGATTGCAATTAGCGGATAATGTAATCTGGCTTGATGATATATTATTTATCTATCAAATAAAAGATAGGAATATTGAAGTAGTTGGTAACGAAATAAAATGGTTTGTGAACAAAGTTCAGAAAAAAGCAGTTAAGCAAATAAAAGGAACCCTTGAATATTTCAAAAAATATAAAAATATAACAATCTCGAATGAGAGAGGTCATAACATTAATATTAGTGAAGCTAATCCTACAATTGCAAAGAAAATTATAGTATATACTTCTACTGAGGCATTACCCGACGAAAAAAGATTTATGAAATTTTACAGAAGCAAAACAGTCGGATTAATTCATTTAATTCATTCTGATGATTATGGAGAAATTTGTAAATTCCTATTCACTCCTTCAGAAATTGAAGAATATCTTTCATTTAGAGAAATTCTATATGAAAAACACGAACAAAAACTTAATTCACTTCCTGAACAATACGTATTAGGGCATTTTTTAGAATCCACTGATACGGATAATTTAGATTTGACCTATCTAGAAAATCTAAAAAAGATGATAAAAAATGAATCTGAATTTGATGTCTCGTTTATAATAAACTTATTTCAAAAGAGAATCGTAAAAATTGGAAAGGATAATGATTACTATTTTATTATTAAAGAAATCGCCAAACTTGATAGAACAGAATTAAAGGAATTCAAACTAAGATTTAAATTGTCTCTTGATAAAGCAAAATCACAGGTGTTTACCCTACCGTACAGGATGTCCAGTATAAGAACAAATTGTGGTTTTGTTTTTATTCCTCTAGAATATAAGAATTCAGATGTATGGAAAAATGCTCTTTTTAACTTTACTGATGCTCACAAATATGAGCAGAAAAATTCAAAATGTATTGGAATGACAGTCTGTTATGACCCCCAAAAGAAATATTATGATATTAATTGGAGCTACATTGAAAATGATTGGTCATTTAACGAAGAGATGGAAAAATTATTAAAAGAAAATTATCCATTTAGAAAAGTTAGTTTAAGAGGAACTAATAAATATTATTTTAAAGAATAGAGACGCATAATTAACTTCTCAAGCGGAACACTTTAGTCGTTCGTTGTATTTGCAGGTTGGCATAGTACTGTTTGTAAAAAAAGTTTGTAGTTAATAAATAACATAATAGGTAAATCGTAGTATTTGTAGCGGAAACCCTGTCGTGGCGGTCTAAAAACCACACCGTTTTGCAATTCAGCAAAAGGATGTTGTTATGATTAATTTCTGTGATGGAATAATATGGTACTTACCCGGCGGTCAAGGCCCATGCCTTGACCGTATTAAATATCATTCACGTAGCGTCAGGACTTCTCTCAAAGGGATCCTTCCGCAGTAATCCCTTCGGGAAAAGCTGCATTGCTGTCCGTCAGCTGACGGACGGGCAGCGCGTTAGGTGCAACTTCGTCTGGCAATTCAACAAAAGGATTTTGTTATGATTAATTTCCGTAATGGAATAATATGGTACTTGGTGTTTTTGTCTTCAACAATATTTCATGAATTTTGTCATGCATTTACTGCAATGAAAATGGGTGATCTGACTGCTTATGAAAAAGGACAGGTATCTTTAAACCCGCTGCCGCACATTAAAAGAGAGCCGATAGGAACAGTTGTAGTGCCAATATTATCTTTCATTTTAGGCGGGTGGATGATAGGCTGGGCTAGTACGCCGTATAACTATGAATGGGCTTATACGCACCCTAAAAAATCAGCGGCTATGTCTGCCGCTGGACCAATATCAAATTTTATTTTGCTTTTTATTTCCGCAATTATTATTCATGTAGGTATTTATTTTGGTTTCTTTCTTGCTCCTGAATCAATAAACATTTCAAATGTTGTCCAGGCAACTAATCCGGAAACGTTTGAAAGTTTGGCAAAAATAATCAGCATTATGTTTTCACTTAATTTAATTCTATTCGTTTTTAATTTAATTCCTTTGCCTCCTTTGGATGGCAGCGGAATATTACCAATGTTTATGGGTGAAAAGACCGGAAGAAAATATATGGATTTAATTAGAAGTTCAGGGCTCTCAATGATTGGTCTTTTTATCGCCTGGAAATTATTTGATTTAATTTATTTTAAAGTTTTCTTAGCATTTATAAACATTCTTTACTTTGGCAGCAACTATAGGTAATTAATAGTCAAACGTGATTAACTGAATACAGTATCTAGTCTCTGATTCTGTTAAAAAACAGGATGTAATTTGTTTTACTTATATAACTTACATTACGCATAATTTAATTTATAACCACGTCCTTCAGAGGCTGTGTGAAAATAGGGAGTTAAGAGAATTTTAGTTTCGTTTTTAAAATAACTCCGCCGTTCAGAGGCTGT
>PMDS01000089.1 GCA_003155655.1 Melioribacter sp.
GTGCACGATGTTATGCTATTTATGACTTAATACATAGAAAAAAGATGGATAAAATAAAAACTGCCGGTTAAATAGTCAGGAATTGAGGGTGAATTCCCGTGGCATCTTCTAAAAAAAGTTTAACTGGCTGAGATTTATGAGGGCAAGAACAAGAGCAAGATTAAGAGTAAGATTAAGAGCAGGATTAGGATTAAGAGTAAGCTCAAGATTGATTAAAAATTTGTTAAGAAATTAAAAAAAGCTTAGGGCTTATTGCTTGAAGCTTGAGGCTAACAGAGATGTCTTATTCAACAATTGAAAGCGTAAGTAAAAAAGTTGATCAGAATTTTTTCATTCAATTTCTGAATGATGAAAATGGAACCAATGAAGAAATTGATCTTACAAACTATAATGACCCAAGGGTAATCCGTTTCAATCAGATTGCTGATGAAGTAACAGAAGAAATTAATGCATCACTTCGCGGAAGATATAAACTGCCATTAAGTAACGTCTCTTCCATAATTCAATCAATAAGTGATGACCGTGTAATTTATAATGTGAAGAAAAGACGCGTACGCGATAATATGCTGGATAGCGAACAAAAAATTTTTGATAACTCAACAAAGCAATTACAAAGAATTGAGCGCGGTGAATTACTGCTTGATGTTGATCCTGTTTCTCCAAATGCAGAAGGATTGGCAAGAGAAATAAGAGTAAATAAATCTGCGGACGATAAAATCTTTAACAATGATGTCTGGAACAAGTATTAATCGAGAATTTAGAGTGTAGAGTGAAGAACGGAGAGTCATTAAATGAAAATTAAAAATTGGTATATAATAATTTTTGCAATAATGCTGGCGTTAGTAATGCTTGTCTATACTAAATATTATACGAATAAAGAAAAAGTTGTTGACACAACTTCCGATACAACAAGCACAACCAGAATAAAAATTATTACGGCCAAAAATTCTTTCACAGCAGAGCAGGTTGGCAACATTAAACGCATGCTAATAGATTCATTAAAAGCGGCGCTCATTCCGTTATACTCTTCAAAAGAGAATGGAAAAGAAATTCATGTTGAGGCTAAATTGAATTCATTAAAAGACTCATCTTCTTCAGGATATGTTTATACAAGCATCATCGATTCAAATTTTGTTTCAAAAGATTCAACAGGATTTATAATTGATAGCACATATGTTAAATCAACATTTATTAGTCCAACTCAACTATCAAAAAACAGCATTCATTTTTTAAGTGTTGATCAAAAATCTTTCAGCAGGCAAAAAGAAACAGTGACAACAATTACAAATACAAAAATTGTTGAAAAGCAGAAAAGTTTTTTTGAACGGTTTAAGATTGTTCCAAATATCAGCGCAGGTGTTGGAATACTTACAAAGACGTTCGACTTTTATGCGGGTGTGGGTATTTGTTTTGAGTTTTAAACCTTGCGCACTTTCAGAGTGCAAAGGACGAGAAAATTATAAATAATTATTTAGAGGAATACAAAATGAAAAGATATTACAAATTAAACATGTTCTTGATTGCGTTTGTGACATTACTTTTTATGACAGCGGTCAAACTAAAATCCCAACAGGTGTCGCAGGATACAACTTCAACATTAGTGTTGCTTAATACACTTACCGGTTTAAGCATATCAACATTATTCATGAACCTTGGCGCGCTTGCCGGTGCAGTTTTGCTTCTGACATCACTACTTAAAAAGTGGTTTAATTCAAATGGTACAATTACAATTATCCTTAGCGCAATAGTCAGTTTTGGTCTATCTACATTCGGATATTTTATCGGTCTTGGAATATTTGCCGGTCTTAGTTGGATATATATTTTAATCTATGGCACAGCTGCAATGCTGAGCGCAAATGGACTTTCAAGTTGGGCTGTGATCTCCGCAGTATTAACATTTTTAAAATTAAAAGTTCCGGCAGAAAAATAACCCAACCCTCCCCAGCCCCTCCCTTTGCGAAAGGGAGGGGTTCGGGGTAGGTTGGTTGGGTTGGAAAAGGTCGATTAAGATTATGATTAAGAATTATTCAAAAATAAAAACTAATAGTTTCGTGCTTGGAGCTTAAAGTTTGAATCTTGAGGCTTGGAATTAAAATGACAGACGAAGTAAAAATAGATACCATACGTGAAGCAGTAAAAGTTTTTGAAGATACACTTGCACATGCAATCAAAACGCTTGAGCAGCAAGATATGGTTGGATTGGAAAGATTGAGAACTCTTGATCAATACAAGCTTGTGCATCCGCGCGGAGTTATAGGTCTTTTATATGGCGGCTCAAATTACGAAAGCATTACAAAAGGCAGAACTCTTTTAATGAAGAGGACAATACTTGTAACCATAGCGCCGATGATCCGCTTTATTGATAACTCAATGCAGCCAAGCGAAAAATATCAAACCATGATGCCGGCTGAGTATGTGGATTTTATTGTCAACAATCTTAGCGGAATAACAATCTTCAATCATCTACCTGAAAATGAAAGAAAAGTTTATCCCATCCGCGATGAACTTTTTAAAGAAGAAGATTACGTCTGGACATATTTAGTTACTATGGGCATCCCAGTGGATTTTATAGAAAAACCCCGCCTAACGGGACAAGATTGTTAAATAATTTAATGGAGTAATAAAATGAGTAATCCAGTTATTTCAATACCCGGAATAAAACAAATTGGCAAATGCAATATAGGAACGCTTGCCACAACTCCAGCCGGAGTTGCGCTTGCCGGAATCCGTGATAAAGCTACAATGAAATTCACGAATTACAAAACAACAAAAGATGTTAAAGACCGGCAGAGCCGAAACATGCTGCAGGCGCAGCTTGATTATGAAATGCTTCAGCCAACAATGAAATATCTTGCTTCGCTTTTTGCACACATGAATCTTGGCTGCGACGTGCAGATAATGAGTGAGAAGCAATCCATGACTGCCAACAGTGAAGACGTTTTCAAATTTACTTCCGGCACTTTTCTACTTGGCTTGGGTTGGGAATATATAATCAAGATGGATAGAAGATCAGTCAAAGAATCGTTAAAGGGTGCGGCAGATTATGATACTGTTAAATCTTTGATTGATTCCGGCGATAGCGAAAGTGCAGTTACATTGAACGGAGCTGGCAACGTAGCAGGCGAAGATGAAACATTAAGACGGCCTATTAAATTTTTGGCAATTGAATCACCCCAGGCAACCGCACTATTTGAACCGGGTGAACTTGAAGATTTTAATTATTCAATGAAAGCAAATACTTCGGAGAATGCATACGGACAGGATTGCGTTGATTGGATCTCCCACAAAATTGAAATAACCGGGCGCAATGCTGCAGTAACAAAACTTGTTGAACTGCTCGGCAAAGATGTTAACGCTTCTGTTTTAATAAAGCTTGGCAATGCAGGCGCATATTATGACGCGTTCGATTTCGCGGCAGGCGCGGTTAATAATTACCTTGAGCCGGATTGGGAAGATAAGCGTGTTGCAAAAATTACTTTTGAAGGAAAAGTCAGACCGTTTGAACATGAGTTTACATACGGCGGAACTCACGGCGGTATTGATGCGGATGCCGGTTTGAACGGCGGAACGCTGAAGATAGGATATTAACACTTAGCTATGAGCTGCAAGCTATAAGAATCAAGATTAAGAATAAGAGCAAGAGCAGGAGCAAGGGCAAGAACAAGAGTTCGAGAAAGATTAAGATTATGATTAAGAGCAAGAATAAGAGTAGGATTAAGATCAAGAACTGTTTACAAATAAAAACTAATAGTTTCGTGCTTGGAGCTTGATGCTTGAATCTGGAGAAGAAAATGGCAAAGAATAACAACAACGAATCCGAAGTAACAATTTTTATTACTGATGAACTTTCGGATGATAAAAAACCAGCAATTAAAAGCCTGTTAAAGATACCTTATAAACCTAATAAAAAAGATTTTGCATTAAGAATATATAATGGAAATCTTCTCAAACACTTCATCTCGACTAGAAGCAATCTAGTTAAAAATGATGAAGGTTTTAGTTACAATGTCTCCGGAAAAGAAAATGAATTGACCGGCTGCAAGTTTGAACTTGCTGAAATTGGAACAAAGAAAATTGTTCTCTCCGGAAAGATCGCAGCTAAAAAAGTTGATACCCTGGGCCTGCCTTCCCTGAGTTCATCGAATGGTTCGAAGGGTGATGCTGAAATAATTGATATTAAAAAGACGGGAACAGAATAATTTAGAATTTAGAATTGAGACCTGCCAGCCGGTAGGCAGGATGGAGAATTAAAAGTGGAACAAGAACAAAATAAACCTGCGGAATTAATTCTTGAAAAGCACCTATATAAAATTGGCAGCAATGAATTTATTATGCATCATGATTATACCTGGGATGAATTTGAGTGGTTAGACGGCTTTTTGAGACTAGTTAAAAACCGAGGCAATGTTTTAGTAAGTGAAAATATATCGAAACAGGATGCGGTCAAATTTATGAGTATTATATTAAGATATAAGGACGGTTCCACTGCATCCGGCTTTAATTTTGGCGCGGCTACAAAATCTGAGACTCTGCAAATAATAACAGATTTTTTTTTGACTTATGCGTTATCAAAAATTTCTATAGACAAATTTTTACAGCTCTCAGAGAAAGAGAGAGAAGGGCTGCTGATGAGTTTAATGACCTAAGAGGTTACGAAAGCAAATATTTCAACGGAGACTTAAAATCCACTGATAAAGAATTAATCCTATTTTCTGTCTCTGACGGTGATGCTGTCAAGGAAGATGCGCTAAGAAGAACAAGGAGAAAAACTGTTTTGGATTATTATTATAGAAAAAGATTAAAAAATCTAAACGAACTGCTTGGTTTAATTTGTCAATTAAAGAATATTAAAAAGAAATGACATCAGATAATACAATTGAATTTAAATTGACTTTGGATGCCGAAGAGGTTGGGGCAACAATTCAAGTGAATGAGGAAATGTTCCAAAAGTTTGCCGCTAAAGTCGAGCATGTTAACGAAGTTATTAACGAAAGTATAAATCCCACTAATACTGCTACACAGGCTTATGCCGGTCAAGGTGTAGAGGTAGATAAGTTAACAAATACTCTTATAGAAGGAATTGCAGCAAAAAAGGCGCATAGTGCTGCATTAATAGATGGGGTCAGTAATACTTTGAATGTTATTTCTTCCGTTGCGTCACTTGTGGAAAAATCTGATGGTGCTACAGAAAGCCAAAAAAAATTTGCAGAATCTGTTTCGGATGGAATTACCGGTTATAATATTGCAACAACAGCCGTTGAAGGATTAGCATTAGCAATGGGTACTACAGTCAGCGGCGGTTTAACAATGGCAATTGGTGCAGTTGTTAGCGGGGCTATTTTATTAAAGAGTATTCTTGGTGAGAATATTGAAGAAATTCAAAAACAAAAGGATGAGGTTGATAAACTCAGAGAATCTTATTCCAAATTTGGGCTGACATCTGTCAATATGGAAACAGTCGTACAGGAGCAATTAAAGATTGATGAAGAAAAAATAACAAAGGCACATAATGATAAACTACTTGAACTGGATTTTCAACTGCACCAGGAACAATTGAAAGCTCAAAAGGCAACTGAAATTCAATTAATACAGGATAAGATTGAGCATCTTCAAAAATTTTATAGCCTTGAAACTGATTCGGATAAAAGAAAAGAGATAAATGAGAAAGTATTAGCCGCGGAGAACGAATTAAATAAAGCTATTGAACAATCAAAGAAAGATTATTATGAAAAAGTGAAATTTCTTGATCCGAATTATATGACCGAAGAGACTCAAAAAATTGATGATGAAGTTAAAAAGATGCAAGATGCCGGTTTTACAGAAATTGAATGGGAAAATTATAAAACCGAAGCAATTAAAGAACTAGATCAAAGATACTATGATTGGAAGTGGCAGCAATATCAAAAAGATAATCAATTATTTACCGGTTCGTTAGAAGTAATGTGGCGTGGCTATGACGAATTTTTCCAGCTTCTTACAAATAAAAGTATGACCGACTCGGAAAAACTAAGCGCAATTTGGGATACAATCGAACAGGGTTTTATCGGAATGCTTGCTAATATGCTTAAAGAATATTTGATGGGTCTACTCAAACAAGCTTTATTTGGTGATACTGCTCAACTTGCGGCAATTGGAACTGCAACGGGCACAGGCGCTGCAATTGCAAGTGCTTATGCACCTGCAGCAACATTTGCAAGCGTTATGTCTTTTGGAGCTGCCGATATTGCAGGTATGGCAGGGCTATCCTCTGCTACAGCTCTCTCTTATTTACTTGCTGCGCCAAAAATACCGGGTTTTGCAAAAGGCGGCGCAATTGTTGGTGAAAATGGAATAGAAATAATTGCGCCTGCTGAAGATTATGCAACCGGTATGGCGGACCTTGTTACACGCACAGCATTTGAAGTAAGAAATTATTTTGCAGGTGGAAGCGGTATTGATAATAGCTCGTTGATTAATGAAGTAAGAGTACTTAATACTAAAATTGAAAATCTTGCATCGCGCCCGGCACTTGCTTATTTCAATAATGATGAAGCAATGAAAGTCGGTCAGCATTACGATTATCAGAACAGGATGAACCGGTGATAATAAAATTTAAAAACGGAATTAGCGGAACACTTGTTGACTGGACTCCTGATACAACCATTTATAATATAGGAAGTATCAAGCGCCGGATTGAATCTTCCAATAAAGGCGAAGCCGGTATTATTGCATTTGATAATGTCAGTTTAACGCTTAATTATGCAAGCGGTAATAACTCCGTTTATAATGCCTTTAACGGTGATTTAAGCGCGGCTCAAAGATACATTTTTGAACTGCACGGCAAAAAAAGTACCGGGGTTACTTCAAAACTTTTTGAAGGTTTAACTGATTTTTCTTCTTTGAACTGGCCTGATCTGGAAAAGAAAATAAATTTTGACGTTGTTGATAAATTAAAAGCGTTCGACATAATAACAAATACAACAAAGCAGCGCGGCGAACCAATCACAATAACTTCAAGAACGTCGGTCTGGGCGCCGGATGCCGATTTTATTTACGGATTCAGCGGTGCAGGAAGCGGCAATTTATACCCGGGAAACGACTGGACTGCTTTTGGGCATTACGGTGATCTTTATTGTTTTGTCTGTCTAAAACGTGACAGCTCATACTGGGGACAGCCAATATCGAATGAAGTATTGATGCTGAACCGCGGTGAAACAATAATGCAGGGAGATAAAAGATTTTTAGTTCTTGACAGCAAAGTACAAACATGCCCGGCAGAAGTTGCAAGTGCTATCGGCTATTATGTTTCGTGTACCATAGCAAAATTATATCCAATTGATAATACCCAAAAACTTATCGTTCTCAGTCTTACTGATCCGGTCTTATACCAATCAACTTATTTTAATAAGGAAGCCGGATATATTGAAATAGCTAGTCCAATCCCTGATGCAGATGGAATGTACCCAATAACAGGATTTGATGCATTAAAAATAATAGAAGCAATTGTTGAAAATGCATGGATCAATATTATAATTTCCAACCAGACTACATATAACGAATTTCCAATCAGTCTTGAATATTGTTCACAGTTACTTGATGAAGATCCGTTTGATAAACACCCGCTTGACGCTGTAAAATTCCTTGCCGATAGTCTGCTCTGTTATATTTATTTCAACAAGGAAGGAACATTAATCCTAAAAAAGAAAACGGATATTTCAACCGGCACTGTCAGAACGTTTACACCTTCAAGAATAAAAAGCGGCGGTAAGAAACAATATTTTTGGGATAAACTCGTAGACGCTGTTACCGTGGTTGTTAACAGCGGCAAGACGGCAATTATTACAACGAGCGGGACCTTAATTGTTGGTGAACGTTATTATATTCAAACCTATAACTATGGCGATGATTTTAGAAATGTGGGAGCGGCATCCAATACGGCAGGTCAAAGTTTTACTGCAACAGGAACAACTCCGGCAACCTGGGCAAATGGATCAGCTCTATACCGTCTGATAAATCAGAGCAATACTGATGGAGTAATATTGCAAGGTAATGCAACAGTTGCCAGTTATCCCGGCATTTTGCCGCGTAATGAAATCAAGATGGAAATTGTTGTACCGAATAATATTGATTCCACACAGGATGCATTGGACGCTTATGCATTAAGCATTGCACAGGATACAATGTCATTCTACGGGAAGCGGCATTATTATTATGACCTGACAAGCATTTTAACTGATGATATGTATGATTGGGATCTTCTTGATCTGATAACAATTAACGGCGAACAATATTTTATTTTGAGTCTGGATATTGATGAGCCGAACACCAGTATCCATTTTGAATTGGTTTCTGTCCAGGGTTATTCTTATGATCCCCAGCAGGCCCGCATACCATTAAGCCCTGCAAATTATAATAATACTGCAGGCGGAAATTTTTCAACTTCTTCTTCTTCATCTCCAAGTTCAGGCTCATCATCAAATTATACTTTTACAAGTCCGCTTAACACAACCGGCTCAGTGATCAGTCTGGATTATTCAGATAATCTAAAATTATCTAATGAAAATAAACTCGATACAATCCAGGACATCAAAATAACAAGCACACCGCAATTTGCACGCCTTGGAATCGGCGGCGCTGCGGATGCAACTATACCATTAAAAATATATGGAGATATAAGCATAACCGGTTCGCTTACTCTTGGCAGTGATTTTAATCTTGCCTCAGGTAAAGTTTATAAAATAGATGGTACGCAGGTTTTATCTGCAACAACACTTGGAAGTAATATTATTAATTCTTCGCTTACTTCAATCGGAACGTTAAATCAGGATTTGAATATTGTTTCGGGGAAAGTTTATAAAATAGATGGTACACAGGTTTTATCCGCAACAACACTTGGAAGTAATGTTATTAATTCTTCGCTTACTTCTGTCGGAATAATCGGTACCGGAACCTGGCGGGGTACAACAATTAAAGCAGGTTACATTGCATTCAATTCTACAAATCTTAAAAATGACGGTTCTGCGACTTATGCGTTGAATACAATTCAGGATATTGCAACTACCTCCAGCCCGCAGTTTACAAATTTAACTTTGACCGGTACACTTGATCAGCAGGGGACAGGAACGAGCTATTTTGGATCACAATACATTTTACCAAAGACAAATTATTATGATAACCTTGGTACACTCAGTAAAAAATATTTAACTCTATACGCGGCTGAGTTATGGGTGGAAACCCTTGTTGCGCAGGAAACAATTGCCACGATCGGAGGAAGGATTTTGGTAGGTCCCACAACCTCTTTAGTTGTGGATCTCGCGGCAGGTGATTCAACAATCCATGTAAAACATAACCAAATGGTTTATGGCGATATAGTTTACATGGAAGCAAGCGGGAAGATTGAGTTCTTCCAAATTAATTCCAGCTATTCCGGAAGCGCAGGAAATTATACTTATGCAGTTGTAAGAAATTTGGATGGTTCCGGTGCAAATGATTGGTATGCCGGTGATGCAATGTTTAATACCGGACAGGCCAACAACGGATTTATAGATATTTATTCTGTACGTGGTGTAAAAAGTGCATCTCAATTGGGACCTACAATTGTCGGCAACGTGCGCAACTCAGGAACTTATAATGACTGGAGTGAGTATTGGGCGATCGGCAATCTGAATAATCTATATGGATATTCAGCAAATACTTATGGCATCGGACTTGGCAAAAATGCTAACTCAAGTTCATTTATCACCATTGATCCCACAAATGGAATCCGGCTGCGTTACAAAAATTCAGGGGGAACTGTAACGGATAAAATAACATTGGATATGAGCGGCAACGTTACCATTTCCGGTTATTTACAAGTTGGCAACGCTGCAAGTGACGTGAACAACGGCAGTACAACAATCACCGGATCAAAAATAACAACCGGTACAATAACACTTAATCAATTAAATTTTACGCCGGTTCAAAATACAAATGTTGTAGCTTCGATAAACGCTTCTGCAGAAGGAATAGTTATCAGCGGCGCGAAGATTCAGATAAACGGTTCAACAACATTTGCAAGCGGATATGACCCCACATCAAAAACTTCCAGCAGCGACGTAACAACAATTATCGGCAATACGGTAACAACTTCTTATCTCAATGCAAAAAATATTACCGCCCTGGGCGCGGTTACTGCAGGCACGTTTAGTTTGAACAATGGAACATTCAGCGTTGACGCTAACGGAAAATTAACTTCAACGAGTGCTGCAATTGCGGGATGGGATATTAGTTCAACTTCAATTACAAAAACAAATACCACCGGTAATAAATCTATTGTTATATCACTTAATAGTTCGGTTTCAAATAATTCGACCGGCTTAATAATGACATCAACAGATAGTTCGGTCACAAAATTAGTTTTGAATGCAGGCAGTTATAATGATAACGGGTACGCGCGCTACGGTTTCTGCATTTGGGATAATATTAATCAAAAATTCTTGATGAATATAGGTTACGGCGGCTCAGGCAGCAATATGGTTGCATCAATATCAGGACTAACAATACAAGGAGATATTACCTCTTCTAGATTTAGCACGACGAATACTTTAGATCATTCAGGTTCTTATACAGGAATAATTTTAGACGGTAATCAATTATATACAAGAAATTCTTATGGTGGAGTTTATAATTCAGGCTGGCTTGATGCAGGTGGAATTAGCTGGCAAGTTGAACCAATTCCATCAAGTAAAACAATTGAAATCACTTGTGTTAATAGTGGAAGGTACATTGCAATAGATGGCTATAATGTTCCCAAATGTTTTGGAGTAACTGATACACCTCCGACTACGAATAGACAGGTTGGCGATACTTATATTGGCACAAATTATTCAACATATATATGGAATGGAAGTACATGGATACAATTAAATTAAATGGAATATTAAATAATAATTATAAAACCTTATTAAGAGGATAACCATGCAGTTATTTTTAACAAAAGAAGAAAAAACCAGCGCTGAATTAATTTCAGCAAAAAGAAATAATCTTGCTTTGCAGGATAAGCTTCTGCAGAAAGAAATGGATGGGCTATTAGTTGGGTTCTGCAGCCGCAATTCTGTGGATATTAAAAAAGCAAAAACTCTGAATCTTGAGCAGGGATATGTTGAGTTTGAGGAGGAAGAAAAGAAGGAAGAAAGGAAAGATGAAAAGATCAAAAAAGAAAAAAAATCTTAATCTTGTAGCTCATAGCTTGATGCTTACCGCTGTAAAAAGATTATGATTAAGAGTAAGATAAGATTCAGTCTAAAGACTAAATACTAATTACTAAGGACTCAAAACAATGACCTGGATGGATAAGGACGGAAATATTTCTCATGTGCGCGGTGATGATTTTTCTTTATCATTCACGGATTTCAAGGAAGATGATATTCCTATCAACTGGACCGGATGGAATATATTAATACAGGTGCGCGAAAGTGCAAACTCACAGGAGAAAATAATTGATTTTAAAAATCCTGACGATATTGATTTATCAGTTGAAGGTGTAATGTTAATTACAAAATCACATGAGGCTTTTAATCACACGGCTAAAACTTATGTATACGATATGCAGGTTACCCGTCCGGATAACAAAATAAGCACCTGGTTAAATAATAAAAAATTCTTTCTACTGGGGGATGTTGCCAGATGATAACATTCAATGTCATAAATAGCGAATGCCCAATATCATTTAATGCAGGCGGTGATTCAATCAGCTTTAGTGTTAATGACAGGGTTGTAAATATCGGCACTTCAAATATTATTGAAGGAATAACCGGCGCAGCGCTGAGCGGCCATAAGGCAGTTATCTCTTCTGCAGGCAAAATATTTTATGCGGATAGTACAAACCTGGATCACGTGAATAAAATATTAGGTATTACACTGAATGCAGCCGAAGAAAACGCAAAAATAAAAATTCAAAATTACGGAGAGTTCGTTGAATCATCTTTTAGTTTCACTCCGGATATGCCAATTTATGTTGGCGGCAATGGCGGGTTAACACAAGCTATTCCAACTTCCGGATTCATTCAACAAATTGCTACGGCTTTAAGCGCAACAAAAATTTTTATAGATATTAAAACATTAATAATAATTTCTTAGGAGAAGTGAACATGGCAGACAAATATCTCTATAACAACGGTGGAGTTCTAACAGAAAAAGCAGCAAACGTTTCAAGCGCAGGCGCAGGCGATGCTGGTAAAATACCAGCTCTTGATACAACAGGCAAATTGGATCCTTCTTTCATGCCGGTTGGTGTAACCCCGGAAGCGGATAGTATTGCAACAACTGAAGATCTTGCTGCAGGAAATTTTGTGAACATATATCCGTCAAGCGGTCTAAAATGCCGTAAGGCTGATGCGACAACTGCAGGCAAGGAAGCAAACGGTTTTGTTCTTGCTGCTTCAACTTCCGGACAGAATGCAACTGTTTACAGGATCAGTCAAAGCAATACACAGCTTACAGGAATGACGCCCGGCGCCAAACAATATCTTGCAGCAACTGCAGGTACAAGAACTGAAACTGTGCCAAGTTCAAGCGGCAACGTTATTCAATTACTTGGCATTGCAAAAAGCGCAACCGAGTTAATCTTTGCGCCAAATGATCCGATTGTTTTAGCATAGATAATTTTCTAAGAGGCACAAAATGTTGAAAGTTATATTGGTTGATACGGATGGCAATAAAAAAGCAGAAGACCCTGCAACATTAATGCAGGGGAAAGTTGGCTTTCAAGTTGGCACTGATATAGATATGGCTGCAAAAGCAACTGCACTTTTTGGTACAACCGATTTATTTATTTTTTCAAATACCGACCAAGGTAGACCTTACTTTTGGATAGGAGGAGCTTTTGTATGAAAAATTTCATTAAAATTTGTTGCTCGATATTAATTGCTTGCGGCTGTTTGACCGCGCAATCAAATACAAATAAAATAGTTGATCAAAAGATGTTAAAAGATTCATTGAATCTGATGAGAAGTCATTCTGGTGTAATAAATATTTTAGATTATCCTGTTTATGGTGATGGAATCCATGAAGATTCCACTGCATTCAAATTAGCTATCCGCGCTTTATACAATCAGGGCGGTGGAGCTTTATTATGTCCCAAAGATGCTACTCACGCTACTTATAAAATAAGTTGCGCTTTGAAGTTACCGCATGATACAAACAACCCTGCCTTTCAACCAACAATCAGAATTTATTCTACATCAAACAATTTTGGCGTTCCCGCTTCAAATGGCGGTTATGGAAATGAAGGCGGAGCAACATTGGATTTGAGATATTCAGGTGCTTACGGAAAAATACAAACATTCGGCAAGGGGGGACTTGAGTTAGATCATATCACATTAAAAAATGGAGGTTCCGATAATACTCCATTTCTTTATACAACAATGACAACATTAAAAGTTCACCATGTTAATTTTATCGGTGTTGGAAGTGATACGGCATGTACTACTGACCCGATAATCTTTGGCGGTACAACAACGGCAAATGATACAACTCCATTAGCTCAATTTGTTGGTTATGGTTCAGAAGTTTATAGCAATAAATTCAGTCATGTAAGAACATTACAAATGCGGATTTATGCCAATTCAATTGATATACATGATAATTATTGGGATGCACGGTGTGGCGGTTCAACTGCAATTAGTTCCAATGGAGATGCATCAGAACCAAATCAAGGAATTATAATAGAAAGAAATCTTATACAATCCCAAAATTATAAACGGGTAATAACACTTCGTAATACTAAAGGTGCGCATATTATTTCAAATTCTCATTGGGATCAAAGTGCTTATACACAATACTCAGTTTATAGCAGCAATTCTTCAGGCAACGTAATTTGGAATACAGTAGTCCCCGGCATGAAATCAAATTATGATTCTTTAAGCACGAACAGAAATACATATATAAATCCGGTGGATGGTGGTACTACAAACTGGATTGGTAATTTTAATCTAGGTACTAATGGAACTCCATTATATGGTATGTCTGCTTTAACTTATAATGGATTAACCTTAACACCATTGGCTACAGGATTTTCCATCGCGGGCGGTACAACAAATAAAACATTAACGGTTGATATTAATAGAACGCTTTCAGATTTAGCGCCATCAGTAAGTCCATCATTTACGACCCCAGCTTTAGGTGTTGCAACTGCAACATCATTAGCTATTGGTGGGGCTACAATTGGTTCAGACGCTTTAGCAGTTTCTGGTACAAGTACATTTAATGATAATATCACAATGACAAGATCAGGAACAGCAACTTTTGGTATTATAAGTACAGGAGGTTCTTCAATAGTAAAAACCAAATCATATTCAGACGGCTCTTTTAGTCAATGGGATATTTACCAAGGTAGTAATAGATTTTGGTCTATTGGCAGTCCAAATGATGCTACTCATAATTTTGTAATTGCAGATGGCGGAATGACCCATCAATGGGTTAGCGTAAATAATACAAACGGAAACACTTCTTTCTTAGGAACTGTTTCTATTGGTAATACTGTGAGTAGTGTAAATCCTACTTCCCCGAATAGAACTATTGCATGGATTGTTGGAGGAGTTACATTATATGTTCCTGCAAAAACTACTAACGATTAATTAATTGAAAGGCGAATATGAAGAAAGTATTTTTTTTATTAACAATAATTGTGTCGATTTTATCAGCTCGGGAAAAACCAGATTCAACAATTCTAAAAAATCATCAAATACAGTTAATGAAGACAGATTCAATTTATACTATTACCCGCTTCTATCTTTTTAAGAACAGAGATTTGGTTAAGGAACAGGAATCACAATGTTACCGGCTTCTTGAATCGAAAGAACAATTAAAAGCATTGATTGAAGAGGATAAGGAAAAGTTAAAGAGTAAACCTAAAAACCCTTAATCCGGGCTTCCCCCAAGTGGTAGACAGTAAAAAAATATTAAATTACCATTAGGAGGAAGAAATGGAATTAAAAAGAAAAAGGAAATTTAGCAAAGAATTCAAGGAAGATGTTCTCAACATGTTGAGGACCGGAGATAAGAAAGTCTCCGAGCTAAGCAAAGATCTTGGGATATCTGAATCAATAATTTACCGGTGGTATAAGAAGTATGTAGGGACACCCGAAGAGGTAGAGAAAGTTGAAGACAAGGAGAAAGAGCTCTGGGAGTTGAGAAAAAGACTAGCAGATGTCACCGAGGAGCGTGACATATTAAAAAAGGCTGTAAGCATCTTCTCAAAACAAGGGAACTTGAAGTAGACGAGTTTCTAGTAGACAATCAAGAAGAATACAGCATTGAGAAAATGTGTAAAATATTGGAAGTAAGCCGAAGCAGTTATTACAAGAGAAAAAATAAAAGTAATGGAAAACAAGCCAGAGAGAAAAAGTAGCTTATTGAAATAATCGTAGAACTGTTTAATACAAGCAAAAAGCGCAATGGCAGTCCATGGATAACCGCAGAGTTAAAGAGACGCGGAATAGAGTGCAATAGGAAATGTACAGCAAGATTAATGAATAAACACAGCATTGCGGCGAGGATATTTATGAAGTATCGTAATACGACAAACTCAGATCATCAGAAGGAAAAGTCTCAAAATATATTAGGCAGAGAGTTTAACAGGCAAAGAGCCAATGAAGTATGGACAGGAGATATAGCATACATAAGCACAGAAGATAGTTGGTTGTATTTAGCAGATGTTATAGATATTTACTCAAGAAAAGTAGTCGGTTTGCAAATGGTTCAAAGTCTTAGTACAGATTTAGTCGAGAAAGCATTAGAGAACGCATTGATGGATCGAAAAGTTGAAAGTGGAATAATCTTTCATTCTGATCAAGGAATACAGTATGCAATTGAAAGTTTTAGAAAGATGTTGTCAGATAATGGCTTCATATAAAGTATGAGTAGAAAAGGAAACTGTTACGACAATGCAATCACAGAAACATTTTTTCATAATTTCCCAAAATATAAATGAATTTACAAACTCTTTTATTAGTTTAATATTTCCTTAAATGGAAGGAATAACTTTATCATATTATTTACGTTTAATTTTAAGGAATAGCTAAAATAAAAACAGCCCTTTTCGGGCTGTTACGAATAATTATTCATTTGATAGTTACATCAATCAATATAAACCATCCAATTGTGTCTATCAGAAACTTTCCCAATTTGTATACCTAAAAGCTCTTCATAGAGCTTTGTACCTAGTTCGCCAGCTTTTGTTTCATCAAACAATAAAACATGATCATTATATTTTAGCTTACTTACAGATGAAATTATTGCTGCGGTTCCAGTTCCAAATAACTCTACCAGTTCATTATTTTTATATGCATCAATAATTTCATTTATGCTGATTGTTCTTTCACTAATTTTCATTCCCCATTCTTTTAATATTTCAATAACAGACATACGAGTAATACCAGGAAGTATCGAACCGTTTAATGCTGGTGTTGCAATTTCATTTTTGAATTGAACAAAAATATTCATAGCACCAACTTCTTCTATATTTTTCTGCTCTATTGCATCTAACCAAAGAACTTGTGAATATCCTTCTTTATTTGCCTCTGATTGTGCAAGCAAACTAGCGGCATAGTTACCCGCAACTTTTGCTTCACCTGTCCCTTTACGTACAGCACGGGCATATTTGTCTGTTGCTAGAATTGGAACAGGTCGAAATCCCTCAGGATAATATGGTCCCACAGGACTTAACATAACTATCAACTTATAATTATGAGAGGGATGAACTCCTAATAGCGCTTGACTGGCAAACATAACTGGTCTTATGTACAGAGAATGTCCTTGCTTTGTAGGAATCCAATCTTTATCAACTCTAACCAGTTCAATTAAAGCTTCAAGCATCAGATCTGGATCAATCTCAGGCATGCAAATTCTTTTTGCAGATTTGTTTAGTCTTTCAACATTTTTTTGCGGACGGAAAAGAGCTATTCTTCCAGATTCTTGTTTATATGCTTTTAATCCTTCAAAAAGAGCCTGACCATAATGAAACACCATAGCAGCTGGACTTAAACCAATATTCCCGAATTTTTTTATAGTTGGATTATGCCAGCCACCTAACTCCTCGTCATAATCAACTTCAAAAATATGATCTGTAAAAAGTTGCCCAAATACAAGTGTTTCTGGCAATTCAACTTTAGCTTTCCTTTTTTCAATTTCAAATTTAATTTTGCTCATAACGTTCACCATTGAATGATATTATATAAAATCAAGAGTTGATTAGTGAATTCAAATTCTTGAAAGTTGATCTCCTCTTATAAAAAATTAATATTGATATCTAATTTTAAAAAACATTGGAGTTGGATAATAACTTTACTTATAAAAAATATATAAAAATCATAGGAATAGCCAATGTGAAAAGCAAATACCTGGTCGATTAATTAGTGCCTAACGCAATAAAATTTCAATAGAATATTTTCATAATTGATACAACTTTCTTAGTTTATTATTGAAATAATAATTTGGTAGTATGATTTCTGTTGCAATACAAAGCATTGGTAGAAAAACTTTAGTTTTTTTCCAAGAGTTTGGACAGGTTGTTCAGCTTTTTGTAGAAATTGTTAAATCAATTCCTCAACTTATTAGAAGCCGGAAAAATTTCTTTTATCAGTTGGAACATATTGGTGTTAATTCTATTCCACTGGTATTAATTATTGCAACTTTTACGGGTGCAGTTGCAGCATGGCAGGCAGCTTATCAATTAAAAGGGATTGCCCCGCTTTCTTTTCTTGGAAGTGCTACCAGCCGGTCAATTATTACTGAGCTTGGACCTGTTCTAACTGCTGTTGTAATTGCTGGGCGGGTTGGAGCTTCTATTGCTGCCGAAATTGGTTCCATGAAAGTAACTGAACAAATTGATGCTTTGGAAACGATGGGTATAAATCCAGCAGCTTTTCTTGCAACACCTAGGTTTTTTGCATCTCTAATAATGATGCCAATACTAGTTGTTTTTGCTGATGCTGTTGCAATAGTGGGTGCTTATTTTATTTCAAATTTTTTTCTCGGGGTCTCTTTTAATGTTTTTTTTGAATCTGTAAGACGTTATTTTGCGTTTGGTGATTTTGCCTTTGGGTTAATTAAAGGGATGATCTTTGGTGGCTTTACAGCTCTTCTAGGTTGCCACATTGGGTTTCATACAGAGGGTGGGGCAGAAGGAGTGGGTTTATCTACAATTCGTTCCTTTGTTATTAGCTCTGCTTTAATTCTTATTCTGGATTATATTTTGTGGACTATTATTTTTTAATTTCCTTTCCTCCTTATTTTTTCTCTTAATTCTGTTAATATAGTTTTTTATTAATTTACTTTTAGCTGGACATATGATTGTTAAAAGGGTAACTGATATAATTTTTTCGTTAGTTATTATTATTCTTACAATACCAGTTCAACTGATTATTGCCGTTGTTCTTTTCTTAATTTTTAAAGAAAATCCATTATTTATTCAGTCTCGCGGATTAACATTGGAAAAATTTTGTTTTACAATTATTAAGTTCAGAACAATTCATTCTAAACAGACTCTATTGAGTTCTAAGCGTAGAACGAAAGATATTTTTTTATTGCCAAAGCTCAAAGGTGAACTAAAACCGTTTGCCAGATTCTTAAGAAAAACAGGTCTGGACGAATTACCACAAATTTATAATGTTCTTATAGGACAAATGAGCTTAATTGGACCTAGACCTTTAATGATTAAAGATCTTGAAATTATGAAAAATGAGTTTTTGCATTATTATGAATTACGAAACTCTATAAATTCTAAACCAGGAATAACTGGTGTTTGGCAGATTATTGGCGACCGTTCTTTGGGCGCAGAGAACTTGATCGGGCTTGATATTTTTTATGATGAAAATAAATCACTTCTTCTTGATTTTAAAATATTTCTTACTACCATCCCTGTTATTATGTTCGCAAAGAATTCTGATGCTTTTGCCCCCAGGGTTGATTTTATAAGTAGCCTGTTTTCATTATCGTTCGGTATGTTTGCTATTAATTATCATAATGAATTTATTTCCGAAATTCTAAGTCAGGAAAAGAAAAAAACATATACTCTTAAAATTCCGTTAAATTGGTGGTTTATAAGTGACTCATACAATAGTGTATCAAGCACTATCAAGACTGTTTATATGATTGGACCAATAGAAAAAAAAGAAAATTACCATCCAATAAAAGAGATAAAAGATAACACTGAAAAATAATACTTCCCTCTTAAAGGAATTCATTATTGAAATAACAATTCTAATGAAATCTAAAAACTAGTTTGTTTGATAATCGGAAATCTATTAATGATTTATTTAATTCATTAGCTGTGAAAAAATAAGATAGCTGAGTATTCTTCTTTATGCATAAATTCTAAATTATTCTAGCAAGGATATTTAGCGCTGAGACATTATACCCCGCCTTATATTTCTAAGTGGAAAATTGACCGGAAACCTGAAAACTTATAAGGAATTAGCCTTTTTTAACTTGGTTAACGTCACTTGTTATCTAATTTATCATTAGAAATTTGTCGTTTATTGTAGACTATTTTAATTGAATTTTGATATAAAATTATTTTTCCCTTGCACAGTATTTCAATAGCCCGTAATTTTGAATTGTATAAAGGAAGCTAATAATCTTTAAACGAGATTTTGATTGAGCTTCATTAATAATAAATTTTATCATTACTATAATACTTACAGTTTTGCAGCCCTAGCGGAAGTGTATTTTATTAGCATCTCAATAAATTTTACTTCTTCTATTCCTCATTTCAAATCACTCATTCTAAAAACAATATCGGAGCATTTATGTCAGAGTTCGTTAAGAATCTCATGGCGCAAGTAAAAGCCAAGAATCCAAGTGAACCGGAATTTCATCAAGCGGTTTTTGAAGTTGCTTCTTCCTTGGCTTTGGTTCTCGAAAAACATCCCGAATACCGCAAGGAAAAAATTCTTGAAAGAATTATTGAACCTGAACGCATTATATTATTTCGTGTTCCCTGGGTTAATGATCAAGGTGATGTGCAAATAAACAGGGGATTCAGAATAGAAATGAACAGCGCTATTGGACCATATAAGGGAGGATTGCGTTTTCACCCGTCGGTAAATTTAGGAATCTTAAAATTTTTGGCGTTTGAACAAGTATTCAAAAACAGTTTAACCACACTTCCAATGGGAGGTGGTAAAGGCGGATCCGACTTTGATCCTAAAGGAAAAAGTGACGGCGAAGTTATGCGCTTCTGCCAAAGTTTTATGAGCGAATTATTTAGACACATTGGTTCCAACACGGATGTCCCTGCCGGGGATATTGGTGTTGGAGGACGTGAAATTGGTTTTCTCTTTGGTCAGTACAAAAAACTGAGAAATGAATTTACCGGTGTTCTTACAGGTAAAGGGTTGAACTGGGGCGGTTCTTTAATTCGTCCTGAAGCAACCGGATACGGCGCTGTTTATTTTGCCGCTGAAATGTTAGGTACACGCAATCAAACAATGGAAGGTAAAAAGTGTTTGGTTTCCGGAAGCGGAAATGTTGCGCAATATACTGTTGAAAAAATTCTTCAGCTTGGTGGAAAAGTTTTAACACTTTCAGACTCCAATGGATATATTTATGATGAAGCAGGCATAACCACAGAAAAACTTCAATATGTGATGGATCTTAAAAATGTCCGACGCGGCAGAATAAAAGACTATATTGACAAATTTAAAGGCGCCGTTTACACTCAGTTGGATCCAAACACGGATTCTAATCAGTTATGGAATCATAAAGCTGATTGTGCATTCCCATCGGCTACTCAAAATGAAATTAACAGTAAAGACGCAGCCAACCTGCTTAAGAATGGTGTTTACGTTGTAAGTGAAGGTGCAAATATGCCGTCAACTATTGAAGCTATTGAACAATTTGTAAATGCAAAAATTCTTTATGGTCCAGGCAAAGCTGCAAACGCTGGCGGTGTTGCTACATCCGGTTTGGAAATGGCACAGAACAGCATGCGTTACAGCTGGACGCGTGAGGAAGTTGATAATAGATTACGTTTGATTATGAAGAGCATTCATAAAACATGTGTTGATATTGCTGAAAAGTATGATACTCCCTATAACTATGTTAATGGCGCCAACATTGGCGGTTTTGTTAAAGTTGCTGATGCAATGCTAGATCAAGGAATTGTATAGTCTCGTTTTCCATTTTAAGTGGGACGAAAATTCGTCCCGCTTGACAATATCCTTTCCCCCTCTCCTAAATTAGGAGAGGGCTGGGGTGAGGTCGAGAGGTTAATTTTTTATTTTTCACAGGAGCATATAAATTAAAATGGCAACCAATATTTATTTGAAATTGGATGGAATTAACGGAGAATGTACCGCCGAAGGGCATATTAAAGAGATAGAGATTCTTTCATGGAGCCATGGATTCAGCCAGCCCACCTCCTCAGTGCGCGCTTCTTCCGGTTCTACCATTGAAAAAGTAAACCATTCGGATTTAAGTATAACCAAATACCTTGATTCAGCAACCGATGATTTATTGAAAGCATGCTGGTCGGGAAAGCAAATTAAAACTGCAAAAATCGACTGTCTGCGTTCCGATGGTGCTGTTGATAATAAACCTGTTGAATATCTGATAATTGAAATGGAGGAAGTAATCATTTCTAACTACAGCATTTCAGGTGGAGCTGGCGACTTACCGGTTGAAAATATTTCCTTTAATTATGGAAAAATAAAGTATACCTACTTGCCGCAGAAACAGGCGGATGGCACTGGTGGATCGGCTGAATCGGTTTCTTGCGACCTGACAACTAATAAAATCGCTTAACCGGTGTTGAAGAATTACTTGAATGAAACATTCCGGGAATTTTTTTTATGTATCTGCCATTGAACGATTGTTGAACAATTCAATTGAGCATGTAGGACTTAGCCTGAATAGACAAAGGATAAAGAAGAGTGCATTAAATAAGTAATAACTTACGTTACGCAAAAACGGTATTTACACCAATTGATTTTAAAACTTCATAACTTCACCGTTTACGGTGGAGACAAAAGACGACA
>PMDS01000100.1:0-16870 GCA_003155655.1 Melioribacter sp.
CTCTAATGACAAATTCGGGATAAATAATTACAACAGCCCTTCAGTTATAAAGACTTTTTGCATACGGCAATATAATTTGTGCCGTAGTGCCTTCGTGGCGAAGGAGAGGTAAAGTATATCTACCCTAACAAATTATTTAATAAAACATTATTTTAATGCGTCTAACATATATTCAATTTAAAAATGGAGTGTGAATGAAAATTGAAAATGTTGTCCTAACGGCTAAAGGAATTAATATACCAGCAATTAAGATAACGGACTCTGATGATTCCCCTAATGTAATTGTTATGCACGGTTATGGCGGCAGTAAAGAAGAGCAATTGGGGCTAAGCTGGCGGATTGCAAATCTTGGTTTTAATACATGCACAATAGATATGCGCGGACATGGAGAAAACACTCTTCCGCTTTCTCATAAGATCCAAAACGATCTTGATAATTTAATTAATGAAATCAGAAGACCGTCTGTACCTTTAATTACAATTGGTCATTCCTTAGGCGGCAGATTAGCTTTGCTTTCTAAAGCAGATTACAGAATTGGACTTTCACCGGCGCTGTCTCAATCATTCTCGGAACAAACCCAAACTATTACTAAGAACTTAAGGCAGCATAGAGTTATACAGAATAATCCAAATATTAATTTTGAAATATTGGAAAAACTTCCACTCGTTGATTTACGTAATAATGACTTAATTATTTACGGTGTCAGGGACGTTCCGGAAATAATACAAGAGTGTGAGAAGCTCTCAACAGGCAATAACAATGTTGTAAAAGTTGAAAATGCCATGCATGGTGATACTTTCCTTTTAGAGAAGACATTTTCAATAATTAAAAACTTCTTGAGTAAAATAAAATAGGGCAGGGCTGCATAGCAATTGTACTTAAGCCGTTTATTTTTTATGTTTCAAAATCAATGCATTATTACATGTTTCAATTCTACGGTTGTGGTTTTGCCGTTAAATGGAAACTGATATAGTTAGTGAATTATGAAGAAACCGGATAAAATAGAAGTAAGACATCTATTTCCTGAATTGTATTCAGAACTAATAGAATTGCTGCAAAAATTATCCGGTGATGAATGGAATTATCCAACGTCAAGTTCCAAATGGTCGGTAAAAGATATTGTTGCTCATCTGATAGATACTGATTTAAGGCGGATATCTTTTCAGCGGGATCATTTAATTCCGCAAACTAATAATAAGCAAATTGACGATTTTAAAAATATTGTAGAATATCTTAATTATTTAAACAATTCCTGGGTAGATGCATCAAAAAGATTGAGTACTGGTGTATTAATTGATTTACTAAAATATATAAAAATTGAAATGCCAAAACTGTTGAATACTTTGGATATGGATAGTAAGGCATTGTTCGCAGTTTGGTGGGCTGGTGAAGATGAATCAAAATGTTGGTTTGACATTGCACGCGAATACACCGAGAAATGGTATCACCAGCAGCAAATCAAAGAAGCCGTTGCAGTCCGCTTTTAGTTGAGCAGAAGTGGATTCACCCGTTAATTGATACTTTTGTCAGGGGGTTGGTCCCAACTATTTATCAGAAAGTCTTTCCTGACAAAAATAATATATCAGTAATTTTGGAAGTTGAGGATATTCCGGACGGTAAATGGATTTTGAAAAAGAAGAATTCATGGGAACTGTTTGTGGGTGAAGAATTAGACTATACTTCAAAAGTTGTAATGAATGCTGATACAACCTGGAGAATGTTTACAAAGAATATTGATAAAGAAGCAGCTAAAAAAAGAATTAATGTTTACGGTGATATTGAACTGGGACAAGCAATATTAGAATTGACAACAATTATAAAATAAAGGTATATCCCCGCACCTCAACGCAGCAGGCCTGTTACTTCTGCAGTAAAGTTTATTCGGCTAGGACGGGCTTACCAGCGATAGACAGAATTGCTTGGTGAAGGTTGGAACATTAATGGATGGCAGATTAAGAACAATTTAGTGTCTTGGTGTCTTCGTGGCATCCCGTTGAGTTTTGTAAATGGACACGGGATTCGCCACTATGACACAAAGCCACAAAGGAAAGAATTAAAAGGTGATCGAACAAATCATGAAAATCAAAATACTGCAATGATTCATACATGGAGCAAAGAATGAACATTGATAAAAAATTAATGATTAAACTATTCTTATTATTTATTCCAGTTGCATTTGCTTCTTACCTTTTTCATGAATTTGGACATTGGATTATCGGAGAGATTTTAGGAAACAAAATGGTCTACAGCTTAAATTATGTATGGCCAAAGACCGGACACTATATTGATGCAAACAATGATTTATATACAAGTATTGGCGGACCGGCATTTACTATTCTTCTTTCAACGTTTTTCTTGCTGATTATTGAAAAATATAAAACCATTTACGCATATCCTTTTGTGTTTTTTCAAATGTTTATGCGCTTTTTTTCACTAGTGTTCGGTGGATTTAGCAAACAGGATGAAGCGAGAATATCGGCAATTCTAGTAATTGGAACATTTACTGTTGCAATAATTGTTTTTATTATTTTATTTCTGATAGTATTGAGAGCAAGCTATAAACTAAAAATCAATTTAAAGAATAATTGCTATTTTATTGTAATGAGCACTTTTTCCGATCTAATTGTAATTGGGTCGTATAGTATGTTTTCCGGTAATTATCTATAGTGTTAGTGCCTTTGTGTCTTGGTGGCATCCCGTTGAGTTTCTTAAAAGATTACGGGAACCGCCACGGCAGACACAAAGAACAGAAGAATTAAATAATGCAATATTAAATAATCCACCGAAATGGAGAGCTTATGCAATCATCTCGAGATATTCTCATTCAAACAAAAAATATAGATAAAGCAGCAAAGTTTTATGAAAACATTCTTGGTTTTAAAAAATTTGAGCAAAATGAACAAATAATTGGATTCGAAACAGGAAGTTTTAGACTTTTCCTTGATAGAGGAGAATCATACGGTCCGGTATTTGAATTATTTGTCCCTGATCTCGAAAAGGCAAAGAAAACTCTTGTAGAAAATGGCTGCAAAATTGAAATAGAAGACCCGAAGGTTCCGCGCTGTTATGTACGTGATCCTTTTGGCTTTATATTTAATTTAGCTGAGAAGTAATTTTTTAAATAAATATAATAACTTTTTATAAACGGATTGGCTTGCGTCTCGTTATTTAATAAACTTTAAAGTACCGGTAATAAAACAAGGAATTAAAAGAAATAGAGTATGGTGTCTTCGTGCCTTTGTGGCATCCCGTTGAGTTTTTTAAAAGATTACGGGAACCGCCACTGCGGACACAAAGACACAAACCTGCCATCCGATTTAGAAAATGTAGGCTTGAAGGTTTTGTTTATTGGAAAAAGATTTTGCAAATTTATAACCCATTCAGCATTCATAATAGTTACAAAGCATATATATGGTTTCTCAAAATTAGAAAGGAAAATTAATTATGAGTTACAAAAAAATTATTATTACCAAATTCGGTCTGCCCGAAGTACTTCAAACTATTGAGGAAGAGCATTTACCGGAACCGGAAAATGGTGAAGTTAGAATAAAGGTATTGGTAACAAGCGCTTCATTTACTGATACTTTACTTCGCAGAGGTATCTATCCCGATGTAAGAAAAAAACCTCCATTTCCTCCGGGTTATGATATGGTTGGCATAATAGATAAACCTGGAGAAAATGCTAACAATTTCAAGGCCGGTCAAAAAGTTGCTGCCCTTACCGTATTTGGTGCTTATTCTGAATATATCTGCCTGCCGGAAGATGAATTGATTCTTGTTCCAAATAGTCTTGATTCTTCAGAAGTTGTAAGCTTAATACTTTCTTATATGACTGCCTATCAAATGCTTTACCGCACTGCAAAAATTAAACCGGGTCAAACTATTTTAGTACATGGCGCAGGCGGAGCTGTTGGATCTGCTTTAATTCAACTTGGCAGACTGATCAATTTGAAAATGTACGGAACAGCAAAAAAGTCAAAGCACAATTTGGTTAAAAGCCTTGGCGTAATTCCTATTGATTATGAATCTGAGGATTTTGTTGAATACATAAAAGGCAGGGAAGTTAAAGGAATTGATGTTGTATTTGACGGAATTGGAGGCAGCTATTTTAAAAGATCATTTTCATTACTTAAATCCGGCGGCATTTTAGTGGCATATGGATTTCAAAAAGCTGCAATGGGCGGCGGAAAAATTATTGATTTTGTTTCCAGTTTCATAAATCTTAAACTGATGAACATGTTCTCATTCAAAAAAACGGCTACTTTTTATGCAATCACTACCGTAAAGAAAAAACATCCCGGTTGGTTTAAAGATGATTTCAAAAAACTTTTAGAATTATTACAAGAAAAGAAAATTGAACCCGTAATTTCAGGGAAGATGCCTCTTACAGATGCAGTTAAAGCTCATAAAATACTTGACCAATCGGCAGTTGAAGGGAAAATTATTCTGATTGTGAATAAAGAATAACTGAAAAAGCAATTGCGAATTTAGAATTGCGAATTGAGTATAAAAAACGATATACGCAAGTCAATTAGTATCTTGGAGTCTTAGTGGCGAAAAAATTAATACCACAATCCGCCGCGGCGGACACAAAGGAAATGAGAAAGGAATTAAAAACTAAAAATAGATTCTGGAGAAAGAAATGGACTACCTAAGGATGTTGACACTAAGAAGAAAGAAAGCACATAGTAAGTTTTTAAAAATGAATTCCAAAGTCTATAAAACTTTTTTGGATCTGGAAAAGGCAACATATAGTGAAGGTAATCTTTCAACTAAAGTAAAAGAGCTTATTGCAGTAGGTATATCCGCAGCTACTAATTGTGAGTCTTGTATCCAGTGGCACACTGAATACGCAATTAAAGCCGGTGCAACTCAAGAAGAAATATTAGAAGCGCTGGAAGTTGCAATAGAAATTGGTGGAGGTCATGCAATAGCTACTACAAGACTTGCCTTTGAAGTAATGGAAAATCTTAATAGCGCAGATTATGAATCAGCTGAATATTAATTTGTAAAAATTTATTTCCTGTAGCATTATCATAGTCTCAAATGGTTCTACGGTGTTCCTTTGCTAGTACAAGTAATGCTATTAGTTGGTTATAAAAAAAACAAAAAAACATAATTAGGAGTGCGCAATGCTATTTCAGGTAAAAGTAAGAGTAAAACTTTCAACTATGGCAGAGTTTGGACAGAAATTAATGACAGGTGAATTGGACAGAAGCTGTATCCGAGGAGAAACTTATTGTCTTAAAAATGATCCTGCGGTTGGATTCAGTATCTGGGAAGCTGAAAGCAAAAACGAATTTGATGAGAAATTTGCCGCGTGGGGTAATTATTATGATGACGTTGAAGTAAATGAGGTAATTACGCCGTTACAGGCAATGACTATACTTTTTAAAAAATAAAAACTGTAGCTTAAACGCTCGGGTTGTCGTAGGATTTTACCCGGAGGAATAATTAATAGTTGGTGAGAAAGTTATGATAACTTATAAAAGATTATCACATATGGCTGTTCTCTCGTTTAAAAATGGTTATCGTTTGCATTTAGATTCATTAAAGTTATTAAAGCTTGGTTCTTTTCCTTCTGCAACTATGTTATCAGTTCTTGCAATGGAAGAATTTGGAAAATACTTCTCTCTATCTTCATATGCATTCTACACTCAAACAAATAATACAAGGGACTTAAAATTCGAAGATAGTTATCTCAAGGCTCTATACTTACATCCATTGAAACAACAAATGTGTTTTGGTCGTGATGGATTTCTCCCATCTGATAAACTTTCACATCGTGCATCCAATAGAGAGTTTGAAGATTTGAAACAATCAGCCTCATATGTAGGATTAAAAAGAATAAAAGGAGAGATTTGTTATGAAAAACAAATTACTAATCCGTTAAATATTAATAAGCAAATTGCAGTAAAACAAGTTCATTTTCTTAATAAACTTTTAATAAATATGGCAAAGGAGCATATAGCTGGTATCCTTCAGATGGATGAGGACGAAATCAATAATATGCTCTCTTCTAAAATGTTAAAGACTCTTTGCACTTTTAAAATATGAAAAACTCTAAATATAACACCCTAACTGCTAAAGGCTAACAGCCCCTGGACAATCAGAGTTCAACCTTTAGATAGTGAAGACAAAACTCTGTTTATTAAATAAAGAATTTACAGATAAATAAGAATGGTCGGTAGAAGTAGTAGTGAGGATTTTTATAATGAATGAACCTTGGTATGTAAAAGCTACTATTGAATATAGGAAAGATAGATATATGGATCATCTTTCGGAAAAAGATTTGTTTCAACGCGCAAAAGATATTATTCTTAATTGTATTCAAATAAATAGGAATGGAAAAATTTCATTTGATACAAGTGATGACTATGGCCAATTTTTTTGGGTTCGGTTCTCTCACATAGTTGAAGAATATAATATAAGATATGGGGACTTTAGAAAAAAATTTGATGAACAAAATGTTCATGGGTTAGAAATACCTAAGAATTTTCAATTAATTGATAAAGTTTGTGAACAAATAAACAGATTTGATTCTAATGAAAATATACCAATTCTCTATAAATATGGGAAATTGACTTATTTAAATGATTATCTAGAAAATGGAAAATTACGTATATCACCAGCCTCATCTTATAATGATTCTTCATTAAATCACGCTATGAAAGACGATGAATTGAATTTTACATCACAAATTCATCCATCTAAATTACGAATGGAGTTGCTTGATAAAGATGGTAATTTCAAAAGCAATATCAAACCATTAGAAAGGAAACTTGTGTTTAAATCAACTACAGATTTTTATGTCTTCTGTTTATCAAGAATATTTTCTCCAAGACTGTTCGTTGATTTTGATAATGCAGATGGATGTTTGGTGATTAAAGATGTGGCAAAATTTATTAAGAGATTTACAGAATCATTCTACAAGAATAACGATAACTTTTTCGGACTTTTAGATAATGCAAAATATGTTGACCCTCTTTTTACTACAATTCAAGAGTATGATTTATATTTCTCGAAACATTTTAGATATGCGTATCAAAGAGAATTCCGAATTTGTTTTGTTCCTCAAAAAGATATTAAACAACTGAAAACAATTGAATTACAATTAGGTTGTCTAAATGATTGTTGTGAGTTAATTAAAATTTAAGAAACATAACCCGCAACCTAATAGTCCAGCACAAATGGGACTGGACATGAGCCAAGCTAAATAAAGTTTTGTTTAGCGAAAAAATATTTGCAGATAAATAAGAGTAGTAATCATAAATAATAGGTAGGTAGTAGAGATTAATGGTTATGGAAAATTCAAAAATCAAAGAAAAATTTGGTGATTTTTATATTGCTGATGAAACCACTTATAAAATGGGAATTGATATTAGAATTACTAACATTATTTCTGAGCGATTTAAAGACAAAATAGTTCTTGAAACTTGTACCGGCGCAGGTTTTAGTACTATACCATTAGCCGGAAGCGCTAAGCATGTTTATACTGTTGAAATTGTTAATGCGCATCAAGAACAATCAATTAAAAATATTAGTAAAGCAAATTTATCTGATAATGTAACGTTCATACCTGGCGACGTTATGGATGCGAAATTATTGAGCAGCCTGCCTGAAATTAATTCGGCATTTTTAGACCCCGACTGGGCGGACTCAGATTTAAATCATTCCTACAGATTTATAAATTCCAATACAAAACCACCGGCAGATATTCTATTAAAAACAATTTTTCAATTAACCAATAACATTGCAATAATATTACCCCCGTTTATTGATAAAAGCGAATTTACAGATTTACCATTACATGAATTGCAGAGAATATATTTGGGAAATGAGCCGGTATTATATTGTTTATACTTTGGAGAATTAGCAAAAATATTTGGAGAAACAGATCTTAGAATTAATATATAATAAGTTGCTGAAGCATTGTGTCTTTGTGCCTTGGTGGCTATGTAGTGGTTATGCCTTTAGGTATAGAAGTTTATGACCACATAAACAAAATATATTATAATTAAAAACTTTCGAGGCAAAGAATGAAATACTTAATCCTTTCCTTAATCTGGGTTGCGTACTGCGCCCTGCATAGTTTTTTGATTAGCATCAGCGTTACAAATATTTTAACCCGCGTATTTAAAAAATACTATGCCTTCTACCGGCTATTTTATATTATAATCTCTTTTGTGCTGCTCGTTTGGGTAATCAATTATTCTTCCCGGATGGAAGATGAAATTATTATAACATATGTGCCGCCCTGGTCAATAATCCGTTATGCAATAATGACAGCTTCTCTGCTGATATTTTTCTGGGCATTTTTCTTTAACTACGATGCGCTTTCGTTTTTCGGAATCCGGCAGATATTACATTTTGTCAAACCAAAAAATGCTGACCCATCTGAAGGGATTAGAAAAAACGGGTTATTGGGAATTATAAGACATCCAATGTACCTTGCTTTAATAATATATTTATTATGCCAGAACTTCAGAATGGTTGATATAATTGTCAACACGATCTTGATAATTTACGTCATAATTGGAACAATACTTGAAGAGAGGAAACTTGTTTTGGAATTCGGCGATACTTACGTTAAATATCAGCAGCAAGTGCCGATGATAATTCCGTTTACTAAGAAAATTGTTCGGACATAAAATAGAGAATGCATGCCTATCCTTAATGCTAATACCAAACGGCTTAAAGGTCTTAGGTATAGAAGCAAAATATTTTGTGTTTTGGTGTCTTAGCGACATCCAATACTGACCTTTGCAAAAAGGCTTTTACTCTACAAGAAATTTTTTAATGCATTTCAATTAAAGAGAAAATTTTGAAACAGTCCATTTTACATATTGCACTTGTGGTTAGAGACTATGATGAAGCAATAGAATTCTACACAAAAAAATTACTTTTCACTTTGGTAGAAGATACCTATCAGCCGGAACAGGATAAACGCTGGGTGGTTGTTTCTCCGCCCAATTCAACAGGAACTACAATTCTGCTTGCAAGGGCATCAAAACCTGAGCAGGAATCTTTTATCGGCAACCAGACAGGCGGCAGGGTATTTCTTTTTTTAAGTACAGATGATTTCTGGCGCGATTACAATGACATGATTTCCAAAGGTATTAATTTTGTCAGAGCGCCTCAAAATTTTTCGTTCGGAACCGTAGCTGTATTTGAAGATCTATACGGCAATCTGTGGGATCTGGTACAGCCAAATAAAATTGAGTAACAATTTTTTGCAACATGGCAGGAAGTAACAAATCCGGCGTTGTGGACTAGCCCCTGTTATTTCACACCAAATTTTTTTATTTTGCCATTTTGACAGTCAAACTTACATGTGGCTAGCAGGTTCCATTTCTTGATTGAATTTTCACGATGAGGTCTTATATGCAGTTAGATCCAACCAAGCCATACAATGATTTACCATTGCTTCCACCGGATTTTAATTTTGACGATGTAGATATTTTAAAGAAAGTGAACAAAGCCAACATTGCACTTTCAAGACTTAGCGGCGAAGCCAAATCAATTCCTAATAGAAAAGTATTGATCGAACCTCTTACATTCAGAGAAGCTGTGGCAAGTTCCGAAATTGAAAATATTCATACAACTCTAGATGAAGCTTTCCAGGTAACCTATTTTGCAGAAAATGAATTGAAGAACGAACAGAAAGAAACCCGTAACTATCGTGCTGCATTAAATGCTGGTTATAGGACTATTAAAGAAAAGAGTTTTCTAAACACAAATTCTTTTTTGGAAATACAATCGATCTTAGAACCGGAGAAATCTGGTATAAGAAAAATTCCTGGTGTTCAGATAAAGAATACAAATACAGGTGAAGTATTTTATACCCCTCCAGTTGGCGAAGATATTATAAGATCGCTGTTAAAAAATTTTGAAGATTACTTCAATGATTTTTCTGATGATGTTGACCCCTTGATTAAAATGGCGGTATTACATTATCAATTCGAATCGATTCATCCTTTCCTTGATGGAAACGGCAGAACAGGCCGCATCTTAATGGTTCTTTATCTTTGTTTAGCTGCCAGATTGGAGTTTCCGATTTTATTCATAAGCGGTTATATCAACAAGAACCGTAAAAACTATTATAAACTTCTTCGAGAAATAACTACTGCCAATAGTTGGAAAGAATGGATTTTATTTATTCTCACTGCTGTTGAAGAACAATCAACTCATACCATGCATTCCGTTACCGGTATTCGCGAACTAATGAAAAAATACAGGGAAGATATTAACAGCAAATTATCTAAAATTTATTCTGCTGAATTAGTAGAATACCTGTTCAGTTTTCCTTATTATTCTCAAAGTTCGATGATGGAGAAATTAGGTATAACCAGTCGTAATACAGCATCAAAATATTTTTCAGAGTTAAAAAAAATTGGATTAATAAAAGAAGAAAAGTACAAGAACGATAAAGTATACTTTTGCCCCGAATTCCATGAATTGCTTAAATAGTACGCCCAAATTATTACTGAAATTGAGCATAGCTTTATACCTATGCCCAAAAAATTGAAAAATTTGTGCATAGAATGAGTGCAATGCCCAAAAATGAATAGAATTTGAACATAGGTCCATCTCCTTTGTAATATATATATTACGAAGGAGATGGACCTATGTTATCAGTTATGCCATGTAATATATATATTACATGACATAACTCTTTTTACCATATGAGTCGGATAAATGAGAATATCTACTTTAGATATAGCTAAACTTAGCATTGTGAGTTACTTCTCTGGTATTACTCCACTTATTCTGAAAAATAAAGAGATCTTTAATGCTCTTTCAACAATGCGTACTAATTGGCACTTAGCATCTGCAGTATCACCTACTAAATTTGTTAACTATCTGATCAAAGAAAAAATTTTCAATAAAATCGTTTTTAATTTTCCAAACAGAAGAGAAATGCGATTTGTAAAAGGTAAAGTTGATATCTATCAAGTTTTATCAACATTAAATAATAGAGGTTATCTTTCACACTTAACAGCACTTGAATTGAATAATTTATCTTCCGAAAGGTCGATGCAATTATTCTGGAATGTAGAACAACGTAAGAAAATTTTGAACTCAAGAATCAACAGTCAAGATAGTATTGATACTGCTTTCAGAAATAAAAGCCGTACTACACATAATATATGTGAATATAACGGTTATATGATTTACGGAATTAGTGGTATGTTCACTGACAATCTGGGTGTAATTGAAAAAGATAACATTCGGTATACTGACCTAGAAAGAACTCTAATCGATATAATGGTAAGACCACAATATTCTGGTGGAATTATAAATGTGCTAAAAATATTTGGTAAAGCAAAAGAGCGAGTAAGATTAAAAAAGCTTACTGAATACTATAAAAAAATTAAATATGTATATCCTTATCACCAATCAATAGGTTTCTATCTTGAAAGAACAAACTACCCTATTGAATTTATAGATACCTTTTCTAAAATTAAGAAAAGATATAACTTTTATTTAGACAACCAGATTGCACACCCAAAGTACTCAAAGAAATGGCAATTATATTATCCATCTGAATTAGATAAAATTAAAGATTTTATATAAGAATACTTCCCTACAAATATTTTATCTTCTCCGCTATCAAAACTACTATTTGCAGTGCCAATCACTTCTTAATTCCATTCTACCACAAATCAGAACAAAATATTAATTTTACAATCCGGAATAAATACTGTTAAATAATTAACGGAGAAAAAAATGGAGAATGATCTTAACAAGGAGTTACTAATACTCTGGACAAACGATAATTTTGGAACATCTATGAATATGGTATTGATGTACGCGGAAAACACAAAAATTCAGGGCTGGTGGGAAAATGTCACGCTTCTGATCTGGGGCTCAACAGCAAAACTGGTATCGGAGAACGAAGAAATTCAAAATTATATTAAAGCAATTCTTCTTGAGAAAGTCAGGGTTGTTGCATGCAAACAATGCGCTGAAAATTACAATGTAGTTGATAAACTGGAAAGTATGGGAATAGAAGTTTTTTACACAGGTCAATTTTTAACAGACTGGCTAAAAGAGAATAAGAAACTTCTTTCAGTTTAATATAGTTTTAAATGCAGTATAAAAGTTGCTTGTATAAATATTCTCGTAGAGGCATGACTTTTCCCTAAAGGATCCTTGCGGGAAGTCTTTGACGTTGAAAAATAGTGTCTTAGTGCTTTCGTGGCTTCCCGTTGAGTTTTAAAAAGCTGCGGGACTCGCCACAATCCGCCACGGCGGTCACGAAGTCACAAGAGAAAGATTTTGCTATTAAATAAAGTAGTCAATATAAATTATAGTCGTATGCAAAAATTATATATTGCGAGCAAACGCTGGTTAAAAATTTTTTTAAAAAATTACCTTTAGCAGAAAGGAAAAAGTAAAATATGGCAATTCCATCATCATTTAGGGCTAACAGGGCAATAGGCGCAATGTTTTTTTCTGTATTTGGCGGAATATTTTTTGCCGTATGGTATTTTAGAGACAATATTGAATCAACATTGGTTTTAGCATTAATTATATTACTTACTCTGTGCATGGTTCTGTTTGCAATAGTTACATATAATAAAAATAAAACTGCCTTTAATGATGAAAAAGAAACACCGGAGAAAAAGAAAGCAGATAAATTATTTCATATAATAAATGCAGGTCAGTGGATTCTAATTTTAATTGTTGGAAATCTGCTGGCAAATTTTGGATTACCAAATTTGGTTATTCCTGCCGCAATAGTAATAATAGGCGCGCACTTTTTACCGCTTGCGGTAATATTTAAATATTATCCGCATTATATAACCGGACTATTAATAATAACGTGGGCTGTTGTTTATCCTTTATTAACAGGCGCATCCAATCAGGGCGTATTCATAGGTCCGGGAATTATTTTATGGTTAAGCGCATTGTTAGGAATGACAATTAAACCATTTGAGACCGGGATATTATAAACAATGTGCGGAAGATTTGAAAGTAAAAGGGTTGAAGAGACGCTTCTTGATTTGTTCAATTATAACAAATTACAAGTAAAGGTTGATTCTGAAATTAACAACAGGGCAGACGAAGATATCCGTCCCACTCAAAAAATTGTCGGCGTACTGAAGCAGGACAAAGGATACCGGGTTGCAAAAGTAAATTGGGGAATAAAATTTTCGGATGACTCACCGCTGATCTTTAACTCGCGCATTGAAACAATAAAAGAAAAGAAATTCTGGAACACGTTATTCTCTAACAATAAATGTATTGTGCCAATGACGGGCTTTTACGAGTGGAAAACAGAAGGGAAGAAAAAAATAAAATACAAAATCACGGTGCCGGAGTTAAAGATATTTTTTGTTCCGGCGTTATATCATAAAGATAAAGAAAAAAATTTGTGCGCTTCATTAATTACAACAACGCCCAACAGTTTTATTAAACAAATTCACCACAGAATGCCTGTAATACTTGATTTTAATGAAGCATTAAAATTTCTAACAGACACAACCGAAGAAAATTTGCAAAAATGTATTCCGCTTCCCGACAGCAAAAAAATGGAAATGGAATTATCATAAATATTTGGCTAAGTGAGTATTGATACTTATCCTATTCTTATTCATAATCTTACTCTTATTCATAATCTTGTTTCCATTGCCCCGCAAAAAGTGTATTCCTTTTTCCAGCATAATTCCCAATCTGCATGCATGAAATAAAAAATATTCTGGGGCACATTATTTGCAAACAATAAATGCATTTTGCAAATAAACGGCTTCTATCATTTCATTCTCTCGCTTAAAACCAGAGCAAGGGGACAAAATTGGCGTTACATCGGCTGCTTCTGCCAGTGAATATTTGGTTTTAGTTTATTGTATGCGCATTCCCTTAAGTACATGTTCATCAAATTCTGATAAGGGATATCAATTTCCAAAGCCAGTTTTTTGAAATATTCAACTGTTTCTTTTTCAATACGAATTGAAATCTGCTTCTTAAGTTTTTTGATGTAAGGATTCTTTATCGAATTGCTGAAATCATATTCTTTTTTCATTTTATATTACCTTATAGTAATAATCAATTTCGGATTTGACTGCCTTGCGGGCAGAAATAATTCTAATAACGTCGTCATTTTCTTTATAAGCGTGAATAACAACAAGGAATCTTAACTTGCTGGAAATCCCCAAAAAAATAAATCGTTCTTCAAATATTGAATGGTCAGGATCATGTATAAGTCTGGCATTATCATCAAAAAAAACCGTCCTTGCCTCTTCAAAAGAAATTTTATGTTTTTTAATATTGGCAAGATTCTTATTTTGATCCCAGATAAAACGCATGTTTCAAAATAATGCTAATATAATTATAATATAATGCTAATAGAAAATATAAAAACAATCCATTACAAGCAACCCACTCTTTGACAGTAATGTAAGATTGTCAACTTTTTTTATTAAATATAGTCTTAAAAATGTGTAAAATTATGCATTCTCACTTTTAATATAATTTTCGCTGAGGCTGGTAAATGCATCTTCACAGTAAAACAAAAAATATTATTCCTTGCCTGTCCATAATTCTTCTTAATGTAATGACTCCAAAGTTATCTGCCCAAACAAATCCCGATACAACTACAATTGTAATTATTGGAACTGTCCATAACTCTACAAAGAATTTTACAGAACAAACGCTTTACAATATTCTTATGCACATAAAGCCTAACGTAATTCTAAACGAACTTGATTCGTCATTTTTTTCATCAAATATGATAAGAGAAAAATACGCCAATATAAGCCTGGAAAATAAAGCGGTAACTGATTATGCAAAAGACAAGGATGTTCAGCTCCGTCCGTATGATATTGAAGGAAGAAACCGGATATATGAAAAGAACAATTATTTTAATCTCCAAAAGCAGTTCAGTGCGGCGCTTTCAAAAGCGGGCGAAAATAATTTACTTAATGCCGAAGCTAAAAGTATTTTGCAGTCAGTGGATTCATTTGGTGAGATAAGTTTCGCCTTCTCAAAAGAAAAACCGGAAGTAATTAATTCTTCCTCTTGTGATGTATCAATGAAATTAAAACACCAATACGATTCCGACGGTTTGATACGCATTGCTGCGTTAACCCTGTCCTTAAAAGAATATGAATCATTCTGCAAATGGAGAAGTGATTTCTGGGCGCTGCGCAATAATACAATGACTGAAAATATTATAAAATGGTGCAGCGCATTCCAGGGTAAAACTATTGTTGTTCTTTGCGGTTTTGAACATCGGTATTATTTAATTGACAGCCTGACAAAAAAGATTAAAGATGGTAAATTTAAATTAAGAGATTACCAGACGTATTAAAATTTTGTGCTTTTAAGATATATTGATTATTACTCATAGATATAGTGAGGCTGATAAATGGATAAGCCAGTCTTAACAGACAAAGATCAATTTCCCACAGAGGAAATAATTTTCTCTTACATAGGCAAAACAAAAACTGCATGGAAATCTGTTTTCAAATACATCCATGCAAATCATCCCGATTTTTCAGAGCAGTGGAGATATTATAACGACGGCAAATGCTGGTCGATGAAAGTTACCAGAAAATCTAAAACAATTTTCTGGCTTGGTGTTCTTAAAGGAGTCTTCAGGATAACTTTTTACTTTGGTGAAAAAGCAGTAGTTGAAATTTTGAATGGTAAACTTTCAGGTGAGCTAAAGAAAATGTTTAATGATGCAAATAAGTATGGAAAAATTCGAGGAATAACACTAGTAATGGATGACAAACAAAATATTGAGTACGTTAAGGAATTGATATCAATAAAACTAAAAGTAAAATAAACAAAAAAGATCGCTTTAAAAAAGTACGTAATATTGAAATAAAGTAACTAAGATTTTAAATGTAAACTAACATAGTTCTTAACAGGATTTTTGAGCTGCTTTTCTGCTCATCAAGAATATTTTAAAGTTATTCAAATAAAATACGTTTCATTAACAATTTGAGATTTTAATGAAAATGGACTTATTTAATATTATTAGCGTAACATCAAAGAATGTTAACACATATGGAGTCTATTGTATCAAAGAAAAAGAGGCGGAAGGTTCGCAAGCCAAAATAAATTGGTGCAAGTTAAACGATAATAAATATTTGCAGATTAAAATTGCAATTGACAAACGTGGTAAGCAGGTTGGTTTTATTGAATATACTGCCGCAGAATATGCCTGGCGCCCTGTTGATGCAAATAATTATTTATTTATTCATTGTATAGGAATATTTGTTAAAGAAGCGCGAAATGTAAATCTTGGAACAACCCTTATAAAAGCATGTGAGCATGAGGCAAAACAACAAGATAAATCCGGCGTATGTGTTATGACTAGTGAGGGCGCCTTTATGGTAAATAAAAAATTATTTTTGAAAAATGGCTATAAAAAAGTTGACGCCCTGGACAGGTTTGAATTAATGGTAAAAAAATATGATGACAAAAGCCCCTCGCCAAAATTAATTGATTGGACCAAACAGCTAAAAAAATACAAAGGATGGAACCTGGTTTACTCGGATCAATGTCCCTGGAATATAAAATCAGTAAATGATTTAAGGGAAACGGCTTTAGAGTATGGAATTGACTTAAAGATCAAAAAAATAAAAAATTCTGCTGAAGCAAAAAAAACACCTTCGGGATTTGGCGTTTACAGTTTAATTAAAGACGGCATTCTTTTAGGAGACCATTACCTAAGCAAAACAAGATTTAAAAGTATCCTGGCAAAAGAATTATCTAATAAATAAATATGTATAAAAGATAAATTATAAATATGTCTTAGAAGCGCATTATAAGAGCGGCTATAGATTGATTAATAACTCACGTTACGCAAAAAGGTATTTACGCCAATTTATTTTAAAACTTCATAACTCCACCG
>PMDS01000100.1:16889-37506 GCA_003155655.1 Melioribacter sp.
AATTAAATTATGCGTAACGTGAGTTCATAATTAATTTTAGGGAGCAATAAAAGATGAGACAGAAATATTTATTCTTAGTGTCATTAGTTTTTATATCCATCTCTTTTTCCAATGCTCAGGATGTTTTTACACCCGACTTAAAAACAATTTTAGACGGAAAAAGCTGGAAGGGCAAATTCACTTCGTTTGAGCTTTCAAAAAAAGATAATTCAGATGCTGTAATGATAACAAAAACGGAAGCTGATCAATTTGTATGGCTCAATGATTTCAATTTTACAAATGGGATTATAGAATTTGATGCAAAAGGGAAGAGCGCTCCACCGCAAAGCAGTTTTGTAGGCATTGCATTCAGGGTGATTGATGAAAAAACATATGACGCGGTTTATTTCCGCCCGTTTAATTTCCGGGCTGGAAATTCTTTGAGTAAATCACATGCTGTGCAGTATATTTCTAATCCTGAGTGGACATGGAAACGACTGCGCGATGAACGCACAGGTGAATATGAAAAAGGTATTGAACCGGCACCTGATGGCGATGAATGGTTTCATGCTAAAATTGAAATTCAAAAACCTAAAATAAAAGTTTACGTGAATGGCGCGGAGACGCCAAGTCTTGTTGTAAATGAATTATCTGATAGAAAAGGTGGTTCAGTCGGCATCTGGTGTAATGGATTTGGCATAGTAGCAAATTTGAAAATTACTTCTCAAAAATAAATTTATGGCCGTCAATTCTGCCTGCTGTTTGCGGCTATGTTGCTAACAGCATAGTGTCTTGGTGTCTTAGCGGCATCCAATAGCCCTGAAAGTATACCTGCAGGATAGAGTAATATTGCATTACTTTTATTTTATGTGGCGGTAACATGTTGCAGTTCAACCAGAAACTAAAATAAGTTTTACAATGTTTATATGGTATGATCACTAAGTTTGCTGCAAATAATAAAACAGAGAGGCAAATGCGATGCTGAAATATTTATGTCTATTTATTATGCTGCTGATTTTTACTTCTTGCAGCAATTCAAATAAACCGGAAGAACAAACCGGAAACCCGGAAACAAAACAGGCAGGCGCATATAAACCCGGGTTCGGCGAGTTTATGACGTACATTCAAATTCATCATGCAAAATTGTGGTTTGCCGGAAAAAACCAGAATTGGAAACTTGCTGAATTTGAGCTGGATGAAATAACTGAAATAGTTGAGGCAATAAAAACATATCAGAAGGAAAGGGAGGAAACTAAGGTACTGCAAATTTTAGACCCTGCCATAGACAGTGTAAAAAACGCAATTCAAAAACAAAGCCCGAAATTATTCATTCAAAGCTTTACAGATTTAACTAATACATGTAATACATGCCATCACGCGGTAAAATTTGAATTTAACGTTGTCAAAATTCCTGATACGCCGCCATTTTCGAACCAGGATTTTACACTAAACGATACCAGCAGGAAAGTTCAGTTCAAATAAAGTGCTATATTTTGTAATACATACTGCATAGCCAAATCCTCTAACACCTAACCTGTTTGCTGCTTTTGGTTATACCGCTTATTGAATAGTGTCTTAGTGGCAAAAACTTAAATGCCACCAGGACACAAAGGCACTAACTAGCCGGACCGGTCTAATTACTAAATACTAAAATCTTTTTTTCCTTGCATTTAATTATAAATGGCTTTACCATTAATTGTAAATATTTAAAAGTGTGTTAAATACACTTTAAATTTTATTTATTGGGTTATTTTCCTTTCTTCTAGAGTGTAGCAGTACAAAAAAATTCCTTTTCTCGGCAGTATTTCCTTTTGCGGGCTCTTATAATGGTTTGTTAAATTATTTTTTGAAATAATACTATTACATCTTTTATGCATTATTAAAACATAGAAACTAATTGTGGGTACAACCTAGGAGTTATCTTATTAAACTGAAGTCCTAACGCTATTAAAAAGGTAAACTAATATGAAACCAATTGTTTTTGTTATGATGCCAATTAATAAGACTTACGAAGTTGTATATACTAAAGTAATAAATCCTGTTTTAGAAAGACTTGGATTTGATATTATTCGCGCAGACAAAATAAATCAAAGTACCTTCATATTTGCAGATATCGAAAACTTTATTAAGCAAGCTGATTTAGTTGTTATTGAAGCAACCGATCAAAATCCAAATGTTTATTATGAATCTGGTATTGCAAATACACTTCGAAAAGAAATGATAATCCTTACTCAAAAAGTTGAAGAGCTTCCTTTTGATACAAAGCATTTACGACATCTTCTATATAATGTACGTGACCTCCCTAAGCTAGAACAAGAATTTAATAATTGGGTTAAAAATACCCGTGCTTTCTCACTACACCTCGAAAAGAAAATAGTTGCAAAACTTATTCGCGGAGAAATTTTCAAAGACATTTTTGATTCAACAGCTAACATTGTTACAACTAATCAATCAGTTGAACGACAGATTCAGAAAGAAATACAGAGCGGAGGAATGATTTCATGTTTCCAGTCATATAAAACTGAAAATGGAACTCTCCACTGGTTAAAACTTTCTTCAGATCCACTGTATAAAGTATTTATTGAATCAATTAATTTTTTAGATTCCCATAGTAGTGAAATTTTTCAAACTATGGGAGATAAATTTATCAAAACTAATCCTGATTATATTAGTTTAGGCCCAGGTAATGGACAAAAAGATTGTGTGCTATTATCCTCGCTCTTGTCAAAAATTAATATCCAATCCGAAATTTTCTATTACCCCGTTGATGTCAGTCACAGGATGCTTAGCAATGCGATACAGACTATTATATCAGATGAACACATAAGAGGTAAAATAAAAATTAAGGCTGTGCACTCAGAATTTGATAAATTATCGGATTTTAGACCTGTGTTCGATTATCGTTCCGAACCCAATTTGTTTGTTTTTTTGGGAAATACTCTTGGCAATATTCAAAACGAATTAACATTTCTTCAAACAATAAAAAGCGTAATGCGTACTGGCGATATGTTTTTATTGGAAGTTAGATGTCAAACAACTTCATTAGAATTAGGCGGTAATGAAGAAGATCAGTTGGGATTAAGTTTCAGTCCTTTAGAAAGATTAGGAATTTCTTATGATCGTACTAATATTTATCAAGTTGAAGAAGATTCTTTTAGTCAAATAAAAAACACTAGAACTTTGGTAACAAATTACAAAGAAGCAGTTATTAACGATATTCAATATGAAAATATAATACTTAGCTGTGTGAATTTTTATAATCCGGATTCTTTAGAAGAAGTATTATGTGGACATTTGCTGAATTTCAAATTATTGAAACAATTTAAAACTCAATCACTTGTATATTATGTTCTTACGAAACAGTGATTTCTTATAATGCTAATACTTAAGTTTTGACGCCACAGGGGAAAAAAATATAATGAAAAATTTAATTACAATTGTTCCAGCGCTCGGTGTTCTAGTAGCTGTAATAGGTCTTTTTTACCAGATATGGCGTTCAAAGTTTTCAATGAATCTTGATTTGGTACTTAAATTTGATGATAAATTTAATAATCCTGATTTTAAAAAAATCCGTTTGAAGGTTTCTCGTACGATTTTTAATAAAAAAATGAAAAATAAATTTACTGATGCTGAAGATGTATTTGATTTTTTTGAAACCGTTGGTTATTTGGTAAGGCATCGTGCACTAAATAAAAAAATTGTATGGAGTACATTTTATTTTTGGGTTCACAATTATTGGTCTTATGGTAAAGATTATATTATTAATGAAAGAATTGAAGAAAAAGACAAAACGATTTGGGAGGACTTTGAATGGCTCCACAATGAATTATTAAAAATCGAGCGGAAAGAAACTGGTAAACAAGAACCTGAAATTGCAAGCAAAGAAGAAATATTGGATTTTTTTAAATACGAACCATAGAATATATCATCACTTACTCTTTCACTCCTTTATAAAACTCTTTATATCCCTTACAATCATCTCCCTATAATAATCCGTCAAGTACATAAACGGTCTTGGCGGATAAACAGCGTTATATTGCTTACTGAAGAAATAGACGCGGGCAGCGCCGCCCTAACTTCTGGTAACTGTTAGCAGCCTATACCATCTCACAGCAATTTTCATTATTTTAATTTTACAATAACCCTCACGAATAATCCGAATCCAAAATACTCTATTTATATAACATGAGGGTTTTGATTAGCTAGATGAAATAATTGAACAAAATTCCTGCAAAAAACGTTAGACAAGTATAAAATAAATTTGCTATAGTTAACCGGCATTGCTGTTCCCGGTTTACGGCATACCCTGTATAACGAAGTAAATACTGGTTAGGAGTAATGTAGTTAGGTGTATTTACAAAATAAAAAAGAGGTTGTATGAGATACTTAAAATATTTTGTTTTTTTATTTTTATTCTATGGTTGTGCCAGCATCCCATCAGAAGCGCCCCAGCTGTCGGAAGAATTAGGAAATAGAATATCAGCTTTTGAAACATCGAATATTAATCTCCTGCATAATTATTTTTCCCTTAAGAGAAATGAAGTTGATAAATTTATTCAAAATGAGTGGGTGCCTACTTTTGCAAATGAGCTCTTTTCACAGCCCGCAATTCAGGCAGCGTGGGATACTATTGTCAGCGAAAATAATAAAGCAGACCGGTTAAAATTTCTAACAATGGTTGGACCCAAATTACAGGATAAAATAAATCAAAAACGTCTTGAATTAGTTCAACCTCTGGATGATCTGGAAATAACAATTGAACAGAAAATAAGAGATGAGTATTCACTAGCAATAAGCATAAATAATACATTAACCAGCTTTCTGATTTCTGCCGCCAAAGTTGATGAAAACAGGCAGCGGTATTTAAATATGTTAGGTATAAAAGATGATGCTATTAACAATGTAATTGACAAAGTTGATGATGGAATGAGTGATTTATTAAAAGGCGGAAAAGATGTCAGTGATAAAGTTAATTCAGCTTTAGTATATGTTAATAAACTTAAAGATTTAAAAAACTCATTAAAAGGAGGAAAATAAAATGCCGGTAGATTGGGATAAATTTGGAAATGATTTGAATGGAGCCATTCAAACCGCATCTGATAATACCGACTCAAAATTATCAACTATGATATCTTCCATAACTCACTTAACAAATGATGAAATTGAGCAAATGTTTCCTGCCCCTGCAGATGTTCAAAAATTATTCGATCTAATGAAAATTGTAAAATCTGCAGAAGATAGAAATAATAAAATAAATAGTATTGTCTCTAATGCAGAACAATTCGGCGGCGTAGTGCTTACCTTGCTGAATAAATTTGTATAAGACGTTTATTAAATAGTGTCTTAGTGCCTTCGTGGCTCCAGTTAGGTCTTAAAAGGCTGCAGGATGCACCACAGAGGCACAGAGGCACAATCTGCCCCAGCAAAAGTAATACGATTTGAGCCCTTTGATAGGTTATCCGTTAGCTAACGGAGACAGACGCGGAGTAAAAATTGAGAATGGAGAATTGAGAATTGAGAAAGGCAAACAATCTACCCAGGCGAATTAGTTTCTTAGTGTGTTTTTATTGCCATAAGGGCACAAAGACACAAAAAATAAATAAAAAAAATTAGATCTGACCATTTAACACCTGTTCGTAATCAGAAAGGAAAAAATTATGAAAGAGTTTTTGTTAATTATCAGAAATGAAAATGACAATTTTACAAAGTTGTCATCGGAACAACAGAAGCAGTTCCTTAATAAATGTGAAGTCTATATAAAAAATATGAAGAATGAAAAAAAATTAATTGAAGCTCAACCGCTTGCTAGGCAGGGAGTTATCATTTCGGGCAGCAATGGTAAATGGCAGGAAAAGCCTTTCAATGAAACTAAAGAAGTGCAGGTAGGATATTATCACATTTTAGCTGAAGATATAGATGAAGCTATTGCCATTGCTAAAGCAAATCCTGAATTTGAATTTGGTACAAGCGCCAGAATTGAAGTCCGGCCCATAAAAGTGAAGGAAGAAAGTACCGGATTTGTATATCCCAAAATTGACTGAACAACAGTAATTATAAATATGATTTAAGGTATTGCTATTGCGGCTTCAGGTACAATTTATTACTTGGTAATCTCTAAAGTACCTGGGAGCCAAGGATAGATCTTGGAGGAACAAAGGTACAAAGTAACAAAGAAACAGAGCAACAAAGTGACAAAGAAACAGAGCAACAAAGTGACAAAGAAACAGAGCAACAAAGTAACAGAGTAACAAAGAGACAGAGTAATAAAGAAAAATGAAAGGAAAAAGTCGTGGCAAAAAATTCAAACCAATGGAAAAAAGGAAGAGGCAAACTTGGATTTCTTTCACCTTTGATTGGTAGTTGGAAAGCTGAAGCTTCGTCGCCGTTAGGACCGGTCTCATGTACGCGCAGTTTTGAAGAAACACTTGGCGGAAAATATATCCAGTTAAATGCAGAATGGAATTTTAGCAAGGGAGTGTACAAAGAACATGCACTTATTGGATTAAACCTAAAGGGGGAAGTAGCATTCTGGTCTTTTACATCAGATGGAAAAAATTCAACAGGAATATTAACAGATGTAACGGACGTGCATCCCGAGGCAGTTGGCTTTGAAGCGCAGATGCCCGCCGGTATTGCACGTATGATCTACTGGCCGGATGAAGAAGATGGTTTTTACTGGGCTGTAGAAAGCAAAAACAAAAAAGGATGGAGCAGATTTGCCATGCATAATTACAAACCGGTAAAATAAAAAAAATTTGATTACACCAACTACCTTTGCTCATTAAAAACTAACTGTGTAAATGCAGAATGAACTCAAATATAAACGATGAACCAAACGTACAACAGGCTGTTCCGTTATTTTCAGTATCGAATATGGAAGAGTCACTGAATTTTTATATTGACGGACTTGGCTTCACCATCACAAATAAATGGATTGAGGATGGCAAACTGCTTTGGTGCTGGCTTCAGCTTGGGGGCGCGGCAGTAATGCTGCAGGAGTTTCGGAAAGAAGGAAAGAATTCCTGGGCGCCAAAAGGAAAACCCGGCGAGGGCGTTTCAATAAACTTTCAGTGTAAAGATGCCATAGCAATTTACAAAGAAGTAATAACCCGGGGAATACAGCCAAAGAAACCATTCGTTGGAAACGGTATGTGGGTTACTGGTATATCAGATCCCGACGGTTACCGTCTTTTCTTTGAAAGTATAACAGATATGCCTGAGGAAACTGAATATACTAGAACTGGCACTTAGGCCAGCAAAGCAAGATCGAGTTGCATGAATGATTTGTAAAAAGTAAATTAGAATATATTCTCAATTTTTATCCTGAGCTTGTCGAATGACCACATTCTCAACTTGCCTGCCGAAGTTGTAAACGTAGGCAGGTTCTCAATTATGAAGGATTCTTATGAAAGCAATTGTACGCAGCAAATACGGACCGCCTGAAATTCTTGAATTTGAAGAAATTGAAAAACCGGTTTGTGGTGATGATGAAGTGCTGGTAAAAGTTTGTGCTGTTGCACTCAATCCGCTTGATTGGCATTTCCTAAGAGGTATTCCTTACCTTATGCGAATTATGTCCGGTCTTTCAAAACCAAAGAACAAACTTATCGGCGCCGATTTTGCAGGAAAGGTTGAAGCAGTTGGCAAAAACGTAAATCAATTTAAAATTGGTGATGATGTATTTGGAACAAAGCACGGATCATTAGCTGAGTACATTACTGTTCGTCAAGATGGTGCAATTGCTTTCAAAGATGCCAGGATCACTTTTGAACAGGCAGCAGCATTGCCTATCGCCGGTCTAACTGCATTACAAGGGCTCAGGGATGTTGCGCAAATTAAACAGGGTCAAAGAGTGCTTATCAATGGCGCATCAGGCGGAGTGGGTACATTTGCTGTGCAGATTGCAAAGTATAACGGCGCCGAGGTAACAGGCGTATGCAGTACAAAAAATGTTGAGCTTGTGCGTTCACTCGGTGCGGACTATGTTATTGATTACACAAATGAAAACTTTACAAAAAACGGAAAGAGTTATGATGTAAGTATTGATAATATAGGCAACCATTCGCTTTGGCAGTACAAAAAAATATTGAATAAGAGCGGAGTCTATGTAGGTAACGGCGGCGGCTCTGTAAATGACAGGGGATTTTTTGGTCCTATATTTGGTGCATTGGCACCTTCCGTGTTTTCATTATTTGTAAACCAGAAGATGAAAACATTTTTAGCAAAGCCGAACAGCAATGATTTAAAATTTCTTATTAGTTTAATGCTGAATGGAAAATTAAATTCGGTTATAGATAAGCAATACAAGTTCAGCGAGATTAAAGAGGCTATGTATTATTTAGAAGCAGGACACGTAAGTGGCAAGTTGGTAATAACTTTAGAAAATTGAGAATGGAGAATTGAGAATGGAGAATGAAAAAAAATCCATTCCGGAAATCAATGTCCGTGTGTCTTTGTAGCAACTTTTTAGGTTTTAAAAGTCAACAGGATTCACCACAGTCCGCGGCGGACACAGAAGCACGAAGAGTGAAGCAAAAATATCAAACATTTATTAAATAGTGTCTTAGTGCATTGGTGTCTCCCGTTGAGTTTCGTAATTGATTACGGGATATGCCACAAGAACACAATACGCAGTGAGAGGGAAAGAGGGTGAATTGGTTTTTAAAGACATCTTGTCATTGTAAAGTAATTATGGCTGTTTAATTTATGTTTCAATTATCTTATTTTACATATGTACATTTTGATGGGGAAATATTATGGAAGAAACATTACAACTTATTAAAGATCAAAGAGCGGTAAAAACATTTACGTGGAACATTATTGTATTATCTTTTCTTGGTTTTATTTTTGGTTTGATTGGCATAGCTGTTTTTTTGAAATCTCAAATTAATCTTCACTCTGTCCCGCAAGATAGTCTGGCTAATTTTTTAAATCCAAGACTTTACCTGTTTCAAAGTATATTACAAATTATTATTGGAATTATACTGGTCATGTCGTCATTTTATGTACTGAAACTTTCTGAAAAGTGGAGAAAGATATTAATTGTTGGTCTGATAATTGAAATCTTGTTTCTTCTAATAATCCCGGTTATTAATACGGGTCATATTCCAAATGTTGATACAAGATTACAAGAATGGGGCAGTGCGAAAACAAGAATAGTGCTGTGGTCATTTATAATTTCATACTGTATTGCCGGGTTTTACATATTATCTCTAATCAAGTTTACAAGAGTGAGATATTTATTTAAGTGATTGTAAATATTTGTACCCATTCATTGTGTCTTAGTGACTTTGCAGCATCTTATTAGGTTTTAAAAGTTAACAGGATTCACCACAGAGTCACAGAGGCACGAAGAGTGAAGCAAAATTTTCAAGCATTTATTAAATAGTGTCTTAGTACCTTGGTGGCAACCGTTGAGTTACGTAATTGGTTACGGGATTTGCCACAATCTGCTGCCGCGGACACAAAGGCACAAATGACTAATAGCTAGTATCTAATTGCTAATTGCACCTTTCTTTTTCACGTTTCTCTTCTTACATAATTTTTTATATCCATCTCAATCATCTCCCTATAATAATCCGTTAAGTACATAAACGGACGCGGGGGATAGATGGTTGTATACTGCCGACTGGAAAAACTTTTTTTGTTGGCGGTTACTTTTCTATTCTTGCTGAACTTACTTTTGCTAGTCTTGCTTGATGAAAAGCGTGTTACGGTTCCGCCAAAATTTAGAAGCGGCGCCTGCACTTTGTTTGTCCCTGCGTAAGCTTCTGTTTCAGTCGCGCGCTGATACAGCGACCGCTCCATTGCGCCGGTTGCTGTTAATATTTTCTGCACCATGCCCATTCTTGCTTTCTGCTTTGCGTATTTAGGGTTAAGCGCCGCCCAGGGAATTGGAGAACCCTTGCCTTCGCTCTCTAAATTATCGCGGATGTTACCTTTTAGATGTCCCGCGATCTTTTCCATCAAAGAAAGCGAGGGTGAGGTTTTATCTTTTAGCCGCTGGAAGAGGGCGTCTATTTGCTTTGAATAATTTTCTGGCATCACCCCTCCAACCCTACCCCAACCCTCCCATTTTTGAAAGGGGAGGAAGAAAGGGAGGGATTATAGATTTCAAAATCATCATCCTGCAGGTTGTAATTTTCTATAAAATATTTTTTGGTGAATGCAACTCCAACTTCTTTAAGATTTTTATCCCGTTCGGATTTATCCTTGTTAACATATTCAAGCTGGAATGGTTTGAACGTTGGATATTTTTTGCTGCCTATGTTTATATCAACAATCCATTTGAAGAGCTGGTTAAAAAGTTCGGTGGGGAAGTCGCGGTCTTCTTTTGAGAGATTGCCTTCAATTGTTGAAGCACCTGTTTCTGTTGACGCGCGTGAACCAATACTTTGATGTTCAACTGAAAGAGCATTTGTAAGTAAAGCTTTTGCAATTGCGTTATCACACCGGCTCAAATATTTTTCGTGTAAATCTCCGGGATTGGTGACTTTAGTTTCAAGAATTTGAACTGAGGAATCATCAGGACCTGTGCCGACCGCACCGGAAATAAAATTTACAAGCTGGCTGAAAAGTGAATCGTGATCTTCCTTCTTTGCGCCGCGCGGCAGCTTGCCGTAAATAAAAGGCATACCAAAGCGCTCAATAAAATCAGAAAATAATTTCATTCCACCGCGCTTGAATGTTACCGGCCAAAAACAGCGGCTTAAAGCCTTATCACCGTAAGGATTATCATACTCCGGCTCGTTCTGAAGAAGAATAAATTTGTACGCGTACTTGCCGTCAATATTTTCTCCCACAACGGGCACACCGTTCCAATCATAATAAGTGCAGAAGCGCAAAGTATTCTCAGAATCGAACTGGAACCATTCGCGGGGTTTTTCCTGAAGTTTAACGGGCAGCCATGCGCCATCCACCTGGCTCCATACAACTTCAAAAACTGAGTAACCGTAAAAAATTGGATTAAGAGATTGCGATATTAGATCCTTCACTTTATTTTTTTTATCTGCAAGCAAAGTTAATGCATATTGGCAAAGTTGAACTTCTTTTTCAGATGCTTCTCCCTGTTCAATTTCCCAGTCCAGACTTTTGGTTAAATTTTTTCTGCGTGCTATTAAAGAGCCAACCTGCTCATCGCTGCGCAGGTCTTTGTAAACGGATTGATCCATGTTCAGCTTTCTTAATATTGGGTCTGGGTCGGGCAGGTAATTAAAAAAGCCTGAATAGCCGCCAAGAGCAAACTGGCGTGTTGCAACTTCGCTTGTCAGATTTGTGCTTAACTGATTAAGCGCAACAAACGTTGTTGGATTTACATATAATCCCTTATTCATTTTAACCTCTATTCTAAGTTTATAAGTATTTAGTATTTAGCTAAAATAGCGCTCATCTGTTTTCTTGCAGTGGAAGTAATAATCAAAGGACCGGAATATGTTTTGGCTGCTTCCAATGCAAGAGCAAAAGCCCAGAAGTGATCAGCATGCGTGTCATCTTCCGCATAAGCTGAATCAGTTTCGTACCTTGTATTACCTGATGCAGTTTTTATTCCTTTCAATGAGTAAAAATCTTCTCTTATTGTTTTACTGCGTGGTATTAAAACTTTTCTGTCTTCTACCATCATTATTAAGTAACTGACCAATGAATCTTTTACGGATGCTGTAAATTTTATTCCTTCAACTTTCATTGAGCCGTAAGTCTGCTGTGCGTTCTCAAACAGTTCTGTTCCCATTGCCGAATTATCAATACAACACCTTCTAAAATTTGGATGTGATAAGACACTGTTGAGCTGTTCCCTCTGCTGAGCCCATGGTGTATTCTTCATGCAGATAACTTTTCTTGTGTATAAAAGCTCTCCAAGTTTTTCAAGAACCCATATAACTGAAGGGTTGTTGAATCTTCCCACGTCCATACCAACGTAAATATCGCCTTTGATGCCGGATAAAGTTTCGTCCAGTATATTATCTCTTTCCACTGCGGTTATTAATTCAAGAGCCAGCACATGATTTATAGAACTTGAATTTGGTATACAGTGGAACTCTTCATCAATTGCCTCCTGCGTCATTCCCGAAAAAGCATCTTCCAAAAATGTTTTTATTTCATTCTTAGATGCTTTGTGTCCCAATATCTTGTCTACAAGTCCTTCTTTGATCGCGTCATCAATTGTAATTTTGAAGGGAGTCCAGTTTTTCATTGTGCCTGCTTCGCCTTTCTGAACTTCCTTAACCAGCTTATTGAAAAAAGAATCATCTCCGTTATGTGTGGATATGATTCTCACCCGGTTGCCCCACATCATTGAAGGCTTGGACGCTGTAAACATTTTATCCTGATCGCGGTGATGAGCGAACTCATCAAGAATAACGTCCCCGCCTTTTGAACGGAAGCGCGTTGGGTTGGATGATATTGCATTGCACTCGCAGCCGTTGCTGAAACGTACACGCTGTGCGGTAATATCTCTTTCCTTATCAATAACAACTTCACCAATATATTTTGCGGCTGTGTTCAAGTAAGTGGCAAAGAAGCCAACATAATCTATAAACTCTTCCGATGCCGAAAGATCGGCAGAGGAAAACCATACCTTGTTATTCTTTACGTTCTTGGAAGCAAGATCGCGCGTAACCCGGTACGCTTCCGCGTAGGTAATGCCAACCCGTCTGCTTTTTTCGCAGATTGCAAATTGCGAGGGATTGGTAATCCATCTTTTTTGATATGGGAGAAAAGTTATTAATGGCATAAGTTTTTGTTTCAACTAATTTTATTTGCTTGATTGAAGCCTGAAAAGCTGAGGATAGAAATGCAGGGTCTATAATTAGATAAACACCAACCACATAAAGAGAGATGGATTAATGACAAATTACCATTGGTTACTTATATTAATATAGAAATTATTAATTATATAGTTGAGGTTGCTAAATGAACATGGATGATTTCCATAATAAATTATCTGAGTATCTTGAAAAATCTGAAACATTACTCAGAAGCTTAGATAAAATTCAATTAATAGATTGTGTACTTGAATTAAAAAAGGCTATTGAATTAGTAGTCTGGAAACAATTTTTTGACACCTTTTCTTTGCACTTATCAGAGCATGGAATGTATTGACCTGACTTTACTCTTAAATTGAAAAATCAAAGTATTTTTAAAATGTATGAACTTCTAAAAAAACATATCCGTGATTATGCTGGAAGAGCGGAAAGTGATGAAATTACTGTATATTTAAGTGCAACTGGAAATGGTCCTTTAATCGAAAATGGTAAAGTATGTTTTATTACACCATCGCTTCCAACAAGTGATTATGAATATTTGAATAAAATCATTGATTGTGAAAATCAAGAGGATTCTGAAAAATACAAACTAACATCAAGTAATTTAAAAGCAATTTTTGATAAACTTACTTTTATAAAGAAAAATTATACTTTTCCAATATTATGTCCAAATGTTGATAAAGAATCTATATTAGATAATTTTAAACAGCAATTTGGATTTACGGATAAATCAATAAGAAGTTTTCAAATATAAAACTTATAACTCATAAGCAGAATCTCTTTCCTTAACGCAGTTTAATTACATTTTTTCTTTTTTCACAGAATGATGTCAAGAATATTTTAATATGTGCGTGATAATTGAATTTGATATCAGCAACAGACATTTCGATGAGATGGAAATCCGTATTTTTTGTCTTTACGGGTTCTGACTTTTGTTAAAGAAGAACAGAATTAATTCTAAATGTATTATTCGATTTTTGCTTCTTCGATTTTTTTAGCTTCTGCTAATTGGACAAAATTAACTGGTGGTAAAATAATCGGTTCAATTCCTGCTTTTAATGACATAGATGCTAGATGTTCTCTAACAAAAGGAAAAATTATCGCAGGGGCGTTTATTTTACCAAAAGTATCTTCTGGAAGTTCTGGATTTTCAGTACATTCAAAAATACCCACCATTGCAATTTTTGATTTAATAACTTCTTTTTCATCAATTGTTAAATCAAACTTCAAAGTTAAGTAAACTGATAGTATCTCATTATTTTTTGACAAACTCGTTTCTATTTGCACATTATTTTTAATATTAGATGAAGTGTAATCTATAATCTGATTTCTCCAGAATTGGCTATCAACCAATATAATGTTAACTATTTTATATTTAACAGCATCAGTCATAGCTATACCTCTTGTTATGCTGCCATTGTGTAATTATTTTCGCCAGCTTCAAAGAATGGTTCTTGATTAGAGTCACTATTTGTTTTGCTGACAGCGAGTTTATATGAAGAATGATCAATTATATAATTCACGCTATTGTTTTCAATGTTGAATAAACCCTTAGTAAGAAGAGATTTTTCAATAGCCAGATTTTTTAATGAAAATTCTATAATCTGATCAACATATTCACTACCTATTTTAATATAATTTGAATCCTCTATACTATATAAATCGTCGTCAGTAATAAAAGTTAATGTTTCATATGGAAATTGCTCAATAAACCTAATTAATATCTCCATTTCATCATTCATGAACTTATCATTTTGAAGGTTATATTCTTTTGGTAAAATCTCGACATAATGCGACTGTGAAAAATTATTGAATTCATACGTGCATTTAATCTTAGGATGTTTTGTTACAAGTAAATCAATATTCTCTCTAACAAAATCTATTGATTTCATATTTTAAACCTTTTTTCTATTATTTGATTAATACTTTTAGCCCCCTCTAATGCTTTAGACGCTTCTTTCTCCCCAATTTGATTAATCCCATAATCTGAACGAATCCTAATCCCTTTTAAGTTCCCCAATTTTGAGGAAAAATCAAGAACAATTCTTCCATCCTTTTCTCTTTTACCAACTTCTGTGAAAAAAGTATTTTGAATCCAATTATGAAAACCATGCAAATTACGAGAACCATCAAAACTTTCTTGAGCAATTTCTTCTTCTGTTTTATTAAAATCAGAACGTAACACATGTAACATAAGCTGTATACAACTAAAATAAGAACAATGAACGCTTGATGAATGATGCTTATTCTCAATTAAAAGAACAGCAGAATTAATATTCTCTTTTGATTTTTGAAGTAGGAAACCCATTTCTTTGTTTAATTGAGAATAATTGTAACTATTATCGGAAAAATTTATTACTTGTTTATAATAAAAATATTCACTTTAATACATCGAAATTGAGGCGAAAGAAATTTGAACAGAAATATAACGAACTTTTAATCAAAAAAATCAACAAAATTTTCACCCAAATTATCAATATTCAGCTCGTACTAAAACATCTATCTCATCAAGTATCTAGAATAATACCCTTAATCAGCCAAATTAATAGAAACATTTTTGTTCTGTATACATAAATATGCTTAATCTGACTTAAAATGTAAAGCTTAAAGACTAATATACTTAAAGCATCAAGAATATCTACCCGGGGTCACTTCTGACTTAATGCCAATAGTAACCCCGCACAGATATTTTTTTCTGCATTTCTATCCAATCTGCTTTGAGATTGCAATCAATCAATATTTTAAAGAACTACTTATTTATATCAACTAAAAAAAAACTATTAGCGCTACGGAACCATCGACCCTCCCTGACCTCACCCTTTTATCCCTCTCCTTGAAAAAAGGAGAGGGAGGAAAACGGTTTATAATACACCAAGTTCTTTTTCAAGTTCAATGAGTTTTTCTTTTGTAAATTTTTTCTTTTGTTCAAATTCTTTTTTCAGGCGGTCATCTACAAATTCAATATTTGAAGTTGTGCGCAAAGCGGCGACAAGTTTTCCAATAGCAAAGATCGCCTGCGGGTCCATATTACTTTCGGCATTCGAAATGGCGTTTTCAAGCAGTCTTTCAAGGCGTTCCCTTAAACTTATAGTTCGTTCTATTCTAGCCTGACGCTTTTCCATCCATTTCTCCTCTTTACACCAGTCCTTAAGTGTATTAATTGAAAGGCCAAGTTTTTTCTCTATTGAACTTAAGCTTAATCCATCTTCAACATAAATATTTCTTGCTTTTTCCTTGAGCCAGTAGTTATGCATGGTTAGTCCTTAGTATCAAGTATCTAGTATTTAGTCCGTTAGCTAACGGATTAGACTAAAAATTGTATGTTGATTGTAGCTGTTCCATCCTTCCGGCTTTCTCCTTGAAATCTTTTTGTAAAAACTGAAGTTCCTTTGCGAATGTTTCAACCTTCTTAAAATCCATCGATAAAAAATCCTTGTCAGATAAAAACGAGTCGGTCTCATCGTTAATATCTTTAACCATTACCTGTGCTTTAATACCCAATTCATAAATTTGTTTTTTGAGTGCAATAAATTGTCCGAGCGCTCTTTCTCTTTCCTGGTTCATTTTAATTATTCCCCATGTTGGTTAATGTGAAAAGTAAGTGCGTTTTTCATTTCAGTTAATACGCCAGTAAGGATTTCTTTATACTCATTCTCCTTTTTTATCATATCCATCAACCAATTAACCGTCCTGAGATTTTGCTCAAGATTTTCCTTATGCTGTTTTTCAACCTGTGTAAGAGCTTTTTCGAACTGCTCCTGATTCTGCTTTAGTGCAAATTGGAACTGTCTTTGCATACTTTTAAATGTAAGCCACCAGACAGTAAACATAACGGCACCAACTCCGCCGTTGGCAATTGCAGTTTCAATTAATGTATTTGTCCCTGATGACTGTTGTATCATTTGTAGTTCTGTTAAAACAAAAGCAGGTAAAAACATAATTACGTTAATAACTATTGTATTGTTCATAATCATTGAAAGCATTATACCCTCGCCATTTTGAGATTGTTGAAAAACTACATGATAAACTAATACCCGGCGCGTGAATATTATTTTGAAAGGTTCAAAAAGTTTTTTAAGAACTGCCGGCTAAGTTGCACATGGCAAAAGCAAATAATAAGAGTGAGAATAACCGCACGAATATTTTTTTGAAAGGTTCAAAAAGTTTTACAAGAACTGCTGATTAAGTTGCAAACGGAAATAGCAATTAATAAAAGTGAGCACAATGAGCAAAAAATTTAACTGGATGCCAATACTAAAAACGGGTACGTTCACAGCAAAGAACGGAAAACAAGTTGAGATTGATGAAAATAAACTGGACCTGATAATAGCAGGCACAGACCTTAGCACAGAACCCCAGTTTGTTATTGAACATCCCCAATATGATAAGCTTGGTTTTGGAACAATTGAAAGACTAAAACGTGTGGGGAAATATTTATTTGCGCTCCCAAAAAAAGTTGATGAAAAATTTAAAGAAATCGTCAACAAGGGCGAACTACCGGGCAGAAGCGTTTGTCTTGATGAAAACACACTTGCCTTAAGTTCAATCGGATTTTTACCGCCGTCAATTCTTCCAGCAGTAGACGGACTAGGTTCTTACGAGTTTGCCAACCAACATAATAATTCTGCAGGAAAGGAAAACTCAATTGAATTTTCGTTTGATAATGCAGAACAGCAATTTATGGAAGAAGACGGCAATCAACCTGAACCTTACCAAAACACAGTTTTGGAGCAGTCGTTAGCCAGCATAAAAAACATTTTTATAAACATTAAAAATACTTACACAGAAAAATTGGGTAAGGATGAAGCCGAAAGAATAATCCCGGAAAATGAGTTGCAGTCAATTGGAAATACATCTTCCGCTATTGAAAATTCTTCTGCGTCTGATTCTGTTAACACTGAAGAAAGAAATTCCAATACAGCTTCTTCAGTAAATAGTAATAATAAAGCCAAAATTGATTTCAGCAGTGTTGATACAAGCAGAATGGATTTGCAATTAAAGCTTGCACTTGAAACTTTGATAAATGAGAACAAGCAGTTGGAGACAAATCTAGTAACTGCAAAAACCGAATTACAAACTGCCACCCAAACAATTTTAGATAGCAGTCATTCTCAAAACAGAAAAGAAGTTCTTGCATTCTGCCAATCCGAAGAAATGAAATTAAAGATTCTTCCATCGGAAGTGGAAAAAGTATCAGCCCTGCTGCTTGCCGTAAAAGAAAATGGCACACTTGAATTTTCAACCGGAGAAAATTTATCCGCAAAAATTCAACTCAACGCTTACGACTACCTGAAAGAAATATTAAAACAGATACCCAATAAAATTGAATTGAGTGAAATAGCTACACATCAAAATGCCGGCAGCCTGAACGTTACTGAGTATCAAAAAGTTGGCAGCGAGATAGCAGGATTTGTAAATCATAAAAAATAATTGACCCCACCGACCACCCCCTTTAATCCCCCTCCTTGAAAAAAGGAGGGGGAAATCGAAAGGAGAGGGAAGGATATGAGGTAATTGAACAGAGTTTAACAATCAATAAACGAGGTAAAAAAATGAATTTAGTAAATACTCAAACTAACAGTAAGTCCCAATTATTTGCAGGTGATTTTCCAAGGGTGCTTGTACCTGTAAGCATTGTTCCCGGCGCAGGTGTTCTTACAGCCGGAACAATATTAGGAAAGATCGAAAAAGGTGCTACATCAAAAGCCGTAAAAAATGGCGGTAATACAGGTGATGGAACATTAACACTTGATTCAATCACTCCAATTCTTTCCGGTGCACAGGCAGGTGTTTATAAAATTAGAGTTATCCGTCCTGCCGTTGCTCAGGTTGGTACCAGTCCTGTAGTACCCGCACAAAAAGCGGTAGCAAAATTGGAAGACCCAAAAGGCAATGTGCTTGAAATTTTTGACGTTTCAACTACACCGGGAGTAACAATTACCAATCACATAAAATTTACAATAGTGGAAGGCAGCGCTCCTTTCGCTTTAGGTGATGGCTTTGATATTACCATTGCTGCGGGCAGCGGTAAATACAAAGCTTATGATGATGATGAAACCGACGGCAGTGAAACTGCAGTATTGATTCTAAGCGAAGACATTGATGCATCAAGTACGGAAGTTAAAGCCACTGCTTACGCAAGCGGGCATTTTAATACGGCGGCGTTAACCGGTCTTGATGATGAGGCAGTAAATGACTTTGCGGGTACGGCAATATTTTTTGGGAATGTTAGCTAAAAGAAAAGATGGAAAGATTGAAAGATCGAAAGAAGAAAAGAATAATAAAGTTATTAATCATAAAAAAAGTCCTGCCGGCAATCGGCGGGCAAGGAGAAGAAGATGAGCATTACAGTTAATCCATTTGGGTTTGCAGCATTAACAGAAGCTGTAAACCAAATGTTGCCGGTTCCATCTTTTATTAAAGACCTTCTTTTTAAAAGAGAGGATACCTTTGCGACCAAAACAGTTATGGTTGATGTTGTTGTTGGCGGACAAAAAATTCTGCCCCTGGTTAAAAGAGGTAATCCGGGTAAGTTAATGACAAACACAACACAAAAATCTAATACAGTTGAACCGCCGCTGTTGAAACCGAAGAAATTTCTAACTCCCGAAGATCTTTATTATACAAGAGGAGCCGGAGCGTTAATGTTTGTTGTTGGCGGACCCACAGGCGGAGACCCGATCTTAAATGCAAGAAAACAGCGCTATGCAGTTGAGCAGAAAGATATGTTCGACGCAATCAACAGAACAATTGAATATTTCTGCGCCAAAGGTTTAAGCGGTTCTTATTCAGTTGCGCAGGATGACGGAACATGGTCTATTAATTTCTCAATGCCCGGAGATAATAAACCAACTTTAACTACAACAGCAAAATGGGATGCGCCAACAACATGCACTCCTATTGCAAACTTCCGTGCATGGAAGATAATTGCTCAAAACGCATCGGGAAAAATTCCAACTGTGGCAATTATGAGTGCCGCTACCTATGAAAAGTTTATTGCAGCAGATGAAGTAAAAACCTATTTGGATTTACTCAATATTAATCTTGGAGTAATACAAACAAGTCCGGATTTATTAACCGCCGGAGCAGAAGAAAAAGGCACAATAGAAAACGTACGCATAATTGTTTACAGCGGTGTTTATACAGATGAGAATAACATACAGCAGCAATTGATTCCTGATGGTGTTGTAGCAATGGTATCGCCCACTGCCGATCACAGACTACTCTACGGGGGTATAGATGATCTTGAAGCCGGAACAGTTGTAGGAAAATATTTCAGTAAGGACTGGATAGAAAAGGACCCCAGCGGTTTGTGGTTACTGGTTCAGTCAAATCCTTTACCGGCATTCTGCGAACCGGCAGCTAATATTTATGCAACAGTTTATTAACTAACCCCTCCCCGGCCCTCCCCTTTGTAAAAGGGGAGGGAGTGCTATGGGAGAGAGTGTTAGGGAAGTGGAGAAGTCAGAAGCGGGTTTTAAAAAATTAAAACAAGATAAAATTTATAAATGCCAGAGAAAAAAGTATTAATAGAAATAATTGAAGCAGTTTATGATGCGCAAGGCAAACTTAGCGGTGTGATCTCTTTGGATTTATCCGAGGCGGCAAGATTGGTTGATTTGAAAGCAGCAAAGTTTGTTGATACATCCCAAACTGCATCCAATAGTGAAAGGGTTTCGGACAAATTAAAAGATACAGAAAACAGAAAACCAGTCATCACCTGGAAGAAAGAACAGATATGGAATTATCTGAATGAAATGAAAATTCCTTTTGACACAAAAGCTACAAAGGAAACTCTAATTAAAGTTTATGAAGAGTGGAAGAAGAAGCAGTAAATAGTGTCTAGTACTTAATTGACAATAAGCAGAACATCGGTA
>PMDS01000118.1 GCA_003155655.1 Melioribacter sp.
TCTCAACTAAATTTGACTTTATACCCATCGGGAAAAGAGTATTGTAATATGATAAATTCAGAGATTACGGTTGCAGAATATCTGCTAACCCGGTTAAAAGAGATCGGGATAGATCATATCTTTGGCGTACCGGGAGATTTTGTTCTGGGTTTCTTCAACCAGATATTAAAAAGCGATGTGAAATATATCGGCACTTGCAATGAACTTAATGCAGCATATGCCGCTGACGGATATGCACGGATTCGAGGTATTGGTGCATTTTCCTCAACTTATGGCGTAGGAGAATTGAGCGCCATCAATGGTGTGGCAGGATCATTTGCTGAAAGAGTACCGGTTGTTGTAATTACAGGTTCGCCTGCTATGATAAATTTCCGCACACGACCGCTGTTGCATCATACATTAGGCGATTATTTGATTCCTTTAAAAATGTATGAAAAAATTACAGTTGCCTCAACTCAGCTTGTTTCATGCGAAACCGCTCCTGCTGAGATCGACAGAGTGTTGTCGGCATGTCTTTATCATCAGAAACCTGTTTACATTAGTTTCCCTTCGGATGTAGTAATGATGAAATGTAATCGACCCAACTCTTTTATTTTCCCAACGCCTGCCCCCAGCAATCATGAAGTGCTTGGGGAAGCAATCAAAGAAGCCCTTGGAATGTTGAAAAAGGCAAAGAGACCGGTTGTAATCGGAGGTGTGGAGTTGATACGTTTCAAGATGCAAAAAGAATTTGCCGGTTTTATCGACAAAACAGGTTTCCCGTATGTCACAATGATGTTAGGTAAGACAGTACTTTCAGAACACCACCCGCAATTCATCGGACTCTTTGAGGGGGACCGGAGTCGCGATTATATTCGTGAGCGCATGGATTCGGCTGACTGCATTTTACAGCTTGGAGATTTGATGACCGACTTTAACACAGGTGGTTACACAACAAACCTCGACGACTCAAAGATGATTAGCGCTAATATTAACTCCGTGAAGATCAAACACCATTATTATGAGAACGTGAATCTCCATGATTTTATTCTTGGATTGACGGAAAAGCTTTCGCTACGGGACCCCGCAACACTGGATATCCAATGTGCCTCTAATAGCTGTGTGCACAGGCATACTGAAGAGTACATACCAGATGTGCAAAATCCGATTACCATCAAACGTTTCTTTGACCGCATGAGTCATTATGTAGAAAACAACTCAATAGTAATTGCGGAAACAGGTGTATCCATTTTCAGCGCTTCTGAGATGCTCATGCCGGAAGGAGCGACCTTTATTGCACAAACTTTTTATGGATCGATCGGTTATACAGTCGGTGCAACTCTGGGTGCTTGTATTGCAGCGCAGGACCGGAAAGTAGTGCTATTTGTAGGTGATGGTTCATTTCAAGTTACTTGCCAGGATCTCTCAACTATGATACGGAACCATCTTAAGCCGGTAATCTTTCTAATCAATAATGATGGGTATACGATTGAACGGGTAATAGTTGATCACTCCTACAATGATATACAACCGTGGCATTATCATAAACTTGCTGAAGTATTTGGAGGAGGACAGGGTTTTGATGTCCACACAGAAGGAGAACTTGAAGATGCATTGCGCAAGGCAGCCACAGCAGACGGACTTGTATTTGTTGAAATTCACACCGGGAGGTTGGACTGTCCCGAATCACTTCGAAGTGCAGGCCGGTCAATGGCAAAAACAAATCAACTCGATTAATGTGAGGTATGACTCATTAGCTTTCAAATTGGTTTTATAAATAATTGTTAAAAGGAAAAGTAAAATGAAAAATTCAAAAGACAAAATCATAATTTACTTATTTATTGCCGCACTGCTATTAGTGTATTCATTAAAGGTGGATGCGCAGCAAATTGAATTCGGGTTACGGTACAATCCTGAATTAACGGGTTTAATAAATTCGAATGACTATAATGCCGGTAATGAATTGGGTTTAAAGAGTCATTTTGGATACCTCTCTGGCGGCATTGGAGCTGTTTACAATATTAATAATCATATTGGTTTGGCAGTTGATCTTTTGTTTTCCAGGGAAGGGCAGGCATTTCAAGGTCATTTCAATGGCAACCCTCCTAATGCAGCAACTTATAGTTCAGTCGTAAGTACACAATTGATTCTTGACAATACTGTAATTGTAGGAGATTATGTGGCTCTAGCTGAATTAAATTATATTAAACTGCCAATCATGTTATCGCTCACATCTGATAATACCAAACCGCTCTTTTTTACACTGCTTGTTGGGCCACAGTTCAATTTTCTGCAAGGCGTTGCCCAGGAAATAAATGGCGAGGATCATTTTTATCCGAATAGTAATATTGAACCGAAAGATTTGTACAAGTCCTTAACAATTAATGGAGTGCTGGCTTTGGGTGGAGCTTACAACATTACTTCAAGTCTGGTATTATCAGCGCGCTTACGGTTAGACTATGGTTTTGATGATGTAGAGAAGAAAGATTTGATGGTTAGTTACCCAAATGCTGCCCCCGTTCGTTTTTATTCTACTGAACGCCAGGCCACACACAACTTAACAGTAGGTTTGTTGCTTGGGTTGGATTTTAAATTGTAAAGAGTTCTTTAGAGAGTTGCAAAATTTTATTTGTTCATTGTTTTTTAGGATGTGATGATACTGTATTTAAGGCTTTACGAAATTGATTAATAAATTTAATTGAAGGAAATGTAAAATGAGAAATACTAAACTAATGAGTCCCTATAAACTGGGTAATATTGAACTTAAAAATAGAATTGTAATGGCGCCCATGACACGCTCCCGTGCAATTGGTAATGTACCAAACCAGCTAATGGCAGAATATTATAAACAACGTGCTGCTGCAGGACTTATCATTACTGAAGGGACTTCTCCTTCACCAAATGGACTGGGTTATAGCCGCATCCCCGGAATCTACAGCGAAGCACAAGTTGAAGGTTGGAAGAAAATTACAGAAGCAGTGCATTCTAAAAATGGAAAGATATTTGTTCAGCTTATGCACACCGGGCGTATTAGCCATCAAGCTAACATGCCTGAAGGTGCAGTGATTATTTCGTCCTCTGCTGTTAAACCCAGCGGACAGATGTGGACAGATGCTCTCGGGATGCAGGATTTTCCAATCCCGAAAGAAATGAGTGGGGAAGAAATAAATCATACTAAACGCGAATATGTTTCTGCTGCAGTTAACGGTATAAAAGCAGGGTTTGATGGTATAGAACTACATGGTGCCAATGGTTACTTGATTGAACAATTTTTGTCTCCTATAAGTAATATTAGAAAAGATAACTATGGCGGCAGCATAGAAAACCGTAGCCGTTTTCTACTGGAAATAATTGAAGAAGTAAATAAAGTAATAGGAATAGATAAGGTTGGTTTGCGTTTATCTCCTTATGGTGTTGCAAGCGATATGCCTCACTACCCCGAAATAGTCGACACGTATAAATATCTTGCTGAAAAGCTGAATGACACGGGAATACTTTATATCCATTTAGTAGATCACAGCGGTATGGGTGCGCCGGAAGTTCCGCTCGATATTAAAAAAGCGATTCGCAATAGATTTGAACGCACTCTTATTTTTAGCGGCGGATATACAATGGAGCGGGCTGAAAGCGAATTAGAAACCGGGTTTGCAAATCTTATTGCATTCGGCAGACCATTTATTAATAACCCTGATCTCGTTGAACGATTTAATAATGGCTGGCTGTTATCGAAAGATCTTGATATGAACACATTTTATACTCCGGATAAAAAAGGATATACAGACTATGCCTTGTACGCCAAATAATCTAATAAATAAAAGAATGTGGAGATATAATGTTACAACAAGTCAACAGGCAAATCATATTAGTTGAGAGACCAATTGGAATACCGGGTGAGAGTTGTTTCAAACTAGTTACGTCTGAAATGCCTAAACCGATGGAGGGACATTTATTATTGAAAACACGATTCATATCCGTTGATCCCTACATGAGAGGAAGGATGAATGATAAAAAATCCTATGTTCCTCCTTTCCAACTTAACGAAGTTCTCAACGGGGCTGTTGTTGGGGAGGTCGTAGAATCAAAATCGAATAATATTATCAAAGGTAATTATGTAATTGGAAATCTCGGTTGGCAGGATTACTCAGTTGCCACCGAGAAAGAGGTACGGAAAATTAATCCGGAAAATGCACCGGTTAGTACTGCTCTGGGGGTATTAGGTATGCCGGGGCTTACGGCGTATTTCGGATTGTTGGATGTAGCAAAGCCAAAGCTGAATGAAACAATCGTTATATCCGGTGCAGCCGGAGCTGTTGGATCAATTGTAGGACAGATCGCAAAGATACATGGTTGCCGTGTTGTTGGTATTACCGGATCTGACAAGAAAACAAAATATTTGATTGATGAATTAGGATTCGATGCAGCAATTAATTATAAAACTTCTAATCTGGTGAAAGCATTGAATGAAGCTTGTCCAAACGGCGTTGACATTTATTTTGATAATGTGGGTGGTGACATCTCTGACGCAGTCCTTTCATTGATAAACAATCACGCCCGCATTAGCTTGTGCGGACAAATATCTCTATATAACGGAATACAAACTCCAATAGGTCCCCGCATCGAGCCTCTGCTGCTTACACATTCTGCTTTTATGAAAGGTTTTCTTGTGCATAATTATGCAGACCGTTTCGAGGAAGGGAGCATACAATTGGCACACTGGCTAAGGGAAAAAAAATTGAAATATGCGGAAACCGTAACCGATGGTTTGGAGAATACCCCAAAGGCATTCATTGGTTTGTTCAACGGAGATAATATCGGTAAACAAATTGTGAAAGTTGCGTGAGAACTAATGAAAAATTTATATAAGCATATTGAAAAAGGTTTTGAAAAATTAACATCAATTGCCACTAATATACTTGGCAATTCAATCACATTTATTTTTGCATTAGGCGCCGTAATATTCTGGCTCACTAACAAGCGGTTCTACGCTCAGGATATTCATTCCAGCATCGGAGATATAATTCTTGGTGTTACTTTTTTAAGTTTATTTATTATCCAAAAATCTTTTAACCGTTTCTCCGGCTCACTACATCTAAAAGTGAATGAACTTGTTTCATCGCACAAACTAGCACGTAACGCAGTAATGAATGCTGAAGAAAAAACGGAAGTTGAAATAGCCGAGCTTTCAAAAGAATATTCTCAATTAGCCGAAGAGACAAAAGAGGTAAAGGAAAAAATCATAAACCATGTCCATAAAACTGAAATTGGCAAACAGTAAGAGAGGTGTATTATGGAATCAGACATATACGAGAACGAACAAAACCTTTTGCCGCCGGCGGATTTGGTTGCAGAAATTCAGATTCTGAAAGAAGAATTATTAGATGAACGTGACCGGAATCTCCGTACGCTTGCAGACTTCAAGAATTATCGCCGACGTATTGAACGTGACGGCAATAAGATTGCTGAAGAAAGTAAACGGGGAATGATGATTGCCCTATTAGATATAATTGATGATATGGAAAAAGTGTTAGAATATGCAAAAGGCGCAAAGCTGCCCTCTGTAGATGGATTGCAAATCATCCATAAAAAATTTCTTACGATGTTGGAATCGCAAGGAGTTCTTCCCTTCGAATGTATTGGTATGCCATTCGACCATAATCTGCATGAAGCAGTGGCAATGGCAACACATGAAGGAAGTGAACCAAGAACTGTTGTCGATGAGCTGCGTCACGGATATCTCTGGAATAATGGATTACTGCGCCCTGCTCAAGTAAGAGTTTCCGGATGATAAATATCTATGTAATAAAGCCCGTAAATGAGCACAACCCGGTTAGATTATGAACTATAAAGATTACTACAAAGAGTTAGGGGTTGAAAAGTCAGCAACGCCTGGAGAAATCAGGAAAGCATACCGAATGCTTGCAAAAAAATATCATCCCGACAAGACCAAGGGAGATAAAGCAGCTGAAGAAAAATTCAAAGAGATTAACGAGGCTAACGAAGTACTTAGCGATCCGGTGAAACGGAAAAAGTACGATCAGTTTGGTGCTGATTGGAAACATTACGAGGAAGCGGGGGCGCAACCTGGTGGATTTGATTGGTCGAAGTATACAAGCGGCAGCGGCGGACAAAAACACCGGACAAGCTCTCATGATTCCGATTCGATATTTACCGACGAAGGTGTCAATGATCTTTTCGAGATGCTGTTTGGACAGCACAGTGGTCAGAGGCAGGGAAGACGAAGCGCTGTTAGCAAAGGTCAAGATCTTGAAACTGAGACAACTCTTTCACTTGAAGAAGCATATAACGGTACTACACGCCTAATCCAGCTCAATGATCAAACGATTAAGGTAACGATCAGATCTGGTGTTGCAGACCGGCAAAAGTTGAGAATTGCAGGCAAAGGGGGAAGTGGTGTAAACGGTGGTCCAAATGGAAACCTCTATCTTACAATCAAAATTGTACAACATCCGCAGTTTCATAGAAAAGGAAATGATCTTCACTGTGACCTTCCTGTTGAATTATATACAGCTATACTTGGCGGAAAAACTCAGATTAATACTATGAAAGGTAAAGTTACAGTCAATGTTCCAAAGGGAACGCCGAACGGCAAAGAGCTTAGACTACTCGGACTTGGAATGCCGGTCTATGCAAAGAAGAATGAGTTTGGAAATCTGCTTGTAAGAATTATCATTTTGCTGCCTGAACATCTAAGCGAAGAGGAAATAGACTTATTCAAAAAACTAGCAGAAATAAGGAAATAACTCTGTGCACAAGAATGTAATGATTTACAACTATAAACCAATTAGCATGTTGAATACATGGCAATTACTTGAAAACTCTGATTTAAAGATTATAATATGGAACTAACTATATTTCTTAAAGGTATCTTAATTGGCTTTGCAATGGCGGTACCGGTCGGGCCAATGGGAATAATGTGTATCCGCAAAACACTTACCGAAGGACGTTTACGCGGATTGATAATAGGTCTTGGGGCTGGAACGGCAGATTTGCTATACTGCAGTGTGGCTGCATTTGGGCTAACGATTATTTCAAATACTCTTTTTAATCAAAGACTTTGGATACGACTTATTGGAGGAGCGCTACTTTTTTTTCTTGGAATTAGAACATTTCGTGCTCAACCTGCTGATCCTAATATTCCCGTCAACAGCTCTGGAATTTTAAGATCATATCTCACTACTGTTTTTCTAACACTTACAAATCCTTTGACTATCTTTTCTTTTTTAGCCGTTTTTGCCGCACTTGGTTTAGGAAACGGACTCAGTTATTTTTCTGCTGCTGCTCTTGTTGTTGGAGTTTTTTTTGGTTCATGTTCATGGTTTCTGTTGATAAGTTCCGGTGCTATACTATTTAAAAAGAAATTGGATTTGACCGGGTTACGTTGGGTAAACAAAATTGCCGGTATACTAATAATTATCTCCGGTGTTATTGCAATAGTTAGTTTGTTATAAATATTTATTATCCAATATTCGAAGAAATTATTTATGAAAGATATAACCGGTTTCTTCTCATGGGTTTTCATTACACTCATAACACTTCTCCCTATTATCAATCCTTTTAGTACAGCAATTCTTCTTCTAGGTATTAGTTCTCATCTGAGTAAAGAAGAACGTAATCATCAAATTACTCTAGCATGTTTATATATGGCATGAATCTTAGTTGTTTTTCTTCTAGCCGGTCATTTTATAATGGTTGTTTTCGGAATTTCTATACCCGGCATTCGTATTGCCGACGGAATGGTTATCGGTTTTCTAGGATTTCGCATGTTATTCCCCGGTGAAGAACATATAACGCAAGAAGGAAAGCAAGAGGCACTTCAGAAACGTGATATTTCCTTTAGTCCGTTAGCGATGCCAAGTCTAAGCGGACCGGGTGCTATTGCAACTGTAATTACAATTTCTTCTTCTATTGATGGACGCCATGGCTATGATAAGGTTTTTGCCTTCATAGGTGTGGTTATTGCAATTATAATTACAGCATTAGTATCATTGCTGGTTCTTCGTGGTGCCGGTTTTATGCGCCGGGTACTTGGCATAAACGGAGTTGATAGTCTTTCAAGAATTATGGGTTTCCTTCTAATCTGCATTGGAATTCAATTTGCAATTAATGGAGTCAAAGATCTTGTGTTAGATACCGGCTTTTGGCAGGAATTGTAACAAACAATATAGAATTAAAAATTCGATACAGCTTATTTCGCAATTTATTGATAGTATTTTGGCGACCATTATTTGTTATAAATGTTTCCTGGTAGGAAAAATTGTTTTACTAAAAATTATTTTTCATTTGGGACATTTTATCTTTATATTTTATGTTATCCTCTTAAGCGCACAAAACATAAATCATTTTTATAAACATAAAGAAGAATGTTATGAATTCGAAAATGCGAAAATATAATTTAGGTTTGTTAGTGATCTCAATCGTTTTTTATTCCAGACTTGAAGGAATTGAGAATATAAGAACATTACAATTTCTTTGGATTTGGTTAATCGGTGCATTTTCAGGGCCAATAATATTCGATTTTATTCATTGGATCAAATCAAAATTCAAAAGCAAAGCCTGATATTTATTTTTTTTGAGTACTGATAAAAAATTACCTCGAACTGGAGCAAATACATTTATTTGCATAAATAATTCGGAATTAGAAACCAGGATTGGGCAGAAATTATGACAACAATATTGTAGAGATTTAAATTCCTTAACGGTTCAATTAAAAAAGATTAATTAATGGTAAAGACGAAATCTAAAATATTTTCTGCAAGAATTAAAAAATACTAACACTTACCCGGCACTGAAGTTATTACAGGTTCAATCTATGTTCAAATGTTTTAGGTTCAATAACAATAAAAGTGAAGTGCATTTTTGCCGCAGCATTGATTTGTTATTTTTCAAATAAATAACCTAATTCATTTTTCAATTTACTATTTTTTGTCCTTCTACATATTAGATGTTTACTAGTTATCCTTTCTGCAAAATACTACGTGATTACGATTATTCACTCATCCAAAGGATTTAGTCCCTTTTTCATCCTTTTGGACTATTTATTTATACAAGATATCCAAACATTTTGAAATACCAATATTTAGATTAAACGAAACTTAAATAATAGGAGCTCAAATGGAAAAGAAAAGAGTATTTAGGCAAGAATATATTCCTTCAAATAAGGAATATAAATTCAAAAGCGGGGATGTCGCGGTTATTGTAGAAGAAAACAAACCAAACATTAAAATCAAAGTCGATGAAAAACCGTACGTACTTCCTTATAGGGATTTCATTATCATAACAAAACAATTAAACTAATATTGAATGACTCGATTTCCAACAAAGTAACTTCATTGCGAAAAGTTCTATCAAATTTTAATTAAGGTTTAAACATTGACAAAAACAATCACTTGAAAATTTTTGCCATGGAAAAAACTTTAAATAGGGAATATTATATTTATGCAAAACAGGGGGAATCATACAAAGGATGTAGTCCCATTTTCATCCCTTTGCCCGATTGAACTATAACTCGATTCTACATATAATCATTAATTAAGACTTTAGTAAAAGAAGAGGACTAAATATATGACATTCAAAACCAACGAAAATATACGGCAATTCACACCTTCTACTCCTACGATGAAGGAAACTTGGGAAAAGCAAAAAGCCAAACTCAAAAAGAAGTATCCGAGTTTAACAGAAAATGATTTACGTTATGATGAAGGGAAAAAAGGCGCGATGTGGGAAAACATTAAAGTAAAGCTTGGACTTAGTAAAGAAGAATTACAAAAATTGATTACAAGAGTTTGAATGTTCCATTTACACTCTTAATTCCAAGCTAAATCAAGAAGGAGAAAATCATGAGCAAAGGTCAAGACAGTAAAAAGAGTTCAAAGAAAGAACCGGCAAAAACAATGAAAGAAAAGAAGGCGGCTAAAAGGGAAAAGAAAAATGAAAAGATGAACCAAGGGCTCTTCAATCAACAACTTAGTTGAGCTTTTGTATAATAACGCTTTTTGGAAAATATGCAACCGGTAGATTGCTAATTTTGGATCTTTAAGGATATAACTAAATGGATAAAATGATTTCCCGGTCGAATCAAAGAGAAGTTCGGGGAATTGAAAACAACACTAAACAGTTTTCAGAGACTATTCCTGATTCGGTATTTAAAAAATTCTTTTTGGAAGTATATTCACTTACAATATTTACTTTACGCTTTTTCAAAGAAGTAATCAAACCGCCTTATGAGTTTAATGAGGTGATTAAACAATCTTTTATAATTGGCTACAAGTCTCTTTCATTAGTAGGTATAACAGGATTTATAATTGGGCTTGTACTCACTATTCAATCAAGACCTACTTTGGTAAAATTTGGAGCGGTATCATTATTACCTGCTATGGTAGCGGTTTCAATTATACGGGAAATAGGGCCGGCTATAACTGCGTTAATTTTTGCTGGAAAAGTTGGATCTGGAATTGGAGCAGAACTTGCTTCAATGAATGTAACAGAGCAAATTGACGCCATGAGTGTATCAGGAACAAATCCATTTAAATATCTTGTTGTTACCAGAGTCTTTTCTGCAACATTGATGCTTCCTTTATTGGTAGTTTTTGCCGATACTATAGGTTTATTAGGTTCATTTGTAGGTATCAATTTAAAAGATAAAGTAAGTGCGTACTTATTTTTTTCGCAGGTATTTCAAAGTCTGGGTTTTAATGATCTCTTTCCAGCTTTCATCAAAACTTTTTTCTTTGGATTCGCAATTGGACTTATAGGAAGTTATAAGGGATACAATTCCAATAAAGGAACTGAAGGAGTTGGAAAAGCAGCAAACTCAGCTGTTGTATTCGGATCTTTAATGGTTTTTATAATAGATATGATAGCTGTGCAAATTACAAGTTTGTTTCAAAGTTAAATTGAGTAAAAAAGAATGGCAGCAAATACATCTTCCATAAAAATTGAACATAATAAAAACCAAAACAACTCTGTTGTTGTTGAGATGGAACATCTTAAGAAATCTTTTGGGAATAATCATGTTTTACATGATATTAATTTAGTTATTCATAAAGGAGAAAACCTTGTTATTCTTGGAAAATCCGGAACGGGCAAGTCGGTACTTATAAAATGCATTGTGGGATTGATTGATCTTGATGAAGGTAAGCTTGTTATACTTGGACAAAACATTTCAGAATTAAATGATAAAGAGTTAATTGAAATCCGCAAAAAAATAGGTTTTCTTTTTCAAAGTGCAGCGTTATATGATTCAATGACTGTGAGAGAAAATCTTGAATTCCCTCTTAGAAGACAAATGAACCCCGTTCCTAAAGAAACAATAGACTCACTTGTTAAAGAAGCATTGCAAAATGTAGGACTTGCTGATGCTATTGATATGAAGCCCTCAGAACTTTCAGGCGGAATGCGTAAAAGATTAGGCCTTGCCCGAACGTTGATTCTAAAACCTGAAATAATGCTCTATGATGAACCAACGACCGGATTGGATCCTATCACATCTAAAGAAATATGCAGCCTTATACTGCAAGTACAGGAAATATATAATACTTCATCCATAATTATAACACATGATATTGAATGTGCCAAACTAATAGCAAATCGAATCATTGTAATGGTAGATGGAAAATGTGCAGCTGAAGGATCGTATGCCGATCTTGAGAATTCTTCGGATACACTAGTAAGATCATTTTTTGAATAATACATCAGATAAAATGTAAGAGTTGATCAAATGAAAAAAAACGTAAGTAGTAAAATCAGGCTGGGAATATTTATTTCCGTGGGAATAGTGTTATTCATTTTAGCAATATATTTTATTGGAGAAAAGCAGCAACTATTCAGAAGTACATTTCGAGTCAGTGGAGTATTTAAAGATGTTGGCGGACTTCAAGCAGGGAATAACGTACGATTTTCAGGAATAAATGTGGGAACTGTGGAAAATATTAGAATAGTAAGTGATACATCTGTCAGTGTAGATATACTAATTGATGAAACCACTCGAAAATTTATTAAAAAGGATGCTGTTGCAAGTATTGGCTCGGAAGGACTTATGGGAAATAAAGTTTTAATAATAAGTCCGGGTACAGGCGGGAAATTAGAGATAGAGAACAACGATACTATTGTAACAGCCCAGCCAATTAATATGGATGATATTCTGATATCATTAAAAACAACTATTGATAATACATCCAATATCACAAATTATTTATCTAAGATTACAAACAATATACAATCAGGTAATGGAACAATCGGAAAGTTGTTAATGGACCGGTCCTGGGCAGAAAGTTTCGATTCTACTTTTGTTAATTTGAAAGAAGGTTCAGCCGGATTTAGAATACTTATGGCTAAGGCAAAGAGCAGCTGGCTGCTGTGGGGCTTTTGACAAACGAATATTATAGTCAAAATTTTTTCTCAACACTTCTTTATCTCACTTGGTACAAGAACATTATGGATTGCATTACCCAAAAGATGTAGTCCCTTTTTCATCCCTTTGCTCTATTGATATACCTTACCACTATTCTCAAATTCTATAATAAAAATATACGGTTGTTTTTAATTGGAATTAGATATTGATAACATAAAGGGATTATTGCGGTATAAGCAACAGGGCAAATCCAGTTATCAAAATACGGCAATTAAAAAGATTGCGATTCTTATATAATAAAAATCAATGTTCATCATATAATGGAGTAATCTGAAGGGCACACATCCAAAGCGGTTTATTGTTAGAATGATAATTACGAAAAGTTTGAGACAACGTCTCTATATCTCAGTTGTTAACAAATAATTTAATTAGGAGCATGTATGAAATTCATATTTATCGGTATTCTCAGTTTAGTATTCTTAGTCTTCATAAGTGGTTGTTCCCGTAATACAGAAACTCAATTCCGTATTCGAAACGAACAGCTGAACAAAGTAAATCTGAATATACAGACATCCGGAGGCAATAAATTCACTATTAATGATATCGAATCCGGTCAAACAACGGCATATCAAACAATCTCTGAAGGAAATATTACCGCGACAGATATTATCTTGAATGAGTCTGTATCGTTTATTGCCGAAAAGAATACTCACTACACAATTATCATTAGTACAGGTAAACCACCATCATTCCATATCGATCAATAATTGTGTAAAAGCTATAAAAATAAAATAGTACTGCATACTCATTTTGGAAATTGCCATTGTTATTTTTTTTAAACGAATTCAAAAAGGATTGTGAAAAATATTCTAATGATTCATCTGATATTATTTTATTGTCTATATCTCGACATTATTAAAAAGCTGTTTGTCTCATTCAAAGGATGTAGTCCATTTTTCATCCTTTTGACCGATGTCAATATTCAAATCTTCTATGTACCTTTTTAACAAGTAAATGGCGTAAATTATTTTTATTAACGAAAGAGGAAAATTATCATGAACAAAATGAAAAATTATTTTAAAATTTGGTTAATACCAATCCTGTTAGTCATGATTATGGCTAGTTGCGAGGATAGAGTGGGGCTTGTTTCTCCTCCAAGTAGTACTACACCAACAGTGAGTTCAACATCACCTGTTAATGTCGCAACAAATGTGGCATTCAACAGTAAGATCACTGCAAATTTCAGTGAAGCGATGAACTCGACTACTATTACAACGGCAACATTTACTTTGATGCAAGGTACATCATTTGTATCAGGTACCGTTTCTTATTCAGGTACTATGGCTACATTTTCACCGTCTACCAATCTTGCACCAAATACCATCTATACTGCCACGATTACAACCGGCGCTATGGATCTTAATGGTAGTGTATTGGCTAACAACTATGTTTGGAGTTTTACAACTGGCCCAGCAGCAGCAATTACTCCACCTACTGTAACTCTAACAGACCCGCTTAATGCTGCTACAAGTGTTCCTTTGAACCAGAAAATCGCAGCAACTTTCAGCGTGCCGATGGATGCAACAACTATTCAGTCATCTACATTTAGTATATTAATGCAGGGTACAACGTCAGTATCCGGCTTTATATCATACTCCGGTACAACTGCTGTTTTTAAACCAGCTAACATTCTCGCTCCAAATACTGCATACACTGTAACGATTACAACAGGTGCCAAGGATCTTACTGGCAATTCAATAGCAAGTAATTATGTATGGAGCTTTACAACAGGTGCAGCAGTGGCAATAATTCGACCTACTGTAACACTTACAGACCCGGTTAATGCTGCTATAAGTGTTCCTTTAAACCAGAAAATCGCAGCAACTTTCAGTGTACCAATGGATGCAACAACTATTCAGACATCAACATTTATATTATTACAGCAAGGTACAACATCGGTCAGTGGTTTCGTATCCTACTCCGGTACAACCGCAATTTTTAAACCAGCTAGCAATTTGTTACCAAATACAGCATATACAGCCACAATTACAACCGGTGCAATGGATCTTTCAGGCAATTCAATGATTAGTAACTATGTATGGAGTTTTACAACAGGTGCAGCAACAGTTATCACTCCACCTACAGTAATTTTTACAGATCCGGCTAGTGCCGCAACGGGTGTACCTATCAACCAGAAAGTTGCTGCAACTTTTAGTAAAACAATGGATGCCACAACTATTTCAACATCAACATTTACTTTAATGCAAGGCGCAACTTCAATATCCGGCTTTGTGTCTTACTCAGGTGTAATAGCCATTTATGCACCAGCCAGCAATCTTGCACCAAATACCATATACACAGCCACGATTACAACGGGTGGCAAAGACCTGGCAGGCAATGCTCTAGCAAGTAATTATGTCTGGAGTTTTACAACTGGTGCGGCTGCGGTAGTTGTTCCACCTACAGTAATTTCAACAGACCCTCTTAATATTGCAACAAATGTGGATGTAAACAAACAAATTACAGCGACTTTTAGTAAGACAATGGATGCTTCGACTATTACTACTTCATCATTTACATTAATGCAAGGTACAACATTTGTATCTGGTACTGTAAGTTATATTGGTACGACAGCAACGTATGCACCATCAAGTAGTCTCATTCCAAATACAACATATATAGCAACGATTACAACCAGCGCTAAAGATCTTGCAGGCAATTCAATGACAAGCAACTATGTATGGAGCTTTACAACTGTGATTCCATATACAGTGACTTTATCATCAAATCCGGCAGCTGGAGGAACAGCACTTGGAGGCGGTTCATTTGGTGCAGGTGCTACAGTAACTGTATCCGCTACAGCAAATATCGGATATGGATTTACGAACTGGACGGAAAACGGAGTAGTAGTATCTCCAGATGCAAATTATACGTTTACAATAAACAAAAACAGAACATTAGTAGCAAACTTCTCTATTGTAACTTATTCAGTAACATTATCAGCAAATCCAGCTTTAGGTGGAGTGACACATGGAGGCGGTACATTTAATTCAGGTGCTACAGTAATTGTAACCGCAACAGCAAATAACGGATATAGATTTGTAAACTGGACGGAAAATGGAACTTCAGTATCTTCAAATGCAAGTTATTCCTTTACATTAAGTGGAAATAGAATACTAGAAGCTGAGTTCACTGCAATCACATATACAGTCGCACTATCATCTAATCCGGCTTTAGGCGGAACTGCAAATGGAGGCGGTACATTTAATTCAGGCTCTTCAGTAACAGTGACCGCTACAGCAAATCCTGTATATACATTTACAAACTGGACAGAAAACGGAGTTTCAGTATCTCCAAATGCAAGTTATACGTTTACACTAAATGGAAATAGAGTATTAGTAGCAAACTTCACGGCATCTTCAGTACAGTATACAGTAGCACTTTCATCACTTCCGGCTTTAGGCGGAACTACAAGTGGAGGCGGTACATTTAATGTAGGTTCTTCAGTAACAGTATTAGCTACAGTAAATACCGGGTATGGATTTATCAACTGGACTGAAAACAGTGTTGCAGTATCTACAAATGCAAGTTATACGTTTCTATTAATTGGCAACAGAACATTAGTTGCGAACTTTAATGCACTTCCAACTGGTCCACCTTCCGTAGACCTCGGATCTGCTGCTAACTTTGCTATACTGGCTGGTTCCGGAATCACTAACACCGGCGCTCTTCTTACACATATGTATGGTGATGTTGGTGCATACCCTACAGCAACAATTAATGGGCTTGTTGCGGCAAATGTAACAGGAACACTTTATACTAGTGCTGATCCAATTGTACATGCTGCAAAAGACGCTTTGAATGCAGCTTATGGTGATGCTCAAAGTAGGTCTTTAAATGCCATTTCATTACCAGGGCAACTTGGCGGTTTGACACTTGCCCCAGGACTTTATGTTAACTCATCGACTAGTGGTATCTCAGGTACCGGAGCGAACGGCATTTTAACTCTTGATGCTGGAGGTAACCCGAATGCAGTATGGATATTCAAGATGGGGTCTACACTCATCACAGATCCAGGCACAAGTATTGTTTTAGCTGGCGGGGCACAATGGCAAAACATCTATTGGTCAGTAGGTTCTTCAGCAACGCTTGGAACGAACTCTATCTTTTATGGAAATATCCTTGCAGATCAATCAATCACATTAACTACGGGTGCCGTATTGCGAGGCAGAGCGTTGACACGTGTTGCTGCAGTAACATTGGATACAAATACTATTGATAGGAGACCATAATTAATATGAAAACAGAACACGATTGTTTTTAAGGATCCGAAATTGAAAACGAAAGAATTAAATAAAAATAATTGAAAGTTAGGGTGAGGAGAAAAGTACTCCTCACCTAATATTTTCAAACAGTGTGTTTTCACTTAGCCAGACTGTTTGAAAACATTGGAAATAAATTTTGTTAAATAATATTTCAGGAATAAAAAAAGGAAACTTAAAATGAAAACTTTTTTCACAATGCTTGCTTTACTATTAATTGTTGGTTTTAGTATTTCAAAAGCACAAGTAGCAACCGATAGCTGGTCATTCGGTTTTGGTGGTTCATTTCCAAGATTTGTCAGTGTCAATCTACAACCGCTTAACTCTAACTATGGTGGATTTCTTTCATTGCAAAGAAATTTTTCCGAAAATGTCGGCTTGAGATTTAAAGGCAGTTATAATCATCTTGAAGGACAATGGACTAATGTAAATCTAAGTTTGATTACTGAATCAACAAACCTTATTACTGGTGACCTGGATTTACTTTATTATCTGGTTCCATGTAAACCAATTTCACCTTATTTGTTTGCCGGCCTTGGAGCTTCTGCAAGAAAGTTAAATAATTATGCTACAACAAGCTTGGATGCAACCGAAACTGCTCTCTCTTTCAATGTGGGTGGTGGCGTAGAATGGTCTATTAGTTCAGCTTGGAAAATCTTGACAGAGTACGGCTATCATTCAATGTTTAATTCAGAGCTGGATGGTGCTATTGCTACAGGAGAAGTAAATGGACGTGATGCATATATGACTCTTAATCTTGGTCTACAATATTATTTCGATCAGGGTAATCCATCGAAGTCATGCGAACCTTGTCCGGGCGGAATAGTTCAGGAAGTAAAACCTGTAAAAGACGTAGACTATGATAGAATTGAAGCTATGATTGTTAAGCACATACCAAAAGAAATTACAAAGGAAGTTGTTGTTGATAGATATATTAAAGCAATTTCAGAAGATAGATTGGTGCTGATTGGTGTAAATTTTGCATTCGATAAATCAGACTTATTACCGGAATCCTACCCTGTACTTGATAAAGCTGTGGATTTATTAAATGATAAAAAAGGTGTGAATGTAGAGATTGAAGGATATTGCGATTATATCGGTACAGTGGAATACAACCAAAAACTTTCAGTAGAAAGAGCTCAAACAGTTAAAGCTTATCTTGTTTCTAAAGGTATAAATGAAAACAGACTTTCAACCGTCGGATACGGAAAAAGCAATCCGATTGCTGATAACGAGACAGCAGATGGCAGAGCAATGAACAGAAGAATTGTGTTCCGAATTCTTAAATAATTAATCTTAAAGCTGAATATGAGATCTCTGTAACTAAAAATTACAGAGATTCTCATTAATATTTTAATTTA
>PMDS01000109.1 GCA_003155655.1 Melioribacter sp.
GTTACGGCGAAGCAATGCAGCTTGGCTACAGAACTGGTACAATCACCGGTATGTTAACAGATGGTTTAGGTTTATTAGGCGGAACAATAATCTTTTTGTTATTTGGCGATCTTGCTTATGAAGCTTTGCTTGGCTTTGGATTTGGCGGAACTTTATTAGCATTATTCATGAGAGTTGGCGGCGGTATCTATACAAAAGCTGCTGATGTTGGCGCAGACTTGGTTGGTAAAATCGAAAAAGATATTCCTGAAGATGATCCGCGCAACGCTGCAACTATTGCTGATAATGTCGGCGATAACGTTGGTGACTGTGCTGGTATGGCTGCTGATATTTTTGAAAGCTATGAAGTTACTATTGTTGCTGCTATGATTCTTGGTATGTCAACATTCGGTCATAAAGGAGTTATCTTCCCATTGCTTGTTCGAGGAATAGGAGTTTTAGGATCAATTATCTCTACTTACACTGTAAAAGCCGGTGCTAATGATACTTCAGATACAGCTTTGAAAAGCGTTCACAGAGGTTTCTGGATTGGTTCGGTAATTAGCGTTGTAGGATTTTTCCTTCTTGGATTTGGCTACTTACACTTTACACCGGAATATTTTGGTGTAGCAAAATTAGCTGAACTAACTAAATTAGGCTACTGGGCAGTTGATCCTAACAACCTGCCATACTTTGCTAATTTTGGTATTCAGGGTTTAGACTTGCGTCCTGCAATTACCTGCTTGATTGGTGTTTTCCTCGCTGTTGGTTTGAATAAAGTTACAAGTTATTATACTCATACAAGTCACGCACCTGTAAAAAGTCTTACCAAGGCTTGTACAACAGGTCATGCAACAAACATAATTCAAGGATTTGCAATTGGTTATGAAAGTACTGTTGCTAATGTTTTAATTATTGCAATTGCAATCTTATTATCGGTTTTAACTTATGCTGGATCTCCGCCGTTGTTTGTTGCTTATGGCGTTGCTATGACTGGTATTGGTATGTTAACTCTTACAGGCAACACAATATCTATGGATGTGTTTGGACCTGTAGCAGATAATGCAAATGGTATTGGTGAAATGGGCTATGATAAAGATGAAATGGAAAAAGAAAAACCGGGTAGTTATAAGCATGCTAGACAAATTCTTGCAGATCTCGATGCAGTAGGTAACACTACAAAAGCAGAAACTAAAGGTATTGCAATCGGTTCGGCAGTTATTGCGGCTGTTTCATTGTTCTCAAGCTTTATTGCAATTATTGCAGTGGGAAGCGAAGATAAAATTAATTTACTCTCTGTTACTCAGTATTTAGAAGAAGCAGGTAAATTAACTGTTGCTAATCCGCTTGTATTTATTGGATTCTTAATTGGCGGCGCTGTTCCTTTCTTATTCAGTTCAATGTTAATTCGTGCCGTCGGACGTGCTGCTTTTTATATTGTTCACGAATGCCGCATTCAGTTCCGCGATAAAGAAATCTGGGCTGGTACTAAGAAACCTGACTATGGTAGAGTAGTTAATATTTGTACTCAAACTGCTCAGAAAGAATTAGTTGGTCCTGGATTCTTAGCTATAATGACACCTATTCTTGTTGGATTTGTATTAGGTCCTTATGCTCTTGGTGGATTCCTTGCCGGTATGATCTTGGTTGGTCAGCTGCTTGCAGTATTTATGGCTAACGCTGGCGGTGCATGGGATAATGCTAAGAAGATGATTGAAGATGGGCTTTATGGAGGTAAAGGAAGTGAAGCTCATAAAGCTGCTGTAACCGGAGATACTGTTGGTGATCCGTTAAAAGATACAGCTGGTCCTGCAATCAATCCTCTGATTAAAGTTATGAATATGGTTAGCTTATTAACTTTAGGTTTAGTTTTGAAATATGGAGTTATGTCAGGTAAATCAATTGTTATTGGAATTATTGTTGCTGTCATTTGTGTTGCTACAATTGCCTGGGCAATATGGCAAAGCAAACGCGAAACCGGCGACTTTGTTGAAGATAAAGCTTAATAAGTACTAAAATATATTTATTTTATTTTTCAGCCTGTAGAAAATCTGTTTTACACAGAAAATCTACGGGCTGATTTTTTTTTATTTGGTTAGTAATATAACTCCGCCGTTTAGAGGCTGTGTGAAAATAGGGAGTCAAGAGAATTTTAGTTTTGTTTTTAAAAAGAAATCGAAACATTTTTTCAAAAAATCTTAATTATCACACACTCTCTTCACGGCGGAGGAAAAGAGCAACAACAAGAAAAGGGCTTTTCTCGAAGGGATGGCTATGCCAAGCCCAACCCTTTGTTCAATGGACAGATAATTTCGTTATTAGCTTACATCTTTATCATGAAAGGCAGAGTTATAATATAATCCCAGCCAAATGACGGACAGAAATAAAAAGTATTAACGCTCCAATGAGTGCAAGGTTTTTTCTCCGGCGGTCAAGGACCATTCCTTGACCGAAAAAATCCTTCATTGTCGAGGAACAATTAATCATAGTGTTTGGCTTTGGCCTATAAACTTTATACTTAGTCATACTACATTCTAGGACGTGGAGTCTAACCAAGTAAATATATTCCGGGCTTAAGCCCAACTCTTTGTTTAATGGAAATATAATTTCGTTATTAGCTTACATCTTTATCATGAAAGGTAGAGTTATAATATAGCTCCGGCCAAATGGCGGACAGAAATAAAAAGAATTAACGCGCCAATTAATGCAATATTTTTATTAAAATTTACATTCTCGCCCATCTTTTGCATAGGATCTTCAATAGCCCAAAAGTTATGCATCAAAAAAGATGTTGGAAGAAGGAATGCAATTAATATCAATGAACCTAATGTAACATGAAAATCAAGCAGGTAACTAAGTCCTCCTGCTATCAGCATTAAACCCGTAACAGGAACTGCTATGTTAGCCAAAGGAATTTTCTTGCTTTGTGAATAGCCAACCATCATTTTCATAAATCTAAAATGATGGTAACCCGAGTAAATAAAATATCCGCCGAAAAGTATCCGGCCTAAAATGTTAATATATTCCATGTCTTGCCTCCAATATATTATGTGAATTAATAATCGGTGCGTTCTACTTAAAAAACATCCGGCTATTAGTTAACTAAAATTCTTTTCATCTTCAAGAAAAATATTTTACTATTTAAAGATTAAAAGGCAATCCGCATCCTGATTACCGGCAATATTTATTTTGGCTTTATTTGAGTAATTTTCAGTTGAAGAATTCAATTAAAATAATAGGTGCAGCTCACGTTACGCAAAAACGGTATTTACAACAGAAGATGTAAGCCTATAACTCCGCCGTTCATGATGAAGATGTCAACTTATAACTCCGCCGTTCACGGCGGAGGCAAAGTACAACAAAAAAGAAAAGGGCTTTAGCCCAAATAATTCAGCAACTTAAAAGTCGTGACTATTAATTATATTATGTGTAAGGTGAGCAAGTAAATTTTCTCCGGCGGTCAAGGACCATTCCTTGACCGAAAAATTCTTTCATTGTCAAGGAACAAAACGAGATAACAATTAAATAGGCAAAATACAATTTGTCTCTTTCGAATTAATTAGAAATTACATAAAAAATCAGGAAGATCATCATAGAGAAAAAAGTTTCACAGAAGAGTACGATGAGTTTATTGGGAAGTATGGATTTAAAAAGTTGGACTTGGCTTAGCCATCCCTTTGGAAAAAGCCCAGAATTATTTTACTTGGTTAGACTCCACGTCCTGAAGAACGTTGTTAATAATATTATAACTCCGCCGTTCACGGCGGAGGCAAAGGACAACAAAAAAGAAAAGGGCTTTAGCCCAAATAATTCAGCAACTTAAAAGTCGTGATTATTAATTATATTAGGCGTAAGGTGAGTGAGCAAATTTTAATTTAAGGAATCTGATTATGTATGAGTATCAAAAGGATAATGTTTTTTTTGCGCAAGTCCCCGGAATGATGGAAACTATTTGCCAGGAAGAATTGATTGAACTTGGCGCTGCCGATACAAAAATTGCATACAGGGGAATTTATTTTAAAGCAGACCCTGTTTCGTTGTATAGAATAAATTATACTTCCCGGTTAACCTCCCGTGTACTGGCGCCGTTAATTACCTTCCCTTGCAGAAATACAAATGCTCTGCTGAAAATTGCAGATAAAATTGAATGGGAGAAAATATTTCCTGTTGATAAAACATTTTCAATTACAGCATCTGTGGCAAAAAGTACTATAAATAATTCTTTGTATGCATCCCAATGCTTAAAAGATGGAATTGTAGATTATTTCAGAAAAGTTAGCGGTGGTATTAGACCGGATGTAAATACCACAAACCCCGACGTTCGCTTCAACCTTTACATAGAAAAGGACGTTGCCGTAATTAGCCTTGATACCTCAGGTGAGTCGCTTCATAAAAGGGGATATAGATTACTTGCTGGTGAAGCGCCTATGCAGGAAACTCTTGCCGCTGCAATAATTAGATTAAGCAAGTGGGATGGTGAAAATACATTGTGGGACTGCATGTGCGGCTCCGGAACAATTCTTTGCGAGGCATTGATGCATTATTGCAGAATTCCTGCACAAACACTCAGAACAAATTTTGGATTTTTTTATATGCCGGATTTCAATAAAGAAATATGGGAAACATTAAAAGAAGAAACTGATAAGAAAATACGCCCGCTGCCAAAAGGACTTATAAAAGGAAGCGACAAATCTCAAAAAGTAATTGAAGTAGCTGCAGATAATTTATCGCGGCTCCCATTTACTGAATCGGTTGAATTGGCGTGCCATCCGTTCCAGCACGTAAAACAATTTGAAAACGGAACACTTATTACAAATCCGCCTTATGGCATTCGTATGGGCGAATTGGAAGAAGTGAAAGAATTATATACGGAATTGGGTGATTTTATAAAACAGAAATGTAAAGGGACCAAAGCTTTTATTTATATGGGTGATCCGGTACTAAGAAAATCAATTGGTCTTAAAACTTCAAAAAGAGTACCGCTGGTAAATGGAAAACTTGAAGGCGTGCTGGTACAAATAGATAGTTACGAAGGCAGCAAAAAGAAATATTATGCCGAATACAAAGCCGAAGAAGAACGCCAAAAAAATAATCTAAAAACTTCCCCTCCTTTGTTTAAGGAGGGAAAAAAAAGGGGTGGTCTATAGAGGCTGTGTGAAAATTAATAATTAAACTGGAACAATAAAAAAGAAAAAAGCCTTTCCCAAACTGATGGCTATGCCAAGCCCAAAATATTTTTACTTTAACTTTATAACTCCGCCGTTCAGAGCCTGTGTGAAAATAGGGTGTCAAGCACATTTTGGGTTCGTTTTTAGAATGAAATCAAAACATTTTTCTAAAAAAACCGAATTATCACACAGCCTCTTCACGGCGGAGGAAATTTCCCCTCTCCTTTTTTTAAGGAGAGGGGCAGGGGTGAGGTCTTTTCCCGAACTGATAACTATGCCAAGCCCAAAATATTTTTACCTTAACTTTATAACTCCGCCGTTCAGAG